>JBBQMW010000060.1:0-22271 GCA_038329265.1 Bacteroidales bacterium | reverse complement strand
TGAAAATTTCCAAATCTCAAAATACAACATTGCTGAGACACAATTTAAACTTGGCAATATTGCTGAGGCCATTCGCTCATCACGATCAAATCTAAATTCAAGCCTTGCTGATTTAAAACCTCGTTGGTTTGATTTAATCGCAAAAGCATATCGCAATGCGGGCAAAAATGATCTTTCAGAAAAGTATTATTTATTGGCAATAAACAGTTGGACTGTTTTGTATGGCAACAATAATGTAGAATTAGCAGATGAGTATTTGGCCTATTCTGCTTTTCTGATTTCACAAAAAAAATATGATCAGGCATTAATCTTTTCCAGTAAGGCAAAAACTATTGCTTTGAATTTTTATGGGAAGAAGAGCCGGTCTTATTCCGAAGTTCAGTCTAATTTTGGTGACTATTATTATATGAAAAATTCAGAAGCCAGACAGATTGATGATTTTCGCTTTCAGCGGAAAAAGTATCTTAACGAAGCCATTTTATATTATCATGATGCAATAGTATCACTTGTTGATTCTTTTCAAACGAATGATCCGTTTTTAGATCCGCCATTAAAGAATGTAATTTCCGACATTCAATTAGTCGATAAGTTTAAGAAAAAAGCTCTTGCTATGGAAAAATTGGGAGAAATCTATTTGTCTGAATTCAACAATGAAAAATCATCTAAATATTTTAATGCAAGTCTTAATTCTTTGGTCAAGGCTACGCAACTGATTCATCGTCTTCAGATTGGCTTTGTAAATGAGGAAAGCAAGTACTTTCTGGCTCAAAATCAGCAATCTACTTTTTATGAAGCCGTAAAAATTGCTTATAAGTTGTATGCACTTACCAAACAACAGAAATATATTGAACTGGCATTTGAATTTTCAGAAAAGAGTAAATCATCAAATTTACTGGCGTCGGTAAAAGATATGAAGGCAAAGGAATTTGGTGGTATTCCGGATTCGTTATTAAAAAAAGAGAATAATCTTAAAAGTAATATAGCTACTTATAAGTCATTGTTGTTTGCTGAAAATCATTCTGAAATACCAGATTCACAGAAAGTTAGTCTGTTTTCTGCAAAGATTTTCAACTATAATGATGAGTATAATAATTTGGTTTTATCATTTGAAAAGTTATATCCACATTACTATGCCTTCAAGTATGAAAATAAGGTTGTTGGAATCAAAGAAATACAATCAATAATTAATTCACGTCAGGTAATCGTTGAATACTTTATAAAAGAACCCGAAGCGTCGGATAATAATGGTGAGCTATATCGATTTGTAGTATCCAAAGATTCAGTGAATTTTTCGATGGAAAATATTGATTCTTCATATACGAATAATATCCAGACAGTTCATGACTTTTTAATAAATCCCAATTACCTATACACTAAAAAGAAAGACTATATTAATTATGCCACCGCAGGATATGGTTTATATGAAAAGCTTTTAAAGCCGATTGTCCGAAATTTAAGTGGCAAAGATATTACCATTATACCTCATGATAAATTATCATACATTCCATTCGATGCGCTTTTAACTCAAATGCCCGATACAAGCGTGATGAATTTCAGAAATTTGAATTATTTGATTAAGAATTACGTTGTGAATTACAGTTATTCGGCAACGCTTTTGTATAATTTCTCGGAGCAGAAGAAAAGGAGTTCAAAGAGTCTGCTTGTTTTTTCACCACAGTATATTGCGGAAGAACCTAGAATAGATCCAGAAACTTCAGTTCAATACTTTTTAAATCCACTGCCTGGAACTGCTGATGAAGTTAAGGGAATAACAAGGAATATTAAGTCCGATATTTTTATGAATAACTACGCACAAGAGATTGAATTCAAAAACAGAGTTTCGGATTTTGATGTTATACACTTGGCGATGCACACCATTATAAACGATAGTTTACCTATGTTTTCTAAATTGGTATTTTCCAAACCGGCAACGAATTCTACTGATGATGGGTATTTAAATACTTATGAAATCTATAACATGAAACTTAATGCGCGGCTTGCGGTATTAAGCGCTTGCGCTACAGGCACTGGTAAACTTCAGAAAGGTGAGGGGGTAATGAGTTTGGCCCGAGGTTTTATTTATGCTGGCTGCCCGTCAATCGTAATGACTTTATGGCAAGTGGAAGATAAGTCGGGGGTGAAAATAATGGAAGATTTTTACTACTATTTGTCAAAAGGAAAACGGAAGGATGTTGCCCTTCGAATGGCTAAACTAAATCATCTTGAAACTTCTGATCCATTAACAGCTCATCCTCATTATTGGCTTGGCTATGTCAGTATTGGTAATTCAGAACCACTATTCACCAGTAAAGATGTTTATTTTATCATCTTTCTTTTACTGGCAGTGCTTTTGGTTTTTGGGGATTGGTATATAAGAAAAAGACCCCGAAACATTCGAGGTCGAAAATAATTAGAGATTAATCTCCGCTTAATATCTTTTTGTATTCAAGATCTTGTTTAATACTTTTTATGAGATATTCCTTACATTTAAACTTACGTTTTTTGGCGTATTTTTCACTTTTAAATCCCATAATCTGAGCAATATTTTTGAGTGGAACTTTGTCAAAATAAAGCTGAAGAATTTTCTGGCAATCTTTACCTAGATTAGTGAAATGGCTTTGAAACAGCCGATATCTTTCATTCAAATCAACTACCTTTTCTAATCCATCGTCGTAAATGTCGTCATTGTATTCATGGTTGTCCTTTATTTTTTCTTTCTCTAACTTTCTTTTTTCAAGTTGCTTCAACCATAGAAATCGACTTACGGAGTATAAATAAGTTTCGAAGTTACAGTCTAAAACCAATTCATTTGCTTTTAACTTACGATACATTATTATTATAGCCTCCTGAAAAATATCATTGGCATCATCATCGTCTCCACTGTTTTTTTTGATGAAAAAATTAATCTTCGAATAGAAATTCTTGTAAATGTATTGTAATACAATCGTATCATTTCTTTGAATCCCGTTTAATAAGTCTTGGTTTGAGTAATCAATCATCGCGAAAGGTTATATCGTTTAAATAACTCAACAGTTTTTTTTTAATAATGCCTAATCTATTTCGGTTTTAAAAATCACTATAAAATGTCATAAATGCAAATTATTTAAATTGATTTTCGCTCAAATTTAAATACAATTCAAGCTTTTCCTAATTTGAAATGATTTTTTTGTTCAAATGTATTGAATGTAGAGAGTTTTTAAGCGTATTGGAGTTGATAAAGTTTGGAGAGAAGTGCTATTGTTGAGAATAATTAAGCCAAAAAAATAGATCGGTTATTTCTGAAAAACAAAAAGGTAGGTTCAACAACCTACCTTTTCTCTCTTAAACTAACTAACCTAACTAAACCTAAACTTATGAAAAAAAATGTAGCACAAATATAGGTTGGCTATTTCGTAAATTGTGAAAATAATTGTTAAATCATGTTAAAGATATTGTGTTGTAAACATTAATTAATTGTTATTGAGCCACGAATTTGTAAGTGATTGTACCCCGTTGAATTTCAGGAGCCTTTGATTCAGAGTTGAATACTGTTCGCTCTGCTGCCTGGGTCGCATAGGCCGGAAGCATTGGGTCGTTGATGTTATTTGCTGGTCTGGCTTCAGCTTTTACAACTTTGCCTGAGCGGTTCACCTGTATGTCAACAATAATAGTTCCTCCACCTTTGGCCAAATATACAGGTATGGGCAGTCTGATGTGAAATCTGTTCTCCAAAAAATAGTGGATATTGCTTTTACCTGAATAAATTACATTTTTTATAGAGTCAGGATCTTCATTTGCGGTGGTAGCCTCAGGCATTTCAAATTTTTTTGCTGCAACCGTTTTTTTCGACAACTGTTTCTTGACATCTGAAACCAAATTTTCAGCTTCTTCAATATCTCGCCGGTAGCTGGCATCAAAAAACTTATCATTTTTTGCGGCATCGTTTACCGCCTGGTTGCTTCCTGAACTTCTCATGTTCTTTAACGACTGCCCGAATGACTCATTTATTTTCTGTATTTTCTCCTGATCAGGCTCTGGTTCAGGTGTTTTTACTTCAGGAGCTGTAAATTCAAGTAGTATTGCTTCTTCAGCATCAATTTTATCCCTTGTTTTTAATTCGGCTCTCAGAAAAATAGAAACCAATCCAATGTGAAAAATCAGGGTTCCCATAACCCCGTATATATTTTTACGATATAGCTTTTTAATATTTTGCATTTCGGCGCAAATTTAATAAAATAGGCTATCTCTGTAGTTTAAATGCCGAAAAATCAAAAATGGTTGACTATTATTGAAGAATCAAGCAATTCTTCTTTTTGATTAGTATATTGCTTTCATACAATATTTGATAAATTTAAACTTTGGAAAAGTATATTTGCAGGTCATGAAATTTATTTGGATATTTCTTATACTTCTTTCATCTTTAACTCTTTCAGGTAATAATATAACCGATTTCAAAAATGATTCGGTGGAAATAATTCCCAAAACGAAAGATCCAAAATTATTTTATGATAGTTTGGAGATTAAAGCTTCCCGGCACAAAGTGACCGATTTAATCTACGACTTGCTGATTACTACTCCTAAAGTTAAGGGAAATAGAGATTTACTTTCGTATGAATATTACAAAAGTTTTGAAAATAAAAAAATTAGTTCAATCATCATTAAATCGCTTGAAGTTTTCGGTCCAAATTTAATTGATACAGCTATGACCACTGATGTTTGGATTGAAAAGGTTGCCAATCAACTTCATACAAAATCAAATTTATCTGTTATTCGCAAGAATTTGTGGATCAAAGAAGGTATGGCTTTAGATCCGGATTTGATGATGGATAACGAGCGGCTTTTAAGAAGTTTACCTTACCTTAAAGATGTTCGGATTATAATTAAACAACAAGAGTTAAATGCTGATTTTGTTGATATTATTATTCTTACTAAAGACGTTTTCTCATTTGGTGCATCAGCATCAATCGGTGGAATTGATAATGGATCAATTGGAATTTATGATCAGAATATTATGGGTAGAGGTTATGAGATTGGGGTTAAACTGGTTGGGCATACCGAAAAGGAACCCAATGTAGGTTTTGATGCCTATTACAGGATAAATAACTTATCGGGAAATTTCATCAACTTTTCTACAGGATATTCAAATACCTATATTCGTGAAGGTTTTTTTATATCAGCTGAACGTGACTTTTTAAGACCACAATCGGTATATGCGGGCGGATTAACTGCAATCCGAAATTTCAGATCTAGCCGGATCAATTCGACAGACCTTGTGCTTACTCAATTTCCGCTTAATTATTTATATCTGGATAGCTGGTATGGCCGTAGGCTTAAGCGGCGAATTATTGAAAACGACAGCCGTTTTCAGATCAACATATCTGGCAGAGTCAGATATACTTCTTTTTATGAGCGTCCTGAACCTGATGCTGAAAATAATCAATACTATGCAAACAGTACTTTCTATCTGGGTGGATTTAGTTTTTCGAAACGATCGTATGTTCGCGATTTGCTGGTTTATAGTTATGGAATTACAGAGGACGTTCCAAAGGGGTATTTGCATGAGCTTGTTATGGGTTACGACCACAATGAATTTGGCGACCGCTGGTATTCGCACGTATTCTTTTCTTCCGGAAATATCTTCAGGAACAAACCATTTTATTTTTATTCATCATTTGGATTAGGGAGTTTCTGGAAATCAACTGGCTTTGAACAGGGGATGGCGGATTTTAAATTGAATTATATTTCAGATTTATTTAAAGTGTGGAATGTCCAGTCCAGACAGTTTATAAAACTGAATTATTCACTAGGCATTAACCGATTCGAGTTAGAAGAGCTTTCGTTGGGAAACATTAATGGTATTAGAGGTTTTGGCAGTAAAATCGAAAAAGGAACACAGCGGTTAACCCTTAATGTTGAAAATGTGTTTTTTCAGCGCAGATCAATAGCGAATTTCCAAACGGCGATCTTCTCTTTTTTAGATATTGGCATCATTGGCGATTCAAATCAAATCATATTTAAGCAGCAATACTATTCAGGAATTGGCATTGGTTTAAGGATAAGGAACGAAAACCTTGTTTTTAAAACCATACAAATACGTTTGGCATACTACCCCAATCACCCAAGCGATGTGAATTCATTTGGTGTGTTGGTCGATGGAGTTACCAAAACACGCTTTTATACATTTCAGCCCAGAGGCCCTGAACCATTGCGTTTTGAATGATGCCAACCAACCATTTATTATTTAGCTGAATAAACTCAATACTTCTTCTTCTGTAATTGCCGCACTAAATGGATTATTTGAACCGATGAATTTCTCGGCCAGGGCTGATTTCTTTGATTTCAATGTCTGAATCTTTTCTTCAATCGAATCTTCAGTTATAAAACGGTAAACAAAAACTTTTTTGTCCTGACCGATGCGGTGAGCGCGGTTTATTGCCTGGTTTTCGGCTGCCGGATTCCACCATGGGTCGATGATGAAAACGTAATCGGCCGACGTCAGGTTGAGTCCAACTCCACCGGCTTTCAACGAAATCAGGAAAATATGATTGTTCGGGTCATCCTGAAACTGCCGGATTACTTCCTGCCGGTTGTCGGTTCTTCCGGTGAGGAGCGAATATTTCCATTTTTTCGATTCAATTTTGGTTTGCAGTAATTCGAGATGTTTTACGAACGATGAGAAGATCAGTACCTTGTGTCCTTCAGCAACCAGATTTTTCAAGCAGCGGTAAATTTCGTTGAATTTCCCCGATTCTGTTTCAAGCTCTTTGGTAACCAGTGATGGATGGTTGGCAAGCTGGCGGAGTTTGGTCAATCCCTGCAAAACCACTAAAGCCGATTTTTTTAAACCGTTCGATTCAATGTTTTTCAGAATGGTATTCCGGATGGATGATTTTTCAGTTTCGTAAATTTCCCGTTGTTCATCAGTCATGTCGCAATACCTGATTTGTTCGGTCAATGCAGGCAAATCGCTTGCAACTTCGGCCTTTGTCCTTCGCAGTACAAATGGACGTATCAGTTTTTGCAATTTATGTTCCTGTTCCTGATCGTTCTTTTTTTCAATCGGGGTTATAAATTCGCGCTTAAAATATGGTAAACTTCCAAGCAGTCCTTTGTTCAGGAAATTCAGTTGCGACCATAAATCGGACAACGAATTTTCGATAGGCGTTCCGGTGATGACCAATTTGTGAGCTGACCTGATTTCAATGGTACTTTTATAGGTTTTCGACGATGAATTTTTTATGTTCTGACTCTCGTCGAGAATCAGGTAGAAGAAATTGTATGATTTAAGCATCTCATAATCATTCCTCAGGGTTCCGTAGGTGGTCAGAATTACATCAAAATAATTAATGGCGGAAGCCATGCTGCTTGATTTGTTTCGCTGACTTCCAACGTGTTTATAAACTTTTAACGAAGGTGCAAATTTGCGGATTTCGTTTTCCCAGTTGTGAATCAGCGAGGTTGGCATAACAATCAGCGATGCAGGCTGTATGGCCTCTGTCGGTTCATTAGTTTCGAAAAGCGACTTTTGCTGGTTATCGTCTGTTGGCTCCTGAAAAAATACCTGTGATTTCGGTTTTTTTAATTTTAATAATAGTGTCAGCGCCTGAATGGTTTTCCCAAGCCCCATATCGTCAGCCAAACAGCCGCCCAATTGGTTTTCGTACAAATGATACAGCCACGAATAACCATCATGTTGATAACTGCGAAGTTCTGCATTCAATTCTGCCGGAATCTCTGCGTTCTGATTTACAGTCAGGTTAATTTCTTCCAGTTTTTTGAAATAGTTTTGGTCAATCCCTTTTACTTTGTCCTGAAGGATTTGGAAATGGTGCTTTTTTAATTTTATAATATTGCCATCCAGTTTGGCAAATGGAAAGATGTCGCGGTACGACGAAAACCATTCCAATGGCAAAATGGCAATTTCTCCTGAAGGGAGTTCAAATTCGCGGATGTCATTTAATATGTGTTTACGGAGTCTGATAAATGGAATATGGTAATCGCCAAATTTGACCAGTGCATGAATGTCGAACCAATCTTCGTCACTTTTAATTTGAATCTCAAGAACCTGAGATCCGGTAAAGTATTTTTTACTGAGCTTGCTCTGCAAAATCTGGTATCCGTGTGTATCTAATTCATCACGGGTATTTGTCAGCCATTGTACCGACCGGTAATAATTCTCGATCTCTGGTTTTTGCTTGTCTTCTTCAGTATTCCAGAATCCATTTTGATATTTTAAACCCAATTTTTTCAGAAATCCAAGTTGTTCTTCTTCCCAAACCCGGTCGCGTACAAATTTCTTAAATATATAAGTTCCATTGTTTTTATCGAGACTTACAAAAACATTTGAAATCGAATCGGCCATATAATGACTGTTTTCGTACCTGAATTTTACGATCAGGACTGGGTTCAGTTCCAAATCCTGTTCAAGCGAAAGAATTGTTTTTCTTGGCGGACGGCTTTCAATAATTTCGAACCCTGTCGCTTTTACTTCCGATTCTTTGATTGCATTCAGTACAAAAGTCTGGTAGTATTTATCTTCTGAAATGCGTTGGATAATAATTGCTTCTTTCGTTAAAAAAGGGACAAGTTTTTTGCCCGAAAGCTGATTGAAAACAAATAGTTGATTCTGATACACGAATGAGCAGGGCAATGTACTAACCATTTTTATGGTTTTGTGAAGAAGATCAAACTGTTTGCCTTCGTGATTAATCTTCAGATTGTATTTGGTGTCGGTTTCGTCCCGGTTAAAATAGGAAACTGAATCCGAAAATTTACGATTAACCTTGATCTCATCCTCATCGTAAAGATGTGCATATTTGGCCTGCTTGTAAAAAAGCCGTGTATTACTTTTCATGAGCAGCAAAACACACCGATAGATGTATTTATCGATGTATGGACTGATGTGGTTCAGAAGCAGATCCTGATCCATATTTTGAAAGAAATTCTGCTTGTCAGCCTTTTTTGAGAATTTCTTCATTAACATCTCGTCGGTGTAATTCTCAATCAGTTTGAGTAATTCCAGTTCGGTTTCGTTTAAAACCAATTCTCCGCTTTTTAAATCATGCGGTTTAACTACTTTTTTTACAGTGTTGTACGAACGTTCTTTCTCAATCAGCAGGGGAGTGAGAATTGTTCCAACTGAGCGGTGTTCTGTTATAGCGATAATAAATTCCTGAGTCAATTTCTGATATTGTTTTCGTTTATAAAACTTACAGTGTAACTTTCTGCCTGGTCTTTCGGGGGCAAACAAAACTTTAAAGATAATCCAATTCTCCGTTTGGTTGCTCCATTTGTTCTGCCGACGAAGCGTTTTTGTTTTAAGCTTAACTTCCACGTGCAAAAAATCGAATATTAAGCGAATCTTGTGTAATTAATAAACCTTCAAAAAAGATCGGGTGAAAAGCCTCTGGATATGTGTTTGATGTTATTTTTGACCTTCCGTAAAAAGATGAAACCAAAAAACTATTGTGATGAACCAAATTATTGAGAAGGTTCTTTTTTCTGAAAAAGTAGCCAAATTTGTTGTCGATGCTCCACGCATTGCCAAGTCGCGCAAACCAGGTCATTTTGTGATCTTGCGAATTGATGAAAAAGGAGAGCGTATTCCCTTAACTATTGCCGGAGCCGATCCGGTAAAAGGAACCATTGATTTGGTGGTTCAGAAAATGGGAGTCAGTTCATCCAAGCTTTTTGAACTGAATGTTGGAGATACCATTCTCGATTTGGTTGGTCCACTTGGCAAAGCTACTCATATACATAATCCCGGAACGATTTTAGCTTGTGGCGGTGGAGTTGGCGTTGCGCCCATGCTACCTATTGTTGAAGCTTTTAAGAAAGCAGGAAACCGTGTTATTTCTATTTTAGCTGCCCGTAATAAAGATCTCATTATTCTGGAAGACGAAATCCGAAAATGGTCTGATGAAGTAATTATTATGACCGATGATGGTTCTTACGGAACCAAAGGACTGGTTACAACCGGCGCCGAAATGGTTATTCAACGCGAAACCGTGAATGAATGTATTGCCATTGGACCGGCTGTGATGATGAAATTTACCTCGTTGCTTACCAAAAAATACCAGATACCTACCCAGGCAAGTTTAAATGCGATTATGGTCGACGGAACCGGAATGTGCGGTGCCTGTCGTGTGAGTGTTGGCGGAAATACACTTTTCACCTGCATTGATGGTCCTGAATTCGATGCCCATCAAATTGATTTTGATGAGTTGATCATGCGTTTGGGCGGATATGCTGCCGAAGAAAAACTAGCTAACGAGCGGTATCAATAATTCAATAAAACCCGTAAAAATGTCGACAAATAAAGATTATCTCCAAATAGAACGCGAAAAGGAATGGCGCGTTGAAATTCGAAAAAAAATTGCCAATAAAGATCGTACAGCCATGATCCGAACACGGATGCCTGAACTCGATCCTTTTGTTCGCATCCGTTATCAGGACCGGGAAGTAAATACAGGACTGACTGATCAACAAGCTCAAAGTGAAGCTTCCCGATGTCTCGATTGCCCCAATCCAACCTGTATAGATGGCTGTCCGGTAAGCATCAACATTCCGAAGTTTGTGAAATACATTGAGCAGGGAAGTTTTCTGGAAGCTGCAAAAACCTTGAAAGAAACTTCGGCACTTCCGGCGGTTTGTGGTCGTGTTTGCCCTCAGGAAAAACAATGTGAAGCTACCTGTTTTTACACCGTAAAATTAAAGAAAGATCCTGTTGCTATTGGTTATCTGGAGCGTTTTGCAGCCGATTATGAGCGCGAAAGCGGATTTATGTCGGTTCCCGAAGTTGCTCCGGCAAACGGAATAAAAGTAGCAGCAATTGGGTCAGGTCCTGCATCGTTGTCGTTCGCTGGCGATATGATTAAACTAGGTTACGATGTGACTGTTTTCGAAGCGCTGCACGAAATTGGCGGTGTACTGAAATACGGAATTCCTGAATTCAGGCTTCCGAACAAAATTGTGGATGTTGAACTGGATAACCTCCAGAAAATGGGAGTGAAGTTCGTACGGAATTTTATTGTAGGAAAAACTGCCAGTTTCGACGATTTGAAAGAAGAAGGATTTGAAGCCTTTTTTGTAGCCAGTGGTGCGGGTTTGCCAAGGTTTATGAATATTCCGGGCGAGAATTACAACGGAATTCTTTCGTCGAACGAATACCTGACCAGAGTAAACCTGATGAATGCAGCCAACGATAATTTTGATACTCCTATTATTAAAGGAAAGAATGTGGCTGTAATTGGCGGTGGAAATACCGCGATGGATTCGGTTCGCACAGCCAAACGATTGGGTGCCGAGCGTGCCATGATTATTTATCGCCGGTCGCGCGAAGAAATGCCAGCCCGTGTTGAAGAAGTTCATCATGCTGAAGAAGAAGGTATTGAATTTATGAACCTTGCCAATCCGATTGAATATTTTGCTGATGAAAAGGGAATGGTAAACCGCATGCGCATCCAACGGATGACATTGGGAGCACCGGATGCTTCGGGTCGTCGCAGACCTATTGTTCTGGAAGGATCTGAACATGATATACCGGTTGATCTGGTAGTGGTTGCTGTGGGCGTTTCTCCCAATCCATTAATTCCTTCCGAAGTGAAAGACCTGAAAGTTAGCAAATGGGGAACTATCGAAGTGACGGAGGAAACCATGCAGAGTTCTATTCCTGAATTATTTGCCGGTGGCGACATTGTGAGGGGAGGGGCAACAGTAATCCTGGCCATGGGCGACGGACGAAAAGCTGCTGCATCAATGGATCAATATCTTCAGGAAAAACATAAATAGATTAACCTTTCGTGATTGACTATTTATTTATTGACCATTTACTATTTTTTGCCTGCACGCTAATTGTAAATTGTAAATCGTAAAATTGTAAATACTTGTAAATCTTTTGTTATGGCAAATATATCAACCCGTTTTTTTGGCCTCGAATTAAAAAGCCCGGTAATCGCTGCCAGCAGCAGTATGACCGGTCATGCAGAACAGGTTCTGAAACTGGCCGAAGCCGGTGCCGGAGCGATTGTTCTGAAATCAATATTTGAAGAAGAAATTTATCACGAATTGCAGGAAGAATTAAGCTTGCGGTCGGAATTGCATTCTGATCCGGAATACCTCGATTATTTCGACTATGTGATTAAAGATGAAAATATTAAGATATACCTGAAACTGATTGCAGACGTAAAAGCCCTCACCTCAGTTCCGATTGTGGCCAGCATCAATTGTATCAGTTCGAGCGATTGGGTGTTGTTTGCACGGAAAATTGAAGAAGCCGGAGCAGATGCACTCGAACTCAACATGTTTGTGAATCCAACCAATGTGGCCAAGTCGAGCGAAAACAACGAAGAATTCTATTTCGAAACCATTAGCCGGATTCTTCAGGTGGTGAAAATTCCTGTTTCGGTAAAGATCAGCCATTATTTTTCGAACCTGGCCGGAATGGTTCAGAAATTATCAGAAACCGGAATTGCCGGAATTACCATTTTTAACCGCTTTTATAGCCCTGATATTGATATTGATTCGCCAAGTGTTGTGGTTGCCGAAGTTTTGAGCTCTCCGCATGGTTATCTCCTTCCATTGCGTTGGACTGGTCTTTTGTCTGGTCTTACTTCATGCGAATTGGCTGCTACAACCGGAATTCATTCAGGAGAAACTGCTTTGAAATTTTTATTGGCAGGTGCATCAGCTGTTCAGATCGCATCGGTTATTTATCATGATGGCCCTTCGGTAATCACCAGAATGAACCGGGAAATCTCAGAATGGATGGAACAAAAGGGATTCGAAAAAATCACCGATTTTAAGGGTATTTTGAGTCAATCTGCTTCTTCGGCACAAGCTTGGGAACGTGCTCAGTTCATGAAATATTTTGGTGAGAAAACTTATTAGATGCGTTGAAATGTCAGGACAGTAAAATTGTATCTTCTATTTTGAAATGCCAACTCTTCTTATAATTGGGAAGATTTGGCATTTTGTATTACTTTTAGCCTCCTTTAATTTTAATTTCAATCATGAGGTTATTCATTTCATTTGGCATATTTCTAGTCTTATTCATGTCCACAACCATTGGGTTTTCTCAAAATAAAAACCAAAATATTGTTGAGATTTCAGGAGTAAAATATGTTTTGCATTCCGTAAAGAAAAGTGAAACAGTATTTAGCCTCTGCCAAAAGTATAAAGTTACTCAAGCCGAATTGCAGCATGCAAATCCCGGATTAAAAACTATTCTTGAAACAGGTTCAACCGTAAAAGTACCTGTTGGAAAAGTGGTTGCTGAACCTAAAAAGGAAGAGGTAAAATCTCAGACTGCTCTTGTCGAAGAATTCTACTATCACAAGGTAACGAAAAATCAAACACTGGTTTCGATAGCCAAACAGTATGGAATTACCGCCAACGATTTGATCCGGAATAATCCGGAATTAACCAAAGGACTTGTGATTGGACAAGTGTTGAAAATTCCGGCTGATCTGACCAACATTAAAGATCAGCCTGCTTCTGAATTTTCGGCTGTTTCCGATACTCAGGCCGACCTATTTGGATATAACGTACATCCGGTAGTCTCAGGCGAAACCTTATATAGTCTGGAACAACGATACGGAATAACCCATGAGGAAATGATGAAATCAAATCCGGCGCTTCAGAGTGGACTTAAAGCTGGGATGAAGCTGAAAATACCTGTAAAGAAGGCTGTCCCTGCTGAAACGGCAACCCTATCGAATCAGTCATATACGAAATATCAGGTTGAAAAGGGAGAAACACTGTTCTCGCTGGCTAGTCGGTTTGGAGTTGAAGTTGGTGATTTGAAAAAGGCCAATCCGTCTTTACTTTCGCGAAGTTTGGAAACCGGAGAAATCATTCTGATCCCTCAAAGAATTGGAAAAAGCGCTGAGAATTCTGCCACGAAATCGCAGGTAGCTATAACCGCAGAAGAACTGGTTACAACCAATTGCCAACCGATTAAAGGGAAAAAAAATCAGAAATACAAAGTAGGATTATTGTTGCCGCTTTATATCCCCGGAAATGGTCAGTTTGAAGCGGTGAGTGCCAATAAAGCACTTCTGACGAGAAAAATAAGTATTACCAATCAACCCCTCATAACCAGCACTGACACTGGAGTAATCGTTAACGGGACTAATATCGATCAGAAGGCGATTAGTTATCTCGAATTTTATGAAGGTGCTTTGCTTGCCATCGATAGTTTGCAACGTTCGGGGATGAATATTGAATTGCTGGTGTTCGATGTCACCAATCAGCAAATGATAAATTCCTTGTTGTTGTTGGATGAATTTCGTGAGTTAAATCTCATTATTGGCCCGGTTCTTCCTGAATTACAGGAAAGTGTTTCTTCATTTGCAGCAAAAAACCGAATTCCGATGATTTCGCCGTTGTCGGTAACCGGAAGTTTCGAGCGAACTAACTCGTATTATTTCAAGGTTAATCCGGATAAAGATTATCAAACCGAACAAGCGGCGGTATACATTGCCAGCGAATTTCGAAATAAAAACTTTATATTGCTTCAGTTGGATGGAAAATCTACTTCTGCGGAAGCAAAATTGGGTCAACTCGCCAAAGAAAGGCTTAGTGGTAGTTTATTTCATGAATACAGTTTTCAGAAACAAGGAGTGAATTCAATCAAATCGTTGCTCGACGAAACAGGTGAAAATATTTTCTTTATTCCCTCGGATAACGAAGCGCAGGTGAGTATTGCAGTTACTAATCTGAATGCTTTGGCCGAAAACTACAACATCGTACTGATGGGAACTCCAACACTGACCAAATTGAAAAGTCTTCAAACAGAGAGTTTTCACCGCATTCGGCTGCGCTATTTAACGCCTTATTTTATCGACTATAACAAGCCACTTGTTCGCCGGTTTGTGAGCCATTATCGCGAAACTTTTTCAACCGAGCCTACACAATTTAGCTTTCAGGGTTTTGATGTTTCGTTTTATTTCTTGAATGCACTAAACCGTTTTGGAGCAGATTTCAGAAACTGCGTTCCCAACTATCCAATGGAATTAACTCAAATGGATTTTAATTTCCGAAAAGTTGCTCCGATGGGCGGATTTATGAATCACAGTTTGTTTGTGAATTCGTACGAGCGAAATTTTGATATACTCAATTTTGACGTCGTAGTAGGGCAATAATTGCAATTGCAACAGCGGATTATCTTAATTGATAAAAAGAGTACCTTAAATTGACAATTAGGGGAAATTCTTCGAATCGATCATCTCCAATTGGCAGATGAGTTTCAGGACTATAAATTTGATATTTTTTTACTCCGTACTGATAGCCAATTTCAATCGCATAACTTTTACGATGAACACGTTTGGAATACCATTCTTTTCCAAATAAAGCGCCAGCAACAGGAAGGCTGGTACTTCGGTTCGAATCGAATACATCCACCCATTTCCATTTACCAACCACCCCGAAATATGTGCGGTCCTGTCGCCGGTACTGAATGGTGTGAAGGTATTTGAATCCTGCATTAACATCATCCACTTTAAAATCTTCCAATCCGGACGACATTCCTCCAAATACCTCAAATCCGTGAATTTTGGAAGTCCAGATTCGGGCATCTGCATTTAGACCCAGAATTGTCAATTCTCCGCCGTATCCGTTCATTTTCTGAGCAAATGAATTCATTCCGAAGAAAGTAAGAAGTATTAGGATTGGTATACGTTTCATAGCTTTTCTGATTTAATTTACATTCATTTTTACCATTTTTTCAAGGCATCCAGATTTCGTTGGTTCACTATGTTTTTGGCTTCCGGGGTATATAAAAAATCAAGTTCCTGACTAAAGTAATCTGTAATTTTCCCTCGCACCATTTTCATTGTCGAATTAAGCAAATGATTTTGTTCGGTGAAAGCTTCAGGTAAAACTGCAATGGTTGCCGGCAACCACCTTTCCGGAAACAAATCAGCAAATTTTCCACCAGATTTGTATGCATCAACTTCCTGCTGAATGATTTTCAGAACTTCGGTCAGTCCGGCTTCTGTTCCTAATTTTATACCGCGCTTTTCAACTTCCCGGTTGATTGCTGCCATGTTTGGCACAATCATGCCAGAGGTATATGTATTTTGGTTATTGTAAAGCATGCACTGATCGATATAAGGTGATTGATCAATCAAAGATTCTTCAATACCTTCAGGACTATATTTTTCGCCGTCACTTCCTATTAAAAGACTTTTAAAGCGTCCCAACACACATAGGAATCCGTCTTTGTCCATGTAGCCCATATCTCCTGTATATAGCCATCCGTCTTTTAAGGTTTCTGCGGTTGATTTCGGATTGTTCCAGTATCCTAACATCACATTGTCACCTCTAACGACTATTTCGCCTTTTTCTCCCTGCGGAAGTTCATTGTTGTCAGAGTCACATATTTTCAGATCCAGATGTTTTACTAATCGCCCTGAAGTTCCAAATTTCACAGCATCAGGCACATTGGAAGAAATGATAGGTGCCGCTTCAGAAAGACCGTATCCCTGACACATCGGTATTCCAATCGCATAAAAGAACCGTTGAAGTTCGATATCCAATAAAGCACCACCTCCTATAAAAAATTCAAGTTTGCCGCCAAATCCTTCGCGAATTTTACTGAAAAGGATTTTATCATAGAGTTGAATCAATGGTTTATATATTGCTGTTCCACCTTTTCCGCGATCCCATCCGGAACCATTATATTCGTATGAAATTTTCAGTGCATGTTTAAATAATTTTTCGATGATTGGTCCTTTCTGCCTGATTCCTGCTTCAATTCCTTTCCTGAAATTTTTAGCTACTGCCGGAACACTCATCAGAATGCTTGGTTGAACTTCTTTAATATTTTTTGGTATATTTTTAATGGTTTCCATGGGTGTTTTACCAACTTCAAGTGAAGCGATACTTGCCCCGTTATGCATAAACAAATAAAGATTGGCAGTATGTGCAAAGGAATGATCCCAAGGCAGAAATGCCAGCGTTTTCCATTCTTCTGAAATATTCATTAATGTTTCGGCCTGTAAAACATTTGCAGCATAATTCAGGTGCGAAAGCATAATTCCTTTTGGATCAGCTGTTGTTCCTGAAGTATATGAAATATTGGCAATGTCGCTGGGCTGTATGTTTTTATATATTGATTCGAAAACTTGAGAATTGGTCTTTAAGTATTCATCACCAACAGCTAAAACCTGATTATAGGAAATGTCATTTGCACCTGGCTTTTTCTTTCCGTCAAGATAAATAATTTTCTCAAGGTCAGGTAGTTGTTCTCGAATCTCTTCCATTTTCGCAGCTTGTCCTCTCGAAACGATGATCATCTTGCAGCCCGAATGTTGTAATCTGAATTTAAATTCGATACTTGAATCCAGTTTTACCGATAATGGAACATTGATACCTCCAGCATAAAGGATTCCAAGTTCAGAAATAATCCAGGCGTTTCGCCCTTCTGAAATCAGACCAACACGATCACCTTTTTGAAGTCCAAGAGCTACTAATCCGGCACCAAAACGATAAACCAAATCATGAGTCTGCCTGTAAGTAGTGCCGGCATATTCTCCATCTTGTTTTTCCCATAAATAGATGTTTTCGGAAAATCTGGAAACACTCGTTTCAAAAAGCTCGATGATGGTTTTCATAACAGAAAATTAGAATTCACGAATTCAAATGTACAAATTTTATTTCTCACGAATTCACATAAAAAAAGGGCCGAAGCCCTTCCGTTTTATTTTGTAGCGAATTTGTAAATCGTTTTTTCGTAGAATGTTTGCCCCGGTGCCAATGTTACCGGAGGGAAATGAGGTTTATTAATCGCATCGGGGTAATGTTGTGTTTCTAAAGCTACGCCCGAATATCTTCCGAATTTTTTCTGTCCTTCAATCGTCATTTCCGGAATCCAGTAGCCAGTGTAGAGTTGAATGCCGGGTTGTGTAGTGTAAACTTCAACCGCCCGACCTGAAGTTTCTTCGCTCAAACAACCAGCATAGACTAAACTGCCGTCGTTGTTGTTGAGAACAAAGTTCAGGTCATAACCATCTTCTAATCCAGAAATGTCTTTACCTAGTTTTTTACTGGTAAGGAAATCGTTGACAGTTCCTTCTACCGGCAGAATTTCGCCTGTTGGAATACTTGCAACATTAAGTGTAAACGTTTTCGCAGGTAATTGAAGCTCATGATCTAAAATTTGCTCTTTTCCACCAGTCAGGTTGAAGTAGGTGTGATTCGTCAGGTTTACAATCGTTGTTTGATCAGTTTCTGCGCCATATTCGATGGTCAACTCGTTGTTGTTATTCAAGGTATAAGTACAGCTTACTTTTAAATTTCCCGGATAACCTTCTTCCATGTCCGGACTTAGATAGCTCAGCTTAATGCCGACTTTATCATTTGTTTCTATCAATTCGGATGACCACAGGCGTTTATCATATCCTACCAATCCACCATGCAGGTGATTTGGACCATTATTAACTGCCAGGCTGTAGTTCTTTCCTTCAAGTTCGAATTTTCCGTCAGCAATCCGGTTACAAATCCGGCCGCAAATACATCCAAAATAGGGGTAAGCTCCAAGATATTCAGCAATCACATAAGTTTCAAAATTATCGAACCCACAAGCGATATTTGTTAGTTTTCCATACTTATCGGGAGTTTCGATGGAGGTAATGATCGCTCCGTAGTTGGTTATTTTAACTGTAATCTGACTGTCGTTAGTCAGGGTAAACAATTCGACTTCAGTTCCTTCCTTTGTTTTTCCGAAGATTGATTTTGCGATTTTCATGTGTTTAGATATTTTTAGTTATTGAATTGTTACGGGTTGCAGGCGATGACAAAACTGCCAACTGAGACTGAACACTGGTTACTTTAATATTTGGCTTACAAATTTAGTTTTTTTCGTTCATACTGGTGGGTACTGGTTGTGTATTTTATTGGATTTATTTTTACTTTTGAAATCGAATAACCAACTTAAAATATAAAAGAGTGAAGAACATTCAAATTGATGATACACTGGGTGTGCCTAAATACCGTCAGATTATCAATTCAATTTATACTGCCATTTCGATTGGCGAACTGAAACTGGGTGATAAAATACCTTCACTGAATCAGATTTGTGAAGAATTCGACCTTTCGCGCGATACAGTGATGGTGGCCTTTAACGAATTAAAAGCAAAAGGAATTATCAACTCTATACCTGGGAAAGGTTACTACATCAACAGCACCGAAATTAATCTGGATCAGAAAATATTTGTCCTTTTTGATGAACTCAACGCTTTTAAAGAAGATTTATATACTTCGGTACTAATTAGCCTGGATGCCAAATCAATTGTTGATATTTACTTTCATCACTTTAATTATCAGGTTTTTAAAGATCTGATTTCGGAAAGTGTTGGCAAATATACTTCGTATGTAATTATGCCGGCCACTTTCGATTATTCAGCTGATGTAATTGGGAAACTTCCAAAAGATAAAGTATATATTCTCGATCGTAAAAAGGAAGATTTGTCTGATTATCCGGTTGTTTATCAGGATTTTGAGCAGGACGTGTATGATGCACTGAACAATGGCTTTGATTTGCTTCAGAAGTACTCCAGATTGATTATGATTTTTCCCGGGGGAAAAGAACCTGAAGGAAGAATGATCGGATTCCAACGATTCTGTGCTGAACGGAAATTTCAGTCTGAAATTATACGCAATGTTGAGAACAGGGAAATGAAAAGGGGAGAGGCTTATTTTGTCCCATCCGACCGCAATTTGGTACGACTGGTAAAAATGGCGGCTGCGAAAAATCTTGAATTGGGTAAAGATGTCGGGATTGTTTCGTTTAATGATACTGTTTTGAAGGAAGTAGTTGCCGGAGGGATTACGACCATTTCGACTGATTTTCAGTTGATGGGGCAAACTCTTGCACGGATGATTCAGGATAGAAGTACGGAGAAAATAAGGAATCATTCAGCATTGATTCGCCGAAACTCTCTTTGACATGTTTCTAAACACAAATTTCAACAGTTCTGGAAACAGGAAATCATTTATATTTACCCACCAGTACCTACCAGTTAGAAAAGTATATTTATGAATCAATTTAATATCGAAGATCATCCGCACCGGCGGTTAAATCCATTAACAGGCGACTGGATATTAGTGTCGCCACACCGTGCAAAACGACCTTGGCAAGGTCAGGTTGAAAAGGCAGTTTCTGACGATCGTCCGAATTATGATCCGACTTGCTATTTATGTCCGGGAAATGAAAGAGCCGGAGGGAAGTATAATCCGCAATACAAAGGAACATTCGTGTTCACCAACGATTTTAGCGCTCTGTTGACCGATTCTCCATTCGGAATTGTTGATGAAGGAAATCTTTTTCAGGCCAAAAGCGAAACTGGCATTTGCAAGGTTATTTGCTTCAGCGAAAATCACCGCATGACTATTCCTCAAATGGAAGTGGAAGACATTCGGAAAGTTGTTGACGTGTGGTGCGATGAGTTTGCCGAATTGGCCAACAAACCGATGATTAACTATGTCCAGATCTTTGAAAATAAAGGAGCGATTATGGGGTGTTCAAACCCGCATCCGCACGGACAAATCTGGTCTTCATCATCGGTTCCAACCGAACCCGAAAAGGAATCGAAAACCCAAAAAGAGTATTTCGAAAAACATGGAACAACGCTATTGGGTGACTATCTAAACGCTGAATTGGTAAAAAAAGACCGCATATTAGTTGAAAATGAGCACTTTGTGGCATTGGTTCCATATTGGGCGGTATGGCCTTTCGAAACCATGATCATCAGTAAACGTGCGGTACAGAATATCACCTTGTTGACTGATTCTGAACGAACTGCTTTAGCCGATATTTACCGGAAACTGACCATCAAATACGATAACCTGTTTGAGGTTTCCTTTGCCTATTCGGCCGGACTTCATCAGGCCCCGACCGATGGTGCAGATTATCCTGAATGGCATTTACACATGCACTTTTATCCACCATTGTTGCGTTCGGCATCCGTAAAAAAATTCATGGTAGGTTACGAAATGCTGGCCACTCCTCAGCGAGATATTACAGCAGAACAGGCAGCTCAGCGTTTGCGCGATTTGTCTGACATACATTATAAGAAATAAACCAATAAATAATTAAACAAAAAAGAAGCTATGGCAAAGATTATTGCATTAATTGAAAAGATTGCCAATGGAAAAAATCCATTGTTTCAGGAATTATACGGTGTAAATGAAGTTGTTCTGAAAGAGCAGGCCAACCGATATGCCGAATTGATGAACGAATTTCAGCAGGTTTACGGAACTGATGATGTTTCATTGTTCAGCTCACCGGGACGTACCGAAATTGGTGGTAACCATACCGACCACAACTACGGGCGTGTATTGGCCGGTGCTGTAAACCTGGATAATATTGCAGTTGCTGCTCATAATGGTACGAATGTTATCCGCATTCAGTCAGCAGGATACCCTGAATTTCAGGTTGATCTTTCGCAACTGGTCGTTGATGCATCTCAATTCTATACATCATCATCATTGGTAAAAGGTGTTTGTGCCCGTATGAAACAGCTGGGTTACACCATTGGAGGTTTTGATGCCTGTATCGAAGGTCGTGTGCCAAAGGGTTCAGGTTTGAGTTCTTCGGCTTCATTCGAAGTGTTGATTGGCGCCATTATTAATCATTTGTTTAATGGTGGCAAAATGAGCGCTGTCGAGAATGGAATCATTGGTCAGTGGGCTGAAAATAATTACTTCGGAAAGCCTTGTGGATTAATGGATCAAACTGCTTGCTCGGTAGGTGGATTGATTACGATCGATTTTGAAGATCCATCGAAACCCATCGTGAAAGAAGTAGACTTCGACTTTGTTAAAACCGGTTTTGCGCTGGTTATTACCGATGTTGGCGGCGGTCACGACGATGCAGCCTCGCAGGCAGAATATGCATCTCTTCCAACCGAAATGAAAGCCGTTGCAGCAGTGCTTGGCGCAAAAGTTTTGAGACAGGTAACTTTGGAACATATCGTAGATAAAATTCCTGAAATCCGTAAAGTAACCGGTGACCGTGCCATCCTTCGTGCCTACCATTTTCAGGGCGATAACCAACGAGTTGTTGAACAGGTTGCAGCCCTTGAAAAAAACGATTTTCAATCATTCCTGAAAATGGTTGTTGAATCGGGCTACAGCTCGTACATGTACAATCAGAATATTTTCGATGTGGTGCATAAAGAAGAGCAAGTGGTTTCGCTGGCTTTGGCGTTGAGCGAAATGATCCTAAAAGGAAAAGGTGCATGGCGCGTTCATGGTGGTGGATTCGGTGGAACCATTCAGGCTTTTGTACC
>JBBQMW010000059.1:0-22342 GCA_038329265.1 Bacteroidales bacterium | reverse complement strand
CTTCAGAAATTCGTGTTTCACGGAATAAATCTTCCTGATGACCGAAGTTGGAATGACAAAATAGCTTTCGTCAACCAATGTTAATAATCCATCGATGATTGACAGAGAAAGTGGCAATTTGAGCGTGAACCGGGTAAAATGTTCTTTTTCGGTACTAATCTCAATGGTGCCCCGCATTTCCTCAACTCTTCGTCTAACCACGTCCATCCCCACTCCGCGACCAGAAACATCAGTAACCAATTCGGATGTTGAAAAACCAGGTTCAAAAATTAACTGGCAAATCTCATCGTTGCTCATTGAAGCCTGATCAGGAAGTATTCCCAGAGAAATAGCTTTTTCACGAATTCTGTTCAAATCCAGCCCGGCGCCATCATCTTCAATCAAAATCTGGACATAACTACCAACAGTAGAAGCTTTTATAAATATTCTTCCAACTTCGTCTTTTTGCCGGGCCAGTCTTGTTGTTTTGCTTTCGATGCCATGATCCAGAGAATTGCGGATGATATGCATAATTGGCTCTATCAGCTTTTCGATGATATTTTTATCCAGTTCTGTTTCCAGTCCTTCTGTGACTAGAATAACTTCTTTATCAAGTGATTTCGACAAATCGTGAACCAACCTTTTAAACCTGACAGCAATACTTTCAATAGGTATAAGGCTCATGTGAAAAGCATTGTCGCGGAGCTGGCGACTCAGTTTTTCGAAGGCTTCGGAAATATGCTCCAGTTCCGGATGTTTGATTCCGGAAGAAATTAAATCGAGCCGTGACTGCGCGGTGATCAGTTCGCTGACCAGATTCATATATTGGTCAATCTTTTTAGAATCGACACGGATTGAATCGACAGTTGTTTGCGTAAATATCGAATTTCGTACAGTCTCCGCCGACGATTTTAGTAATGCCTCAGACTCTTCTATTTCTTCAGACTCAATTGAATCTTGAGTTTTGCTGTTTTCCTGAACGTCAGGTTCGCTGGAATCCCAAAGCTCGTTGTTTATTCTTGCATTCAGGAATCCGGCTAAAATATTCTCATTTTGAAGGACATTCGATAAGGCGACCCTTTCAATTTGTATTTCAGCCTGATTGGCCACAAAAATGAAGACATCATGCAGTGTTTCAACATTTTCGGTTGTTGCAATAAACAGATACCACGAAATATAGCACTTATCCGGATTAATTTCTGACAATTTGGGGAGATGCTCGAACGAAACCTGGATATTGCATTCGCCTAAAGCATGAAGTTCATCGATCAGATAAAGCGGATTGGTGCCATTAAATAGAATGTCTTCGTTCGGAATAAATGAAATGTAATAAGTTACCTGCCTTGATTCAGAGATCAAATTAGAACTTTCCGATGGTATTTTTTGATTTTCAATTCTGAATTCGGTGTTGGTCAAACGGGCAATTTGCAGCCGGGTTTCGTTCTTCATTTTTTCAGCCAGCAAAAGATGTTCACTTTCAGGCTTTTGAACTAAAAGATTACGCAATCCATCAATCGAGTTCAGCGTAAATGTGATTACTTCTGAATCAATTTTCTGCTTTTTTGTACGGAACAGATCATACAACGATTCCAAATCATGCGTGACATCGCTTATCAAATCGAATCCGAACATTCCACCGCTCCCTTTCATGGAATGCATGATTCGGAAAATCTCCTGAATGACCTGATCATTTTCAGGATCCTTCTCCAGAAGCAGTAATCCCGATTCAAGTCGTTCGAAATATTCCCCAACTTCCTCTTTAAATTTGTTAACAAATGAATTCATCAACGAATAACTTTTCGTAAAGTCTGTATAAGTTTCTCTGTGCTAAACGGTTTGGTTAACCAGCCTGTTGCCCCGGCATCTCTGGCTTCCTTTATAATCTGATTCTGACTTTCAGTGGTCAGAACCAAAATCGGCAAATATTTATAATTCTCAAGTTGTCTGACCTTTACAATCAATTCGTGGCCATTTAAATTTGGCATGTGATAATCAGTTAGCAACAAGTCAATTGTGCGACCATCAAAATATTTTAAGGCATCCAACCCATCACATGCCAACAAAACCTGATATCCGGCATTCATAAGACTAAAAGCCAACACCTCGCGTATGCTTTCCGAATCGTCTGCAATTAAAATTACTTTCGACATATTAGTTATTCATAAATAATTCATTACTCAGTCCCACATGTTCGAGAAGGGATTTTTGGTCCTCGTCAATATTCCATTCAAATTGATAGTCTACAGTTAATTCATCCATACGTTTGATAAATGCAACCAAAAGCTGAATAAAAGAAATATCTAATTCTTCCGGCTCAGAAATTGTAATTTTCACCTGACTACCAAGCAAATCAACAATTTTAACAAATTCATTTTGAATCATTTGCGCATTTTCAAGCACAAGTACTCCACTTATCTCAATACCGACAATCCGGTTTTGATCATTCGATTTGATTTGAAATTTTACGTTCTCCATTTCCCTTTTTCATGAAAAAATAAAGATAAGCGAATTTCTTAATTTATGGATAATTTCGAAAGAATTGATATTTAGAAGAGTTTTCAATAGTTCGAATGAATTACTCCTTTTCCCGGAGCTTAAAAAGTGCAGGCCAAAGCAAATGATTTATAGCCGACCAAGGGCAAAAAAGTCACCTTTTTACCTTTGGGTGAAAGTTGAAGTTTCTTTAATGGTTCCAACCAATAAACTACATTGGCGGTGAGCATCCCAATACCGGCGCCGGCAACAACGTCGGGCAACCAATGGGCATTGTTTGTCATTCGCAAACAACCAGTTGCAGTAGCGACTACATATCCACTGTATGCAATCCAGGGGTCGGTATTTTTAAACTCATGAAACAAAACCGTGGCATTGACGAACGCAAAAGTGGTGTGTCCCGAAGGAAAAGATCCGGGAGCTCCGGTTGGGCGAGGAACATCAGCAATATTTTTAAGAGAATGAGTGATGATACTTGCGGCAAGTTGTGAAATGAGCAAATACTTTGTTTGATTGAAAACCGTATTTTGATGTTTAACTCCAAAAGCATCGAACAGATACATTTCTGCTGCAGGAACATACTGCAGATAATCGTCAATACTGTTATTGGTCATTGGAGTATGCTCGTGAACTGTTTCCTTAATATCCCCGATATTCAGTAAAGCTCCGGCTGTAATCAAACTTATCGGAAGAATTTGTTGCTTCCAGAATTGTTTTTTTGTTGGCTTTTCATAGTGTATACTGTCTGTTTGGGCATATCCTGAGTTAAGACTCAATGCAAAAACTAGTGCTAGAAACAAAGATTTCATGGATGAATTTTTAAACGGATGCAATATTAAAATAAAAAAGCTTACCTGAATGGTAAGCCTTTTTATTTTCGGGTTAGTCTTTGTCCTTTTTCTCTTTTGACTCTTCTTTTGCGGTCAGCTTTCCATCTTTCGTTACCTTCACTTCGTAACTTTTCCCTTTACTTACCAAACTCATTTCGTACCCTGAAAAATCAGGAGATTCATTCGATTCGCATTCTTTAATTTTTGCATCCGGAAATTGTTTGTCGAGGGAAGCTTTTACTTCTGCTGGGAGATCAGCTTTGCTGATTTCCATTTCAGTTTCGAGCCATTTTCCGGTTTGATCAAAAGAAGCTGAGGTTTCTTTGCCGTTGAGTTTGAATTCGGATTCCCATTCGTTTGCTTCTTCCATATCCCATTTTACCTTTTCGGCATTTTTGAATTTTTCGGCAAATGCCTTGCTCACAGCAGCTGGCGGTGTTTTTTGGGCATTGACAACTAAACTAACCACAAATAAGCAGAGTACAAGAATTGTTGTTTTCATTTTGATTGAATTTAAAAGTTTATATGCAAACTTAAATTTCAATTCTAAAGGAAATTTGAAGGTTCCTCATTACTCTTTCCTCTTTTCCATTGACTATTGACCATTGACTTTTTTCTTTATTTCTTAATCTTTCTCAATAATTTTCAAAAATGTTGGCAGTATGATAAGTAAAACTGGTAAGGCAAAAATCAGTCCTCCAATAACCGAAATAGCCAAAGATTGGTGCATTTGTGCGCCTGCTCCCAGACCAATAGCCAATGGTAACAGCGCAATGATGGCGCTTATGGCAGTCATCAGTTTGGGGCGTAGCCTGACTGATATGGTATAAATAATAGATTCAGAAACCAGTGTGCCTTTTTTCCGTTCTTCGATATATTGCAGGTAAGTGAATATCGATGCTTCGCCAACGATACCAATAATCATGATGATTCCGACATAACTGCCCACATTAAGCGGAACATTCAGCAAATAGAGGAATAAGCCACTACCGGCAGGTGCAAGAAGCACCAGAAAAATAAGCAACAGTGCAACTTTAATTTTCCGGAAAAGAAAAAGAATAACCACAAAGACCAATAAACTTGCAAGAATCAGAATAAGCATCAATTCGCGAAACGCCTGCTGTTGCTCTTTGTATGCGCCTCCGTATTCAATATGTAGACCCGGTGGCAGATTTATTTTTGTCTGAATGGCATTTTTAATATCTGTTAGCGTACTTCCCAAATCCCGGTTATTCAATCGGGCAGTAATGTAGTCCACATTTTTCAGGTTTTCCCGGTTAATTTCCGCAGTTCCTTTTAAAATGCTCACATTGGCAAAACGGCTCAAAGGCACCAACTGTCCATTATTCAGAAACACACTTGATTGTTTTAACTGATCCACAGTGGTTTCTTCGCGGTTTGGATAAATCATACGAACATCACAAACCTGTAACTGATCCTGAACAGTGCTTACAACTTTCCCTCCAACTTGGGTTTCCAACTGATACTGAAACTGATCGGGACTCAGCTGAAACTGACTTAATTTGGCATAGTCAGGATTTACAAATACGGATGGTCCGGCAATTACAATACCATTAAAAACATCGGCAGTTCCCGGTACTTTTGACACCACATCAGCAATCTTCCGGGCATATTTATGAACCTGTGCCAAATCATTTCCAAACAGTTTGATTTCGACAGGTTGCACTGAACTCATAAGGTCGCCCAACATGTCGCCAATCACCTGTCCGAAGTCAACAATTAAAACAGGTATTGTAGAGTCAATTTGTTTCCTGATTTTGTCAATGACTTCTTCAGTTGATTTATCCCGTTTATCCTTCAATTTGATCAGGTAATCTCCACGGCTTGGTTCGGTAATGAAAAATCCCATTTGAGTTCCGGTTCGTCTGGAATAGGTTTGAACTTCAGGCAATTTATCAAGTATCTTGTCAACCTTCTTCAGCATCACTTCTGTTTCTTCGAGCGAAGTACCGGGTGGACTGTCAAAATCAAGCACAATCGATCCTTCATCCATTTCAGGCAAAAAGCCGGAAGGCAATGCAGGAAAGATAATTACGACAGAAGCAATCATGGCACCAACTATCAAAAATGAAATGATCGGTTTCTTTACAAAAAACAGCACCCAATTCCACTGGTGTACTTTGGCTGGTTTCAGGTTTTTTTCCTGAATTCGACCAAAAAGGAGCAGATAAATGACGGGTAAAATTAGCCATGTAACGAAAAATGAAGCCGTTAGTGTGATGATCATCGTTTGGGTCATGATGTTGAAATAGGCTCCGGCAATGCCTGTCATCAAGCTGAAAGGCAGAAAAATAACAATGGTGCTGAGCGACGAACCGATCATGGCCGGAAGGAGGTATTTGATTGCCTTGGGAACAACTGAATGATAGTTTTCTTCTGGATGTTCCTCGTGAGTACGGTGAATTTGCTCCACAACAACAACCGCATCATCAATCACCAGCCCAATGGCAGCAGCGATTGCGCCCAAAGTCATGATATTGAAATTGTATCCCAAACTCAACAACACAACCACCGTCAATAAAAGTGAAACCGGAACTGTAATGAGAATTGCGAGACTACTTTTAAACGACCTGAGAAAAAGCATGGTAACCAGAATGGCCAGCAGCAATCCAATCCAAAGGACATCGCGAATACTTCGGATCGACGCGTCAACGAATTCAGCCTGATTGTAATAAGGAACCATTTTTACGCCTTTTGGAAGCAAACGATCATTCAATTCGGTAATTCTCGACTGCAACTGAGAATTGATATCCGCAAGATTTGATTCAGGTTGTTTCATAATGGCCACTAATGGAACATCTTTTCCGTTGGCTTTAATTTTCACATACTCAATCTGGCCGGCAATCTGAACTTTTGAAATATCTTTTACCCTAATTGTACTGCTTGCAGTGCTTCGAACTACCACATTTTCAAGCTGATCAATATTCCTGACTGATGCATCTGTCAGAGTAAGGTACAGCCTATTGTTTTCGTTGAGGTAACCATTCGACCGAATCGTGTTAGTTTGAGCCAGCACATCGCCCAACTGGTTTGGAGTAATACCCAAACTGCTCATTTTAGGAGCATCCAGAACCAACTGATATTCCTTGTTTCTTCCGCCGGAAACTGCAACTTCACGAACTCCGCTGATTTGTTCCAGAAATGGTTTTACAGTGTATTGAGCCAGTATTTTCAATTCCACGGGACTCAGATTTCCTTCCAGGGAATATCCGGCAACCGAAAGAATGGATGGGTTCATTTTTTCGATGGTCACCTTCAGACCTAGAGGCAGATCAGGATTACTCTCAATGATCCGTGCTTCAATTTGCTGACGTGCAAGGTCAATATCGGCATTCCAGTTAAAAAAAGCAGAAATTTCACAGGTTCCACGCGAGGTGGTGCTTTGAATAATTTTGAGATTTTCACTTTTTTTGATTGCTGCTTCCAGTGGTCGGGTTACGCTTACCAACATGATATCAATGGGTTGCTCTCCATTATCGGCAATTATTTTGACTTTGGGGAAGGTCACATTCGGCAGTAACTCCACTTTCATTTGGGTGTAAGCATAAATTCCGGCGGCAACCAGAATCAGAAGTACAATCCCAAATGGGTGTTTAAATTTATGATGGAAGCTATCTGTCAGTTTTTCAGTAATGTACATTTTTGCCTTTTTGATTCATCCTGATTCTAATATCCAATTTATCTCAATTATAAATGACTGATGACCAATTACTTTCCTAATGTCTACTGCCCGTTGATTTCATATTTTCCGCAGGGTTTTTCATATTCCCGCTCAAGTCAGTTTCATTGGAAACCTGAACCCTGGAACTATCAGGCAAACCATAACCGCCCTCAGAAACTACCCTGTCACTAACCGCTAATCCTGAACCAATAACCTGAATCATACTATCCTTTTCGAAACCTTTTTCAACCGGAACTTTTACACAGACTGAATCATTCAGCAACTTCATAACCCAGAAACTGGTTTGTTCCTCGTTGCCCAAAACTGCACTTTCAGGAACGAAAAGTGCATCATGAATTGGCTCGCCTGAGAAATGGACACTAAGGTTAATATTTTCGGAAAGTGGAATGGGCTTTTTAGTTACAATGATATAGGATTGGGTCTGATCGTTGGTTTCGGCTGATGGCAATTTTGATGAGATCTTTCCATCAACGGCGGACCCATCAGGCAAAATCACAGAACAATCTTTGATCTTTTCGATTACTGAAACCTGTTCCAAAGGGATAAATGCAATAATACGCATTGAATTAGCACGAATGCAGCTGGCCAATACATCACCGGTCTGAACAAAATCACCAAGCTGAATATTCAATTTACTCAGTTGCCCGCTTAAATGGGCAAATACAGTATCTGAAAGGCCGTTCAGAATCTGGTTATTGAATTTCATTCTTTTTAGCACTGCAGCTTCCTGAGGCTGAATAACAAACAAAGCCTGATTGGGAGAAATATGATCAGCAACAGAACAGTTGATTTGAGTAACAATTCCGGTGATCTGCGCACGAATATCATTGGCTTGCATATATCTGGTTACACCCTGAAAACTTAGAAAAGAACCGGCGTTCCCGATTACCGGAGAGCTGACTATCACATCACTTTTAACCACAGTTTCCTCCTCTGCTGTCTGCTGTCTGCCCGCACACGCACTAAAAAGGAATACGAAAACCATCAATGGAACAGGAAGAATGCAGAAAAATTTTCCTTTTTCCTTTTTTCCATTTCCTTTCTCCTTTGCTCTATTTATTCCAATAATTATATTCATTGATGAGTTTGTTAATTGTTATTTCTTTAACAGTAATAGCCAGACTCATTTCGCTTCGCTTTTTAAGCAGGGCTATCAATTCGATCATACTAATTTGTGCACGCTTCACTTCATCCTGATAGAGCATAAATAATTCTTTGTATTCTGCCTGAATTAGCTTCTCTTTCCCAAGTTCTTCCTTTAGTTTTTCAACGTTTTTCAGGTATGCCTCGGCCTGAGTTTTCACTTCATTAATTTTGAGCTCTTTTTGCTTCGAAGTTTCGGTCAATTGCAACATAAGTTGTTCTTCATTGATCTTTTTCTGGCGTCCATCGAACAAATTATACGAAAATAATACCCCGGCACTGGCTCCAAAATGCCGCTGAATGTTAGGAATCGAAGTTGAATTCAATCCTGAATTGGCATAGACATTTAACTGCGGAAGGTACCGATCGTTAAAAACCTTTTGCTGAGCAAGAGTTGTCAAACTGTCGTGTGTAAATTGTTGGATAAACAGCGAGGATTTGTTAACTGGTTCAGAAGCAACTACTGTTAGGTTTTCCAACTTTACTATTTCGCGGTTTCGGATGCCACATGCTGCTTTTAATTGACGAACTGCCAGTTCAAAATTTGCTACTGAGGCTTTCAGACCAATTGAATCAGATTTTAGTTCAAGTTCCAGTAAGCGATAATCCGAAAAACGATAGAGTCCTTTACCCATTAGGGTTTTAATCAGAAGAAATTCCTGATTGAGAAGTGAATTATTATCAATGTTGTTTTCAACCATGGCTTGCAGATCCAGCGCATCAAAATACTGGCTGCCGATTAACCGTTTCAATTCATTTTCGATCAGACTTAAGCGTGATTTTAGCTTCTCAATTTCGATCTGATTTTGCTCCTGAAGATGTGTTACCTGCTTGCTTTTCAGTACCGGCAATTCAAGGTTAAAAAGGATGGAATACAGACCGCCGTTAGTGATACCGACATCGTATCCAATTGCTTTATCTGAAGGAGAGATATCGACAAACTTACCATAGTTATTAAAATATGGTGCGACCAACAATTCTGAACTTACATAACCCTTTGGAGAACGTAATACTGCCTCAATCATTTGATTGTCGTACTGATAAGAGTTGATCTGTGTTTGGATCGAAACCGCTTCTGAATTATGCGTCATTGCACTATCCAGAAAAGTTTGCAGCGTATTTTGTCCGGAAGCTAAAAATGGAAATGTTGCTATCAGTAACAGAAACACCCGGTTTCGAAGCAACCGATGATTGTAAGGTTTTACTTTGTACATAGTGAAATCCCGGTTATAATATCAAAGATACTGATAATTAGTTGTTTTTAAATGAGACCTGAAATCCGTGCAAGGGTTTAGAAAACTGGTAGTAAACTTTCCAACCTTGCACTTCGCAAATTTTCTGTACAATCGACAATCCCAAACCAAGCGAATTTGGCGAACTGCTTTCTTTATAAAATCGTGAAAAAAGCCGCTCCGGATTCCTAAGTTGAGCTTGACCCGTATTCCAAATTTCCAACATATTTTCAGTCTGCACAATGCGGATCAATCCACCCTGAATAGTGTGATTAATTGCATTCGAAAGTAGATTACTGATGAGCAGATCGGCTAATACCGGATTACATTGGATTTTAAATTCACTGATTTGATTTTCAACAATAAGCCCTTTCAATAGCAACAATTCGTGAAAATCTTCCAGCTTTTCACGAATAATTTTTCCCAACTGAATATTTTCAATCTTTAAAAACTGGTTGTTCTCAATGCGGGTCAATAGGATAAGTTCCCTGTTTAGCTTTGATAATCGCTGAACCGCCGTATACGCTGATTGTATCAACTTGATCTGATCTTCATTAAAATCAGCATTACTGATCAGGCTTTCCAATTTAGCCGATACGATGGCCAGTGGCGTCTGCATCTCGTGCGATGCATCTTCCGTAAATTGCTTCATGTTCTGAAAGTCAGAAACAATCAGGGTGGTAAGTCTGGTAACAGCATCATTTAACGCATCAAATTCGGTTATTCCCGTTGGTTCAAATACAATAGCGGATTGTTTTTGCAAAGAAAATTCTTCGATCGCTTTCAGATTCTTGTAAAATGGCGACCAGATTAAACTGGCAACTCTGCGGTTGACAATGACCAGACTTCCGGTCAGAAAGATGATTGCAAGTAATATGACACCCGCAAGAGATCCAATCAGATCTTCAGATTCGAGTTTTGATTCGCGAACTATAATCTTAAAATAAGAATCGTTAATCTTTTGACAAACAATAAGTTGACGATATACTTCGAACTCGTCTTCATTACTATTAAATATCAGTGTATCAGAAAATGAATTCGATTCTGATGGTTTTCTAATTTCACTCACAGTAACAAATGGAAGCAACCATTCAATTTTACCGCCCTGCGAAAGTTTTTCACCGATTCGCTTCGAAATAACGCCAAGCTTTTCGTCGAGCTGATAATTTACAATTGCCGAAATGACCAAATAAATCATGATCCCTGAAATCACCATGACTGTAAGGGAATACAAGATATACTGCCTGTTTAATTTCGCAAGTAGCTTCATAAATCAGTGAATTTGTAGCCCATTCCGTATACTGATTTAATGTAATCTTTACCGCCGCTGGACACTATTTTCTTCCTAAGATTATTGATATGTGTATATATAAAATCAAAATTATCAGCAAGGTCGATGTTGTCTCCCCATAAATGTTCTGCAATCGATTCTTTGGTTAGTAAGCGATTTTTATTGATCAGAAAATACAAAAAGAGATCATATTCTTTTTTAGTCAGCGCGATAGGTGAATTGGCAACAGAAACCATTTTATTTTGAGTATCCACCTCAATTTCATTGAACTGTATCCGATCGCTTCCTTCGAAACTTCTTCTTCGTAAAACAGCTTTAATCCTCGAATTAAGTTCCGCCAGCTGAAAAGGCTTGGTTAAATAATCGTCAGCACCCAGATCAAGTCCAGAGATTTTATCGTCAAGCGAATTTTTTGCGGAGATAACAATGATTCCGGTTTTCTGATTGATTTTTTTCAACGATTTGATCAAATCCAGACCATTACCATCAGGCAGTGAGATATCCAACAGAATGATATCGTATTCATAAATCGAGATTTTATCTATTGCCAGATCAAACCTATCAGCAAGTTCACAGGTATAATCAGCTTCAGTCAGGTAATTGCTGATTACTGAAAGCAATTCGGCTTCATCTTCAATGATTAGAATCTTCACTTTACAAACTATTTTACAGGTTCGATGTCCAGAATGCAGAAAGTATGGGAACTGTTGTAATTACTCCTGGTAGATGGATCAGAAACAACCATCAACTTATTACCGCAAACCGAAAATAACCGATTATTTGCAAGATCTAGAGCCAATCCAGATGGCTCTTCTCCCGGAGCTACTGACCATGTATTCTCAACTGTCAGAGCTGTTGCATTAATTATACTCGAACTGCTTGCATCTTCAATATTGACAAATATTTTCCCCTTTCCGTCAGTCTGCGAAAACTCAGGCTTTCCAGCCAACGGAATTGTTGAAATAACCTCATAGGAAACAGCATCTATTACGGTTGAATTTTTACTGCCTCCATTAAATGTAAACACTTTCTTTGAAAACTGATCGTAAAGAATTGCATCAGGATTTCTATCGGCAACCTTAACTTTTGCAAGCAATTTAAAGGTGGTCAGATCAACAACTGAAACCGATGAATCCTTTCCACAAGAGATAAATGCCTTGTTCAGATCGTTGGCAATAGCTATCCCATGAACACCTTTTGTATCAGGAATAACTGCGACTTCTGATGATGTTTTCAGATCAACAACATTTACCTGAGAACTGTGTGAAACAAATAATTTTTGATTAATCTCATCAACCGACAGGTAATCCCAACCTCCATCACCCGTTAAATGTATCGTTTGGCCGATACGAAATCCGGATTTTTGGCCATAGATAGACTGAAAAAACAAACTTGACAACAGGAATATTCCGGCAAAAAGCAACAATTTGTTTTTCATAATTTGAGATTTAATCTGTTTTATTGAAACCTTATCGGATTTGCGCAAAACATAACATGTGATGGATATTACATCTGATGGATCAGATTATAAATTAAGGTCTTAAATCTAAAGAAAATCTAAAGATGAAATTTTTAAGGAAGGACTCTTCCGAAATAGCCGATAGATCTATCTTACCACCAACATTTGTCTTGAAAATTCGGCCTGATTTCCAACCAACATCTTGCAAATATAAACACCGGGGTCAACCAGCAAATTAGCCTCATTACGGGCATTCCATGATACAGAATGTTTTCCAACCGGCAATTCCCCATCAACCATCTGCCTGATTATTTGACCATTGATGCTATATATTTCAAGGACTACTTTGGACATAGCAGTTAATTCAAACGTGATATTGGTCTGAGTGCTAAATGGATTCGGATGATTATCCAGTTGGCTGTTGTTCTGCTTCAAATTGTTCACAGAAGTTGTCGGATCGAAATTAAAATTGTTATACCTGGTAAAGAAATCAGGACCAAGATATTCGGGTAAAGAGGCCAATCCGTAGAGCATGGTTGAAAAGTCGACTGCCTGCACATAAGAAGTTCGTTGAGCCGGAAGTTTTAATTTATATCGCCAGAGAAATTCACGAGTAGTCCCGGGTATTTTATAGACTCCGCTTCCTTTGCCGCCATCAAATAGTGCAATCAAATCGTTCCTGACTTCCGGATTGGTCGGACCAAAACCAGCCATGATATGCGGTGATACTATTTTTTGAGAATTATTATTGACAGCATTCGCCGAGTAGCCACCATTTGGATCTTCACCGGCTCCACAACCCCAGGCGATTTTCTCGATTGCTGAAGTCTGCCACCAGGTTTTGTCAGCAAAAGCCATATTTTTAAAATAGTTCATGTAATCTCCATTTGTTCCGAAATAATGGCAGTAATAATAACAGAATTGCACATGAAACGAGGGTTGGGCAAAGCTTCCTTCACTTAAAGTTGGATTTCCTGCCGGATAATTGTACTTTGGAAGGCTGTTGGCATTGTTGTACTTATCATTCCAATAGGTTTGCGCACTGGCATACCTTGGAAACGACGAATTCGAATTTTTGGCAAACCAAGCCAGAAACATATACTCATTGAAAGGATTTGCTACAACAGTTTGGTTTCCATTATCATCCAATACCATGAACATTTGGTCACCTTTTGCAGAAATTGCCGCAGTAAAATCCATCGAATTCAACAAAGTATTGGTCTTCTCAACAATTTCAGCATTGTTATGAAAATAGTTTCTACAAAACAAAAATCCTGCCGCCATAATTGCATTGTCAATGGTGCTGAACTCTTCTGTCCAAACCCATGAACCATCGGTAGGTTTGAAATAGCGGTGAAACAATCCATTTACATTGGTTGCTCCGGGAGTATTTTTCAACCTGATCCATTCTCTGATCGTGGTTAAGGCTTTGCTTTCAGCATTTGCATCCCAATTTATGGCATCCCCGTTTTTTTTGTACATCGCATCCGAAATACACAACGAGATCAGTCCAACTCCATTTGCATTGAGCGCGGCAGGCTTGGCTCCGGTGGCGCCAAGAGCCAATGCATCCAGATAAATTCCTCCAGGTAACCGCATTGCATCAATCACCTTGCTGCTATTTTGAAACAAATTGGTAATTATGGGGTCATCTGTTTGCGAACGAACCAGACTGCACGAAAACAATGCAATGACTATGATTAATAATCGTCTACTTATTTTGTGTATCTGCTCCTGAAACTTTATATTTTTCGATTTCATCTTCAATAAAATTAGAGATTATAAAACTACGAAATTATGAAGGCTTAAGCAGGAAGCTGAAATATATTTTCAATTTCATGTTTTTCTCAATTTGATTGCTTTTTTAAGAAACCAGTCAAACACCTAAAAATAAGGAAATATATTATAAAACATATCCTAAAAAATATAACTCCTGAAAAACAAGCCATTAGATATTTATAAATCCAATGAGAAATTGAACATTAATTAATTATTAAAAAATCATAAATAGAGTTAATAAATAACCATTATATTAGCAACCGATTAGAAATAATCAAAACCTTTTCTCTTTTAACCAATATCTATTTTCGATCGAACTAAACTAAATTAGGACAAAGGATTATCAGGCTCTGATGATCCTTTTCTATTTTTCACCCATTCACAGAAACAAACCAGTTCTCATCTCCCGAAATGCTTCTTATTCCGATAGCAAAAAATCTATCTTTGAAAAAATCTGATTTCGAGTTAATACTTTGCCAATAAACAATCTATCCAAATGGAGAAGCACCTTAAACGAATTATTGTATATCCCATTTACACCTTGATGTTTGGACTTCGAATGAAACCAGTCTGACTATCGCTCCCATTAGCCAAAGCACAACGAATCAAGATTTTATATTTACTCCAATAACTTTAAACGGTTGGAAAAGTTATGACATTTCGCTGGCTTCAGTAAAAACAAAATGGTTATCGGTAAGCGATATTTTCCAGTTTATCATGAAAGGTGCCGGAGGACATACCATCTATATCGACAATATCTATTTCTACAACGACATGGTTGGCGAAGATACCGAAGGGCCGAACTAATTTACTGCCGCAGCCGACTCGGTCTCTTTCAATAGCGTCGAAATCTTAATGAATGGAAAAGATAATTCGGGCACTGTATTTTACGAGCTAAACTCTGTCGATTTTTCAGCAGAACTAAGTGATGCCAGCGATCAGCAGAAATCAATTTCGTTTTACGATTTATTGCTGTTACAAGTAGACCTTCTGTTTCCAACACAAATTCCGGAGTATAGTTTTGATGGGATTTGATAGGAAATTGTCATCAGTCGAGAATTATTCTGCGGTCAATTCTTAAAACATAACCTGTATCCATGAAAAATTGATTCATACGTTCTTGTTGACTTTCTCTGAATCTAGGTTTTTTGCTATTAGCGATGTATGCTTTTTTTATCTTGTAATTTTCAGATTGATCTGACTTCTCGAAATAACTAATGGTTGAGCGAAGCTGTTTATCAGCATCTTTAATCCATTTATTTCCTTTTACATCTCGTTCTTTTAACTCCACAAATGCAATTGTTGAATCGAAGGTTAACGCACCATCACAACGTTTTGCCATTTTCCCATTTTTACTTCTTATTTCGATGCAGTTGTCTATAGCAGTGAAAGTAACTTCCTGATTGTCTTCATTAACCACCACTGCTATCCATTTAGAGCCATCCTCGTCATCAATATATGCTTGTTTTTGGGGAGGAGGTGGATCATCACAAATACCAAACAGTTGCTTTTCGGTGATGCATTGGCATTTTGCTTCAGAAAAATTGATATTCATAACCCTTGTTGAATTTCTAATAACTTTGCAAAAAGCTCATTGCCTTCACCAAGCATTTCATTTAATTTATTCTCGTCGGAAGGAAGATTATTATAAGTCTCAAGCCTTTCAATAATACCTTTTTCTTCATCCAACTGATAAATCGCATAGTTATTAGGACTAACAGTTGATGTAAGAGGAACAATTTTTTGAAGTTTGACTTTTGACTTTTCAGCACTAACATTTCCCTTTAATAAATCCACCTTAACAGCTAATGTCAAATAGTTAATTAAATAAGGGCTGTGAGTTGTAATTATCAACTTATTTGCTAGGCTAAGATTATTGAATCCTAACAAGCTAAATAGCATCTGTTTTTGGGAAGTAGGAAATAGGTTCTGCTCAGGTTCTTCTACAATATTTATAAAACAGGTATTTAAGTATTTTGAATCAATATCACTTACTTTTTTACTTTTCTCTGATTCATTAAATTTATTATTAAACATTACTTCTGCAATTTCCTTATTTCGCCTAACACTCTGTTCTACATTTAGTTGTTCTCTCAACACATTTTCTCCTTTTTGAAGTTCATCGGTCAAAAATTTTGTAACAAGATACAATGGAACAAATGATTGAAAACCACTTGAAGATTCAAGTAGATCTAATTCGAAATTCTCACCAACGATATAAGAAGTTTCATTGTCATTGTTGTATTTATACTTTAGTCTTGAAATCGGCAACTGGAGTAATTTACCACTTAATTCGAGTTGTCCTTTTCTAAGTTCTTCGGCAAAGGTGTATAGCGTATCGGGTAAATTTTTTATTCCATATGCATTTTTAACAACACTTAAAAAATTCCTTTCCGCTGGAACATACATTATTTTAGGTACATTATATATAATCTTAGGAAGACAAAAGTTGCTACTCTTTATAAAAAAAACTTCAGGATAATCCAATTTGCGATTATACTTGATTATCGCAGAATCTCCTTCATATTCAATAACGGTATCATCTCTAAAATAATTTTGAGTTCGCTGGTATTTAAAGAAACCTTTAAATATATGATGACTTAATTTAGTCCAATCAATATCACCACGATTTATTGCTTTCTCCATCCAGGTTAAAGTCGAAAATACCTTGGCTACTGTGCTTTTCCCTGAACCTTGATTACCAATAAATATAGTAACTTTTTCTATGTTCATCCAACCATTATTGTCAAGATAGCCTTCTTTAATTGGACCAAAATTCTTTATTTTTATTTTACTCATTCGATTATCATGTTTAGACCATTCAAATTTATAAAATTATACTTCTATATTTCCCAATTAGGAGGCGATACCTAATATTTTGTACTATTTGTCTTTGGTTCCTTATCAATGTTTGAGTTTTATTTGTCTACCACAAATTGTACAACGGGCTGTTTGGCATGTTTAAATCTGAATTTTTAACGAGTTGAACGATTTTGGCTTCAATTTCACCGAAATACTTTTTTCGCCTATCCTGAAGGAACACGATTTTTCGGTTTCTGAAGCATTGTAGTAAAAAACGACCAATTGTTTTCCTTTCACAAATGCCAGACAGTTTTCGTCAGCACTAACAGGTATGTATTTTGAACCGGGTTCTACAAAATAACTCAAGTGTTTCATCAGGTAAAATTCAGGATTGTAAGCTACTTTTCCTGAAGCTTTGTCGATACTGATCATCGAATTTTGTTTCCATCCCCACTGGCTTTTTCCGGTTTCGTCGAGCACCATGTTCCAGTACATGTAGGCATTTGCCCCATTACTGAAATAATGTTTCATTAAATCGAAAGTGTGTTCTGCGGCTTTCCAGTCGTTCGATCCGTCGCCACATTCGGTTTCGGTCTGCATCAGTTTCATTGATGGATATTTCTTGTGAATAAGTGGTATCGCGCCTTTCCCGGCCCACTGAAATCCAACACCCTGAATGTATTTTGCTGCTTCCGGATTCATCAAAACCGTGTCAACACGTTCAATTTGCGGCCGTTCTACCGTTCCCAGCCAAATCTTCGTTTTTATTCCATCCGCTTCGAATTTCGGTCCCAGATATTTACCGATAAAAGTTGCTAAATCCTCTGGTCTCCAAATGCAAGATGGGAAAGGCTGGCACGAGTTCATTTCATTCTGGACATGAACCGCTGAAATCGGAATGCCTTCAGCAGCATAACCCTCAACAAATTTTTCAAAATAAAGCGCATAAGCTGCCAGAACTTTAGGTTCCATCCTGAACTGTGTTTTCATCTCTTCACCCTGACCGGCTGCGGGAAGATCATTGAATTTGGGATTTGGAGCGCAGGCATAATGGCGATTAATTTTCATCCACGAAGGCGGACACCATGGCGATGCCCAGACTTTGATTTCAGGAATATACAACTGTGCAGCTTTAATATATGGAATTAAACGTTGTTTATCGCGATTAAGGCTGAAATTTTTCATTTCGAAATCCTCGGCGGTTTCGTTGTGGCTGTACCAGTCAACGGCATAATCGTTGGCGCCAATAGGCATTCTGAAAATATTAAACCGACATCCGGAGATGGAATCAAACAGGTTTTTCAGAACTTCAGTTTTGTTTACTTCGGTCAAGGTTCCAAGAGCATCCCATCCCAGTTCGTTGAAACAACCACCAAAACCATCAATTACCTGTTTGGCACTATCGGGATAAATGTCGATGACTTTCTCATCAGCATTGTTCTTTTCGGTAATTGACTGAGATTCGGTAATCCATGGTTGGTTATTGGTTGTACTCACCACTTCAATTTTCTCCGGACTTGAACATCCAAAAATTAGGGCAATCAGGCTAAATACGGCGATTAATTTGTTCATATTCTTTACTATTTATTGGTTTTGATAGATTAGTTTCACGATTTCGCTTTTCAGCGGAGTGCTAATTTTGCAGAGATATATTCCTTCCGAAATTTTTGGACTTCCGGTACCAGATGGTGTCCATTCTACCCGATGTTTCCCAGTCGATTCCTGACCATTGACCAAAGTGACGAGCTTACGTCCGTCGAGGTTATAAATACTTACATCGACTGTTGAAGTTTGAGGAAGTGTATATTCTATGGTTGTTCCCTGAGTAAATGGATTCGGATAGACTGTGGAGTTCATATTCAGATCTGCATTCAATTCTTCGACTCCGGTAATTGGTGTTCCATTAATCCGAATATCGTCGAACCAGAATTTTTTGCCTGCCAAAGGCATGGTTTCTGATACAATCGCGAAGCGGTCAACAGCTTTCCAATCAAATGAATTTGTTGCGTTAAACCAGGTTCCATCCCATGATCCGGCTTCCAGAAATTTTTTCAGAGGAATCTGCACAAAATGCCATTGTCCATCAAAGGCTGCAACTGATGAATTTATGGTAAAATCTCTTCTCCAGGGATGATCTTTCGGGTCATCGGTTTTGGTATCCAAAAACCGCAACACAATGCTCGAACCAGGAGAGTCAGCTTTCATCCAAAATTCGACTTTATAATTGGCAGCCAACAGTTTTGATAAATCTTTATTGAATTTGAAATCAAAATCAAGAGATTGGTACTGATTAACATCCGTAAAAAGAACACTATAAATTCCTTGATATACCTCAGAACAAAATACATCGCCCACACCTCCCTGAACGATACCTGCGCCGGGAAAATCGGTATAAATGTCAAACGGAACTGAATCAACTTTAAACACATATTGTTTGAAAGGCGGAGGAGTAAAACCCATTCCGTCAGCCATGGGCCGGTTGATATCATATTCGAAAACTTCATTGCTTCCTTTGTTGAACAATCCAAAACCACCCTGGTAATCCCACATGGTCCAGGGAACCGTTTTTAAGGTAAGATATCCGGCAACTTCCTTGTACCAATTTACGCGGTCGGCATCGAGACTTTTTGAATTGAATACACCCATTTCGCCACAGAAAATTTTAACATTGTTATTTTTAGCGTAATTGATAGCCCGATCAATCGTAGTTTTCAAAGTGGCGACTTTACCATCATTTTTATAAGCATTGGCTAAACTACTCTCCACCCAGGTACCTTTTAATGAGGGAGGACAAGCTGGCATTCGTGTTGCATCATAAGGAAAAGGAACTCCGCCCAAATCGGCCAGAGACGGGTTTGGCCAGCCAGCGCCCTGATGAGTAAATAAAAACGGATCGTAAAAATGAAAGGAATAAATAAGGTTTGGATCTGCCAGTTTTTTTAACGCCAGAAGACCTGAAATTCCACCCCAATCGGCACCGGTGACCACGATGGTATGTTTGGTATCGATTGCTCTGATCGCATTCACCACTTTAACCTGAATGGAAGCCCAATCGGAAGCCAGCATCGCATTTGGCTCGTTCAGGATTTCATAAAAAACAGAAGTTGAGCGGTTTTTGTAATGTTCGGCCATTTGCGGCCATATTTTCAGCAAAGGAACTTCAACGGTCTTTGAAGTAGCCACTTCAATGGTATGGTTGTCAATAATCAGGTTCATCTGCAACTCTTCAGTCCAGTCAATTACCTGATCCAGATAATGAAAAAACAAGGTATCGATCACATAATCAGGTGCGCCACTTGTAAAATGGTGCAATTCGATGGGCAGACGGATAACATCGCACCCTAGGCTTTTAATATTCTGAATGTCTTGTTTGTTAAATCTGTTAAAGGGAATAGATTTGGCATTTCCTGCACCGAACCAACCGGTTACATTAACTCCCTTACTGAAGGCATTTTGAGCCCGAAGTTGGAAGACACTGATGATTATTATCGCGGACAGAATGATTTTCAATAAATTTTTCATGGTCTGTTTTATGGATTTGTTGGTAAAAAAGTTCGTTTTAAAATATTCAGGCCAAAGGTAAAATAAATTAAAACCTCCCGAAAAAAAGATTTAATTTGTACTTTTGACAAATAGAGGAATCAATACCTTATCAAGCCTTGCTTAAATATTGCATAGAATAACCAAAACAACAAATAATAAATCAAAAATGATCAGATTCTTCGAAAATACTTTTGCTTCTGTCCGGAGAGTTTTACTTATTGTGATCATCACTTGCAATAGCAGTTTTTCCCAGTCCCCGGTTCGTGTGGATATTGATCTTACCAAACCAGTTAAACCGGTTTCCCCGTTAATCTATGGTAAAAACAACGTTTTACCCAGCACATTTTTAAATGCATCGGCAAATGCCGAAATCCTTAAAGCAAAGGAAGCTGGCGTCCGGTTTGTACGTCAAGGCGGCGGAAACAACAGCACCAAGTATAACTGGCGCCTGAAACTCTCGAGCCATCCAGACTGGTAAAACAATGTTTACGCCAACGACTGGAACACTGCAGCCAAATCGATGCTCGACAAACTTCCGGGTGTTCAGGGAATGTGGACTTTTCAGCTTTTAGGCAAGGCTGCAGCAAATACCCGAAATAATTTCAACGATTGGGCATACAATGGTTCGAAATGGTGGGAAGGAGTGAATCAAAATCTGACAGGAGGCGGGCAACCAAATACTTCAGGAGGAAGCAAAGCATTAGTTGAAGGAAATACGGATCTTTACCTGATGGACTGGTCGGCTGATTCAACAGTTGGCATTCTGGACAAATGGTTTGGTGAAAATGGTCTTGGTTACGACAAAAGCCGTTTCCTCATCAGGAAAACTATGTTCAGGCAACAACTGCTGACGAAACAATGGTATCAGCCTATCCCACTAGGAACGAGGCAAATATTTATCCGAATCCGGCAACCGATCAGCTTCATCTCAACTTTTCACTTCAGGAGAGAAGCAATATGAAAATTGATTTGTACAATGGAAATGGACAATTGATTCAACCAATCAACAATACTTTTTTTGAATCCGGAAATCAAAGCCTTGAAATTAACTTGAATTCAATTCCGAGTGGCATTTACTGGATAAGAATCGCTTCGGAAAAAGATATTCAAACGCTTAAAATCATCAAGAATTAATCAGTCAACACTTTATAAACCTAAACATGCAACAATGCAATCAAAAAATCTAGCGATCCTGATTCTGGGAATTATGCTCTCGGTAACTGTTCTTGCACAACCGGCAAAAAAACACGGCAATCTTTCAGTTAAAGGAATCCAGTTAACCGATGAACATGGGAATCCTGTGGTTTTAAATGGTGTAAGTTATGGATGGTCGAACTGGTGGTCGGAATTCTACAATGAAAAATCGGTGGAATGGCTGGCAAAAGACTGGAAATGCGACGTGATCAGGGCTGCCATGGGCATTGAACCCGACGGCGGCTATATCAAGAAACCGCAATGGACCAAAGAAAAGATTGAAACAGTCATTAAGGCGGCCATCAAAAACAATATTTACGTCATCATCGACTGGCACAGCCACAATATCCGCCTACCCGAAGCCAAAGAGTTTTTTGCTGACATGGCCACCAAATACGGCAAAAACCCGCACGTTATCTACGAATTGTATAACGAACCGGTGAAAGATAGCTGGGCACAGGTAAAAGATTATTCCATTGAACTGATAAAAACCATTCGTGCCATCGATCCGGATAATATCATTCTGGTTGGAAGCCCGCATTGGGATCAGGATATTCATTTGGCCGCTGACGAGCCGATTACCGGATTCAGCAACCTCATGTACACCTGCCATTTTTACGCTGGAACACATGGAAAATTTTTACGCGACCGTTGCGATTATGCAATGAGTAAAGGTATTCCGGTGTTCATTTCCGAATCGGCAGGAATGGAAGCTTCAGGCGATGGGCCAATCAACTACGTCGAATGGCAAAACTGGATTGACTGGTGTGCAGAAAAGAAAATCAGTCTGGTAACCTGGTCCGTATCGTCAAAACGCGAAACCTGCTCCATGATTAAACAAGGAGTTTCGCCTGAAGGCAACTGGAAAACAGAAGACCTTCAGGAATCGGGAAT
>JBBQMW010000058.1:0-22603 GCA_038329265.1 Bacteroidales bacterium | reverse complement strand
ATGGAGAAATCGCGCACATGCAATTCGTAAATAATACTTTCAGTTGCATTGACGCTTTCAATCCGGTGATCGGCTTCCCATCCTTCCGGATTGGTTTCGTCCGGATTAAAAACCAGCCCACGGAGTCCGTTCATTCCAACTGCACGGGCTTCGGTTCCGGGAGTTTCATTCAGCCAGCTTCCATCGTTTATTCGGATAGTGTAGAAATATCCGTCTAAATTTCCATTAATAAGAATGATCCATGTGCCGTTTTCAGCCTTTTCAAACTGATCGATCCGAATGGCAGAACCGCCAGTGCCTTGCTTGTAAATGCGTAATTCAACCTGATTGGCTGTTGGCGCCCAAATGCGTATTTTGGTTTGTTCTTTTGTCCACGAAACGCCCAAATCATCACCCGAATAAGCCGGGTAGTTGTTAAAATCGGTGCTATTGAATTTCCAATCTCTCATCTATTTCTCATTACTTTTTTCTAATATAGGTCAGCCACATAGGGCTGACCCTATAAAATGCCCTTTTCCTCTTTTCTTTTCCTGTCTTCTGAATATCGAAAAGGTCAGCCACATAGGGCTGACCCTACTTTTTCCTGATTTCAGGTGACCAGACTTTTCCGCAGTTTCACTTTGTTCGATTTCCATTGTCGGCCATCAACATCGGTCACGAAAATTCGTGCCCAGTAAAAAGATTTAATACTTCGGTCGTATTGGTGAAAGGTTGAGGTTTCGATGCGCAACTGGTGTGATTTTCCCTGATCAATAAACATCGGATATATCTGATTTCCACTCACGCCATTGAGTTTGAACTTACGGGTAGTCCAGATTTTTCGGTACTCCAGAACTGGTGCATTGATGTCGGCCTCATTTTTCCCGGTATTGCGGATGGTCATGGTTAAAACCTGCGGACGCAAAGGTTTGTCTTTTTCAAGTAATATTTCGAGTTTAACGCTTTTCAGTAACCTCGATAATTTTATTGGCCTGATGTTTTTCAGAATGCGGTAAATTACGATTGAAAAGATGCCCAGAAACGGAAGGATCAAAACCAGGATAATCCACGCCATGGTTTCCTTCTCCAGGCTTTCGGCCAGTTTCGAAACGAAGCCCGGCAAATTGAGTTTAATCAGCAAGAAAAGTCCCTTATCCATTCGGTTTTTTATTGATCTGCCAAAAATAGAAAAAGTCCTGCGATTATCGCAGGACTTTTTTTTGTGCAGGGATACAAATGCTTTGTTGAACTGAGTTGTTCTTCAAAACAATTTAAAAGTAGGCTGTTGCCAGTGGTATCAAAAGTTCTATTGACACCAATTCTGGTATTTATTCTTTCAAACGAGAATAAATCCATGTCCTATCACCATTTTGCTCAATTAATTGATCCCCGTCGAACAAGAGGTGTCTATTAAATTTAATGTCAAATACAATATCCTTTAAAGAAACATACCGTCTTCCTATACTGTCAATCAAAGAATAGTCATTGCTTTTGGAGCTTGAATCGTTATAGGTAAGGGTATAGTGCATATTGTATCCAAAATCAAGTTGCTCTGAATTCCTTTGATCGACAGGTAAACAACCACCAGCAAATCCGCCGCATTCCATAGTCAAAATCCATTTCCCTATTAAATACTTATGAGAAATGTCTTTAACAGTACTGATAACAAATAAGACTGAATCTATTTTGACAAATGGATCTTTCCCTCCTAAAATACGTTTTGATAAAACAACAACCGAATCAGTCCCTAGAAAATCGACTTTCGGAGCATACTTCAGAACTTTTTCATTTAATTGGTTATCAGATAACTCAAAATATTTAGCATGAACTGGCTGAATTATAACCGATAATTTTTCATTGGCAGCAAAAATACCGAAACTGTAATTCAACGTGTCAATTTCAAAAATCAATGTGTCAATTTTGCTACTCGATGTCTCTTGCTTCATTTCTTCAATGCTGTCTGCATTTTCGTCGCAGGAAAGAAAAAAGATAATACATGCAAATAATGCCATTGTGAATATTGGTTTCATGATTTTTGGTTTTTGAATTCTTGTTTTATTTTATGAATCATTTTATCTCGAATTGGGAAGACAAAGCTACTTCAAACGGACCATATATGATAGTTTCATTAAATACATCCAAGGTTAGCTTTGCCCCATTTGTAACAGTAGCATCATAAATTTCGATATTACATGCAGGGATGTAGGTATCTACGGTATAGTTTTCATCAAAAATTGTAGTCCAATCGTCACATGAAAAAGAAGATCCTACTCCTACAGCATACCAAGAATTAGTAACTGCAACAACTTCCGGACTATTATCTCCGAACAGATCAATTGCCGCATCAATCATATTAGTTCTCGCAGTGCTATAATTAGTGCTTTGCGTCATATAACTATTTTCTGCTAAGTATACTATTTTTGCTGCCTTATCAATACCAATGCCTGTAATGTTAAATGAATGTCCTATATCGTTTGTACCAACACCTCCATTTACAAGTAAATAGAACCAATAATTCATAACCCCACTATTTGTATGTACCCCACATTTATCATTAGCATCTGATGGAATACAACCATTTTGATCAACCCAATATGCACTGGGATATCCATAAGTATCAGGTTGTAATTCTGAATTTGGATTTGACATAGAACGAAGCGCAGCATGTCCATTTCTCATTATTTCTGAACCAATTAACCAAATACTTTTATCCGGAGCAGCATAACTCTCAACACAGGCGGCCCAAATGTCACTTAATCCTTCGTTTATAGCCCCTGATTCTCCTTGATATATTAAGTTTGCTTCATATTGACACATAGCATGGCTTAACTCATGAGCTGCTACATCCAAACAGGTGAGTGCGTCAAATTTAATATTGTCACCATCTCCGAAATACATAACATTCTCAGGAGATTTACTCCAATAAGCATTGTTAACCTGATATCCATAATGCACAAAATTTCGAATAATTGCACCTTGGTTATCAAAACTATTTCGGTTATGAATGTTCTTAAAATAGTCATAGGTCTTCATTGCTCCCCAATGAGCGTCTAAGGCAGCATTATCCTTATTTGACCCATGCTCCACCCAATCGTTATTGTTATCTGTAAATTCCACAGCACTCGAAGCATACAGTGATAACTGTAGATTCTTTGTTTCAATGCCATTTCCCCGAGAATCATCTTTTAAAATGAAATCGGATGAACGTTGCTTCGTTGATATGGGCAGATAACCACTATAACGTGTTTGGGCATTTCCAACTATTGATTTAATAATTGTTTCTACATTAATAATAGAACCATTTTTTGCATCAACATATATGTAGTTTCGGCTTAATGGCTCGCTGGCATAAATATCCATTTTATAAGCCAAGTGAAAAGTACTATCTTTTAGGTCAAGATGGTTTTTGCAAATTACTAATTCAGGATTAGGGTAAAATGTCGCATTTTTATCATTAGTTAAATCTTGTAGCCAAATATTTTCAGATGGAATTTCCCACTTGTATTTCTTGGCTTTTACAAACTGTAAAGCTTTTGTTATGGCCTCATCTTTTTCTAAAATTGGTATAATATCAATATCTGCTGCATTTGTATAATCTCCGTTGACGGAAACAACAGAACCATTTTTAGAATGAACACGAATATCTGAATATTCAACCTTTATACCTTTGTAAAATTGAACAAACCGATCATGGGTGAACCCAAATTCGTCTTTTCCTAGCTCAACATTAGGCTTCGCTGGAGTATTTGCATTGAACTCATAATCAGCGGGAATACTAAGTTTCTTACTTAACACTTCTCTTATACTATCTCTACTAATAGAGTTTTTGGTTGTATCAAATTTCTGGAAAGTTGTTTTTAAATCCTGCTTATATTTTATAGTCGTCTGCGGATAAACATTAATTATTGAGACTAAAAACACAAATAATAAAATAGTCGATCTTATTTTTTTGTACATGTGCTTCTTATTTTATGTTGTAATGATTTAGTTTTTTTATCATTCGTATAAATAAAAATTGCTTATTTTGAAAGCAACCATTACTTTGTTAAAATCATCCGTGTCGTATTCTTTCTTGTTTTTAACTGGTGACGATATGAGTTTTTTCTCCGAAGGCTTTAGTTGTAAATTTATTTCCAACGATTCGTAAACTTCCAGTTGATTCTTCACCGGATTATAAGCAACGGGTGAAACCTCTATTACTACTATTTTATTTCCACGAATGTAATTAGTTCGGATCACACGGGCTCTTTCTTCGGGATATTGATTGTCGAGTGAGTAAATCTTTTTATTCGGGACGACAAACTCGTTCCCATCAAAATTGACGGATGTTGGAATAGGTTTCTGTACGGGCAAAATTGGATATTTAAGTGGTAATGCCTTACCTCCACCTTTTGAACAAATAACTTTAACCGGTTCTTCATTTGCAGGGATTATCAGATTAACCATTCTGACAGGAAGTTGAGGGTTACCCTCTTCTGATGAAAAGGAACAATCGGCGAATTTTATTATGGAATAAGTATTCCCATCAGCAGCAGCGGTTGTGTCGACAACAACTTTAGTGTCAAAAATAACTTTGTGCTTAATGTCAGTTGCATAAGCCGATATAAGGCAGCAAATAAATATCCATATAAACAACGATTCTTTTAAATATTTCATTCTTTCTAATTTTTAAAAGTTAGATAATTATCGAAGGATTAGCTTGCCTTTGGTTGGAACTAATCCTTTGGTTTTTAAGCTGTAATAGTAAGTGCCTGGAGGAAGGCTTAAAACGTTCAATTCGTAACAGTCGATTCCTTTTATATTTTCGAATCGTTTCAGAATCCCATTTGAATCATACAGTTCCAGCGTTTCAAAATCGAGGCTTTCGAAGTAAACAGTTCCATTTATTACAGGGTTGGGGTAAACTTTTATCTCTGTGTTGGGAAAAATATCACTACCATCGATTACAAATTGAGGCACACAGTCTTCGTCATTACTATTCATATACATCAATGTATCATTTTGGTGCATACATATTAATCGATTATTTTCGCCTCCTGTAGTAAGGTCTCCATAAGGGAAAACCAATCCCTGAATATTCCCAATGCCCTCAATCCACTTAACCCAGCGATATGGTTCAAAACTGAAAACTTTTCGAATCGATTTGTGAATTTTAAGAGAGTCTATCTGGCTGACAACCAAGTAGTAACCAACTCCAATCTTGTAGTCACCAACCCCTATATTTGCATGATCTCTCTCTTCCCAAATCGTATCGCCTACCTGCAATGAAAAATCATACAACATGATCTCCCCATTCTCATTCAAATTTCCGTGATGAATATAAACAGTTTTAAGGTTGGTTGCCCAAACCCTTTTGTGGTCATCTTCCCTGATTGCTCCTACACTTCTGGAATTTTTTAAAGTGATCGTTGACAAGTTCACATTTTGGAAAATTTTGTGATAAACGAGTCCGTTTATTAAGGTGTCTTCATTAAACAAAGCATACTGTAGAAATTCGTTTGGTGTGTCAGACCCCCAGTACATTTCGCTCCAAACCGCACTTGAATCAGGGAATGGCACGTATTTGTAATCCTGAGCCGATAAAGCAATACCGATCAAGATAAAGACTAAAGTTAGATGCGTTTTCATAAATCTATTGGTATTAAATGAATATTTGAAACTTGAAGTGAATGTAAGAATATTACGTTATGATTGGGTAGCCTTATGTTGTTACGTGTTTGCAACAAAAGGCCGGCTCATACAAGAAGGAGTATTCCAACTTATAGTCGCACTGGTGAGCCAATCCCGGCAGGTTTTTGTGGACACGGCAGGGCTGATGTAATCCGGTGCGGCTTCTTAAACGAAGAGGTTTCTGCCTAAAATGAAGATTGTGCTGTGCATAAGGGGTTGATTTTTTTATTTTACTTTAAATGTACAACATCCTGCAATCAAAGTCAATAGCAAAATTTAAAATTGCCCCCCCCCCCCCCCCTTATTCCATAAGTGCTTAATAGATAGCCTCATACAAGTTAGATGTTTCTAAACATAGAAAATAAAATGAGTCTCAGGTTTACCTTTCTGGCTTTAAACAGAATAAACAAGTATGCGAAAGAAAAGGATTATTCTTCGAGGTATTCGGGTTCGAGTCCGGTTTAAGTAAGAGATTCCATCTCTTTATAAAGATGGAATCCCTTACTTATGCGAAGTTGGAGTTCATGCCGTATTAAATAAAAAACAAATCCGTCAATTAGTACAACTTGCTGGACAATTCTTTGTTTCAAACGTGGCTCCTAAAGGTACTTCGAAAGTTCCATTTATGGTGATTTCATTTATCGCATCGAAAATAACATCCGTTCCTGTCCCTTGAATGGTAACATTACTTGATGTAATAGAAATTCCGGAATTTTAAGAGTCGGAACTAATTGTTGTACCAGAGGGTTAAATTACTTGTATAACTTTTAACTGATCCATTTCCAGTTTTAACACTTGAAAGGTTTGTCAAGCATGAGGAATTTAAAGAACCTGCTTCTAATAGTTTTATACAACTTGGAAAATCCTGAAGATTAAGGGTTGCTCCAGAATTTACACACAGTGTGCCTGTGCATTTCATTATTATTCCTCCGCTACCTTTGATCAAAATCGTAGCTCCACTCTCAACTTCAAGCTTTGATCCATTTTTTACAATAAACTTTGCCCCATCGTTAATTTCAAGTGTACTGCCACTTTTAAGCGTAAATGTCGAATTTTCATCAAGTGTTACCGTTGAGTTTGCCTCTAAAGTAAAATGAGAATTATTTTCGCAGGTAAATATGGTAGCATTTGAAAATTCACTAGTTGCTGATGATCTGGTTTTAAGATTTGGTGTCCTGTTTTGATTCCAATAAAGTCAATTGTTGGGTATCGTAAAATAAAACACAGAGCCTTTCCCTTTTTCCGACTCCATACCAATTTCGCCACCCAGCATTTCGACCAGACTTTTTGAAATGGCCAGTCCTAGTCCGTTTCCACCATATTTCCGGGTGTTGGAAGATTCCACCTGCCTGAACCGTTCAAAAATCTGTTGATGATGCTCTTCCGGAATTCCGATGCCGGTATCTTTAACCTGAATACGCAGTTGTTGACCAATTTTTTGTAGCCCGATCTCAATATAACCTTCGCTTGTAAATTTCAAGGCGTTACCTACCAGATTGATTATCACCTGACGAAGCTTTGTCACATCACTTTCTATGAATATTTCTTTGTCCGGATCTTCCAGATTCAGGGTAAGGTTGATGCCCTTGTTCCTGGCTTTATATGAATATTCGCGCTGAATATCAGTTACTAACTGGGTAAGCGAAAAAGTTGATTTTCTGACTTCCACTTGTCCAGCTTCAATTTTCGAAATATCCATGATGTCGGTAATTATGGCCAACAGATTATTACCGCTTGCGTTAATCATTCCGGCAAACTCCAACTTTTGTTCAGGTTCGTAATCAGGATCGTTTAACAGCTCTGAAAAGCCAATGATACTATTCAATGGTGTACGGATTTCGTGACTCATATTAGCCAGAAATGCCGATTTCAACCGATCTGATTCCTGTGCTTTTACAAGGGCATCCTTGATTTCCAGTTCGGCTTTTTTACGCTCGATTGAAATGCTGATCTGATGCGAGATAAATTCGAGCACCTGCTTATCCTTTTCGGTGTAAGCATCAGGATTGTCGTAACTCTGGACTACGATGGCCCCGATAGCTTTTTTATTAACCACAAGCGGAACACCCAGCCATATCTTCGACAAGGTCCCATAAACCTCAAATTCGCCTAATTCACAGAGCCTTTTCATATCCTCTTCGGTGACCATCATCGACTTCCTGTGTTTGACCACATAACCGGTCATTGATTTTTCGGCTGACCAGGATTGAATTACATCTTTTTCGTCGCGCTCATAAACTGTTGAAAGCATGTTGGTTTTCTCGTCGTAGAAAGCGATGAAAAAATTGGTGGAATCAATCAGTTTCTCAATTTCCCTACTGATGATTTCAACCAATTCGGGCAGATCTTCAGCCGAAATCGCCGCATTCGAAATTTTATATAGCACTTGCTGAATGTGTTCGTCCTTTTTCTTTTCCGTTACATCCTGAAAAATTTCGAGCATGGCTTTTTTTCCCTGAAACATCATTCCTGTATGACTGATCTGGAATGTTCTTCCTCCCAAGGCATTATGCGTTTCGTACAATGCAGTCTTCCCCAATTGTATTCCGGCATGTAGCGGACAATCGCTGCATTGGGTCTGATCGTCGCGGTACAATTCCCAACATTTCATCCCAATGGCTTTAACACCAAAAAGTTTTTCCAGATTCTCATTTTGGAACAGGATATTTCCGTATTCATCAACAATGTCCATTCCAAACGGGATGGTATGTAACAGCGAATTATTCAGATCGACACTTGCCTGCAACAATTCTTCAGCTTGTTTTCGCTCTGAGATATCTCGAGCTGTAGTAATAATCACGTCTTTCCCAAAGTATTTCCCCCGATTACAAATTACATCCTTCGGAAATATTTCTCCGTTTTTTCGCTTTCCCCAAAATTCAAATTGTTGTGTTTCGCCAGTTGTAAAAACCTCTCCCAATAATTCAACGATATGTGGAAAATCATTTTTCCCTTCAGCTGAAAAAAATACAGGAGTTTTCCCAATGACTTCTTCCTTTTTGTAACCATACATTTTCTCTACACCGGTATTCAAATCAATAAAGAATCCATTTTCGTCAAGAATATATATCGCTTCGGTAACGCTATTAAATAACCCAATATAGCTTTGCTCGCTCGCGATTAAGGCCTCATCTGCCAATTTACGGTTTGTAATATCGTGCGAAACGCCCAAAATCCCAATTGCTTTTCCTTCCGAATTCTTTAGAGGTATTTTGCTTGTATCCAGCCATGTAGTACTTCCATCGGCATTTACCTGTGAACCTGGAAGATTATGCAAGGCAACACCAGTGCTGATCACCTGTTTATCCATGGAACAATACAGCTCAGCGCCTGTTTCAGCCCATGGGAGTTCAAAATCATTTTTTCCAATGATTTCTTCTGAACTGTTAAGTTCGGCACTAATACTGAATGCTTTGTTGCAACCCAAATAATTCAAATCAAGGTCCTTCCAGAATATTTCACCGGGGAAACTTTCCAGGATTCCGCGCAGGGTACTTTGCGATTGCTGCAATTCCTGTTCTGCCTTTTTACGTTCGGTAATGTTGCGGAAAGTTCCCATCAGGCATTGTTTTCCGTTCAGAAATACTTCTGAAGCCAATATTTCAACGTCAACGATGGTTCCATCTGACCGGCGCACCTGGTTGATGACAGGCTTTGTTGATCTCTTTTGGGCTGCTTCCTTTTTGTGTTTTTTAAATGTTTCGGTAGTATATCCTTTTTTTGTTTCCGGATGTAACAGTGATTGATGCATACCAATGATTTTCTCGAGGGGCATTTGCATTAAACGACAGGCAGCTTCGTTGGCATCAACAATAATACCAGTTTCTCCGTCGCCAACAAAAATGGCATCAGCCGCCTTTTCAAAAAATTCTCGAAACTGAGCTTCGCTCTGGCGAAGTTTTTCCTCTGCTTGTTTACGCTCGGTAATATCAATATTAAATCCTATTATTCCTTCAACCGAGCCATTTACCAAAATTGGAGCAACTATTTGATTGTAATTGCGTTCAATTCCATCAACAGAATAGATACATTCTTCATTTAAAACTTCGCCATTAATTACACGGTTATTATTTGAATTCCATATACTTAAAGCTTCAGGAGGAAGTGCTGAATTTTCTGGTTTTTTGCCAAGAATGGAACCAAAGTGGTCAACCTGATTCTTGTTTTCCAGTATGCCATAACCTTGCTTGTCGCGTGCCCATATTTCAAAAGGTGCACTCTCAATTAAAGTCCGCAACAATGATTCCCTTTCGCGCAAAGATTCTTCAGCCCGCTTGCGTTTAGTAATGTCTATGATTAAAACATGCCGTGCTTGTCTGCCATTAAAAATGATGGATGATGCAATGATTTCGACATCAATGATTTCGCCATTTTTCTTCAAATGCCGCCACTGCCCGGATGAATTTTTTTCGTTACGCGAAAAATTAACATCTTCAAGTAACAAAGGAATATCTTCTTTTGGTCGACAGTCTTTGATGGTCATTGATAAAAATTCATCTCTTGAAAAGCCGTATTGTAAAATTGATGCATTATTAACTTCAAGGATTTCAAGGGTATTGTGATCGTAAATCCACATTGGCTGCGGATTATTCTCAAACATGTAACGATATTTGGCTTCACTTTCCATGAGCGCTTCTTCAGCGTGCTTACGTTCTGAAATGTCCTGCAAAATGCAGTGGGTTTTTTCGAATCTTCCATCGTTCCGGTAACCGATTCGCCCTTCAAAGCCAATAAATTTGCGTTCGCCACTTCGGTGAATCATCACAAATTCAGAATGGATCTGCCCCTGCGCTTTAAAAATCGGGAACCGTTTTCTGAATGCTTCCACAAATTCAGGAGCCAGAAAATCGCCAAACCATTTACCAATTACATCTTCGCGTTCAAAACCCAACGTGTTGAGCCAGGCTGCATTTACTTCGATAAAACAGCCATTTTCGTCGAGCGATTGGTATCCTAAAGGTGCTTTTTCGAATAGATTATGGAATCGTTCCTCGCTTTCGCGAAGAGCCAACTCGGTTTTCCGCAGCATTTCATTTTCCTGCTTTGACTTTTCAAGCAAATTTTGTGTTAAAACCTGATTTTGATGAAGTTCGGCTGTACGTTCGTAAACCAGTCTTTTTAACCGGTCCTTTTCGTCCAGTTTAAGGTCTTCAGCCTCTTTGATCCGGAGCATGGCACGAATCTGTGCGGTTAGCTCCAATTCGTCGAGGGGTTTGGTCAGAAAGGCATCTGCTCCGGCTTCGAGCGCTTTTATTTTGAAATCGCGGTTCGATTTAGATGCAGTAACCATGATTACCGGAATTATCCGGGTTTCGGGATTCGATTTCAGGTAACGGCAAACTTCGAAACCATCCATGCCGGGCATAATGATATCGAGTAAAACCACATCAGGCTTCTCCTGAAAGCACAGCTTTATTCCTGACGCCCCTGATGTTGCCGGGTAAACTTTAACATCGGGAAATGCTTCATTGATAAGTGCATTTAAAACGATCAGATTATCGGTCAAATCGTCAATTACCACAATTTTATGTTGTTCCATGGAATGAATGGTGGTTTAGTTTGTTTTATATATCAGCCATTTCTGAATGGTTTGCTCAAAAGTAACATGATCAATTGGTTTCGAAATATAATCATTAAATCCCATTGCAATAAAATTCTCGCGGTCGCCTTTCATGGCACTGGCCGATACCGCAATCACCGGAATATGATTTAATTTTTCATGTTTCCTTATTTCAGTCAGAGCTTCAGCGCCATTCATTTCAGGCAAGGCAAAATCCATCAGAATTAAATTCGGCTGATTTTTAAGCGCCATCATGATTGCAGTCTTTCCATCCACCGCTTCCAGGATTTTGAAGTTTCCATCCAACAGTGCTTTAATAGTGAGCATGTTGTCGGAATTATCTTCGATAACCAACACCACCGGATCTCCTGAAATGGGTTTAGGAATAACCGGTTGATCCGTAGTTTCTATTTTATCAGAATTTCTGATAACCATGCGTGAAACAGCTTCGAGAAGTTGTTCCTTATTGATATCTCCTTTGCGAATAAGTTGCTGAATGCCGTTGTGTTTCAGAAATGCAAGTTCTTCTTTGGTGACATATTTAGCCGTAAGAATAATTACCGGAAGGTGATCAGTACGATCATTTTCCCTGATCCTCTTTAAAACTTCAAATCCGTCAACATCGGGCATCATCAAGTCGAGTATCACGCCATCCGGAATCTGATTTTCAATCTGGTCAAGGGCTTCAGCACCATTTCGGGCAATCATAACGTTATATCCATGCGAAACAAGCACATCATTCATCTGAAAAATAATCGGTTCGGTATCTTCAACCAGTAAAATGGTTTTTTCGCCGGGTTTTAAGGCAGGATATTTTTGCGATGATTGTATCATTTCAGGTTGATATGGAATATAATTGCCTCCAGAATTTGAAATTTGGACGGGAAGGCTTAAAACAAACGTCGATCCTTGCTTATGAATACTTTCAACTTTAATTGAACCCTTCAACAGTCTGGCATATTTTTTTGCAATCGCCAAACCCAGACCAGTACCTCCGTATTTTCGAGAACTGCTTCCATCGGCTTGTCTGAACTCGTCGAAAATATGTGGCAGGTGCTCTTTCGAAATTCCAATTCCTGAGTCGATTACAGAAATTTGAACGGTTTCACCCTTTCGTTCAACCCTGATTTCAACTTTACCCACCTCGGTGAATTTTACCGCATTGGCCACCAGATTCTGAAGAATATGACGGCATTTTTCGTAATCGCTGGCAATTTCAACCGATTCATCTTCGAGTGAAAACTGCAAATCAATATTTTTCTCTACGGCCTGAGGTTTAATCATGTCAACCAGTTCAGAAACCAATCGACTTACCTTGAATTTGCTGATTTCAAGCTCTTCCCGACCGGCTTCAATACGCGAAAGGTCTAGAATATCGTTAATTAAAGCCAACAGTTGCTTGCCATTTCGTTCAATAACTTCCAGATAACTAAATTCTTCAGTAGGTACTTTTCCATTTAATCGGCGGTTTAATACTCCTGAAAGGGCAATCACCGAATTTAACGGAGTACGCAACTCATGACTCATGTTTGAAAGGAAACTCGATTTCATCCGGTTTGCTTCATCCAGTTGTTTTTTTTGCATTTCCAGTTCAATGTTTTGCTCGGTAAGCTCATTAGTCTGCAACGACAATTCCCTTTTCTGAGTTTCCAGCTCCTGGTACTGTTCTTCAAGCTTTTTCGAAAAGGTAATGATTTTGCGATAGGACAGAATTCCATCGAGGCGTGCACTGAGCGTGCTGAGGATGGAATTGATCAAGCGTAGTGTGTTATAAGTGAATCCTTTAACTGTTGCCAATGAAATAATGGCAATAGTTTCATTTCCTGAAACAATAGGGATGGTCATTATTTCTTTGGGAACATATTTCCCGGTAACAGTCGAGAATGAAAAACGGGTGTCTTCAGGAATATTTTTAAGCAATTGTAATTTTTGAGAAGCCAGCGCCTGACCAAATTCTCCTTCGAACAGATTCGCGGAAAAAGGTTTGCAAGCTTCCTTTTCAAGCCCGATGGATTCGAAATGATTAAACTCTGTTTTATCATCACTCAGTAAATAAAAAGCTGCCATTTGAGATCCACTGTATTCAATCAGTCTGCTTAAAAGGGCATTGCAGAATTGCCTGGCATCTTCCTGACTAAGCATTATTCCTGAAAGCTTGGCCGTCTGATTGTTCAATGTCATTTCAGTTTCGATGTTCTCAGCCAGATCATTAAAAGTTGATGAAAGGATTCCATACTCATTTCGCGAAACATACTGGCTTCTGACCGACATTTCACCCTCTTTGAAAAGCTGGGCAACATTGGTCAACTCATCAATAGGTCGACGAATGACACGATTCAGAATATAAACAATCAATACTGATAACGCTAAAATGCCGGCAACTAAATAACCCATTTGGTGATTCAAGGTCTCCTTCAATTTCAAAGCACTTTCCACAAAATGATCAGACTTGTCGTTGGCAAAATCCTCCATTTTCTTCATGTACAAGAGCATTTGATCGCGCTCTGTTCCAATGTCACCGGTTGATTGCAGCCTGCTCATTGCTTCCGCAACATTCCTTGTTTCACGGTTCGATTTTCGCGCCGAAACCCAACGTAAAAAGGCCTTTTCAGTCATTTCAATATCAGAGCGTGGACCTAAATATCTGTCGTAGAGAATATTGAATTGCTTCTTGGCATCAGCCTCGTACAGATCAGTATTTATAATGGCAGTCTGTCTTGAATTTTCATCGGTCGCCAGTAGCAGGTTCCGAAACTCAAGACGCATCGCCATAATATCCAGATCGAGCTTCCCCAGTGCTTTGGTTACGGTGAAAGGATGATAAGCCAGATCGGTGGTTTGTTGTGCCAGCTGGTTGTTCATATTCAATGCAATTCCACTTAGAATTACGATTAGCAATACGATGATTCCGAAGCCTAACTTCAGTAGAGTTCCGATTTTGAGGTTTTGTAGGTTCATGGATTAGTATTTAGGCAATGGGTAACAGGCAATGGGCAATAGGAGGAAGAATCCATGTTAATTAATTTTTGAGATTAGTGAAGATAGCATTTTATTTAGTGAATCAACTTCTTTCAGAATAATTTCAGTTTCATCAGAATCGATATACTTGAGCCTGATACAAAGCAATATCTGGGTTTCAACTTCCAACAGCGATCCACGTGCGATGGAGAGAAATTGCTTATAACTACCAGTAGATTGTCGTCCATAACCTTCTGCAATATTTGAAGGTACTGAAACTGCTGCCCTTCTCAATTGTGAGATCAAGCCAAATTGTTCGGTGGTAGGTAATTTCTTAGAAAGATTATAACTATATTCAACCAAGTCCATTCCTTTTTGCCAAACCAACAGATCTTTATAGCTATTTATTACCATCTTATTTGTATTTTACTTCTATTCTTTCTATTGCCTATTGCCTATTGCCTTTTCTGAAAAATGGCTGAGTTTATAAATACTTCGCGATAGTTCTGTTCCTTAATAATTTCCCGTTCTGCTTCACCTGTGACCAGGTAACCACCCGAAGCCAAGTTATGACCGATTTTTTCAAGAATTCGCTTCCGGTATTCTGGCTGGTAATAAAACAGGAGGTTGCTGCAAAAAATTAAATCGAAGTTGCCGTAAATACTGGCAGGCGGACTGTTGTCCTGATCTGAAAGCAAATCGAAAACAGAAAAATCAATCTGGTTTTTTATGCTGGAAGAAATCAGATAAAGATCATCTTTCGCGGTAAAATACATTTGCAGTCGTTTCAGTGTTACCTTGTTCAGGTTCATCGACTGATAAACACCTTTCTGTGCATCCGCAATTGCTTCCGGACTTTTGTCGGTTGCAAAAATGCGGTAAATAATTCCGGGTTTTATAAAATCAGCATATTCATCGCACAGCATGGTAATGCTGCAAGCTTCTTGTCCTGACGCACAGGCTGCAGACCAGATTCTGATTTCCTTGTGTTTTCCTGATTCCTTTTTTTTGAATAATTCGGGTAAAATGATCTGCTCAAGGCAATTAAAAGTTAAGGGGTTCCGAAAAAACTCACTGTAAGTATTTGTAAGTTGATCCATGAGTTTTGATAATTCTAGCTCATTATCAATCAGTTTGCCGATATAATCAACAATCATTTGGCAGCGGGTCTGATTCATTCGGCTCAGGATAGCTTTGTTGAGAAAGGAACTCTCAAACATCGAAATATCCTTCCCGAATTTCTCTTTTAGAATGGCAATAACTTTGTCGTTTTTTTCAAACATGAGCCAAAATTTTAACAGGAAGTCCCACTTCTTTCTGAAAATTAATCTTAGTTGAATTTGGATTTTACCAGCCTCTAAATTAGAAATAAATTGGATTTATTCTAGTTCTTCATTAGCCTATCAGTAAAAGAAGAAATACAGCCCAAACGAATAACTTTGGTGATACTGGAAAGCAGTTGTAATTTAACCCAGTATGCCCGCCTGCCGGACGAGGCAGGGGCGAAATATTTGTAGTCAGAATGTTATAAATAGAACCAGTAAGCTACAGAGTAGCGGAATATTAATGTTAAAATTTTACCGGACAACTGTGTTTTTAAATTCAAAAAAGAATTGCACGATCTCTGATAATCAATTCCATTAAAAAAATATTTTTGGTAGCTGTAAAAACAATCACCTTTTATTTTGGAAGCACCAAAACATAACACCACCCTTGTTAAAACCTACCGGCGGTTATTCAACTGCCTGATGTTCTACAATTAAAAGACAAGGAAAAAGCAAAAAGTCATTCGGAAAATATCCTTTTGTGATTTCCCTAATCAGCCAGTTGGAGATAAATTAACTTAGCTTTTTCAACAATGTTTTCAGGAATTCGTAAGTTTGCACGGAATTTACAATTATGAATAAAACCGGTTTCGACAACAGCAATCATCCGCAAAGGATTTTTTCAGGCCAAATCCGCAGGAACTTTTTCAGAATAAAAAGCATTGTTCCATGGTTGATTGGCTGTGCTATTTTTTACCTGATTTTTTATACTTCATGCGCCAATATTGGTAGTCCGACTGGTGGACCAAAAGATTCCATTCCCCCGGTTGTGCTAAAAACTATACCTGAACTGAGGGGCACAAACTACGATGGAACTGATGTGCGGTTTACTTTCAACGAATATATTTTGTCAGACGAAATTCGCGAAAAGCTGGTTATTTCGCCTCCGCTGAAAAAGAAGCCGATCATAAAAATGAAAGGGAAAACCCTGATCGTTGAATTTCCGGAGGACCTGCGCAAAGAAACAACTTACTCGCTTGATTTTAAAGACGCTGTGGCTGATAACAACGAAAAGAATCCGATTAAAGATTTTCGGTTTTCATTCAGTACCGGTTCTTCGTTTGATAGTTTGCGGGTAGCCGGATATGTCAAGAATGCGTTGAATCAGGAGCCTGTTGATAAGACTTTGGTTATGCTCCACCGCATGAAAGAATATACGGCTTTTATTGACAGTGTACCCGACTATATTGCAATAACCAATAAGGAGGGATTTTTCCTGATCGATAATGTGGCTCCCGGGGCATATCGTCTGTATGGACTGAGCGATGCCGACAACAGCCTGACTTACAATTCAAACGCTGAATTAATCGCTTTTGCCGATTCGCTTATGGTTCCATCGGCCAAATTCGTGGCCGAGAATGATACGATTGTGAAAGGCCTGGATACCATGGTGGTTACCGGACATGTCGATTATTTACCTGAATATCAGTATTTGATGATGTTTGAAGAAATTAAATTTGATCAGTATCTCGATGCTTCGAACCGAAAACAGGCCAATAAATGTGATTTTTATTTCGCGGAGTCGCTCAGCGATTCGTTTCAGGTTAATTTGCTAAAGCCAAAACCAACAAAGGAATGGTCGTTTATAGAGTCAAACCTGAAACGTGATTCGATTACGGTTTGGCTAACTGACACCATCGTCAGCCAAAGTGATTCGCTTCAATTCGAGTTGAAATATGAGGTATTGGACTCTCTGAATCAGATGATTGTAAAGCGTGATACCATTGAATTGATTTACAAAGCACCCAAAGTTCCCAAAGCCAAACGTAAAAAAGACGAAAAGCCAATCGTTCCAACCATCACGCTGCTGAACAACATTAATGCTGCGGCCCACGACATTTACCAGCGGATAAAGATTGAGGCCCCGGAGCCATTAAGTTCTTTTGACCTTGAAAAGATCAGGCTTTATTCAATGGTCGATTCTATAAAAACCTTGATCCCGATTGTTGTTCAGAAGGATACCAACTCGATACGCAAATACTATATTGAACACCAATGGATTGAAAATTCACATTATCTGTTTCAGATTGATTCGGCGGCGGCCCGAAATATTTACGGAGATCCGAGCAATCCCATTGATCAGAAATTCAGGATACAGAAAGAAGATTTCTACGGAAAAATTTTCCTGACTATTTCCGGCCTATCCGGCCCTTCAATTGTACAGCTTCTGGCCAATGATAAGGAAGAAAATGTCCTCCAAAAAATACAGGTGGTTGGTGATGGAGAAATTGAATTTCCATACCTGAAACCAGCAAAATATAAACTTCGCATGATTCTCGATTCGAATAAAAACGGGAAATGGGATACTGGTTTTTTGGCTGATTCACTTCAACCCGAAAAGATTGTATATTATCCAAAAATCATCAAAGTCCGATCGAACTTTGAATACAAGGAGAGTTGGAGTATAGACTACAAACCTGATTATAAAAAAGAACTGATTGACGAAGAACTTGAAAAAGAAAAAGCCCGAAAAAAAGCGCAGGAAAAAAAGTCCGGCACTAAAAGTAGCAAATAAATTGTGGCTCATTTTGATAAGTCTGTTAGCTTTTTTATCTCCTGAACAGGCTTCAGGGCAAAACCCGGACTACTCGTTCAAAAGCGGAGAGTACGCCCTGTATGGTGCCTATTTCAACTGGAATTTTATTTGGATACAGAGCGGCGAGGTGGAGTTTAAAGCCGATACAGTGCTGTACAAAAAGCAAACTGCCTGGCATCTGAAAGCTTTAGGTAAGACTTTCAAAGCTTACGATTTGCTATATTCCGTTCGCGATACTTTCGAAACATTCTGCAATTACGATTCCTTCCAACCCATCGATTCGCGCAGGGTTTTAAACCACGGTAATGAAAATTCGGTACATCAGTATGTATTCGACTATTCTTCCGGAAAAATTAAAGCCCGAATTCAGCAGGAGAAAAAACCACTTTATCAGACAAGTCTGCCCATTCAGGAGAATACCTTCGATTTGCTGGCAACAGCCTATTACTTCCGGAAATATGATTTTAACAAACTCTTTGTTGGTCAAAAAGTTCCGTACCGAATGCTTGTCGACCGGCAGGTTGACGATCTTTATTTCAGATACCTGGGAAAAGAAATAGTGAAAACACGCAACGGGAAAAAATACCGGTGTCAGAAAGTTTCAGTATATTTACTGCAGGGCGATTTTTTCCCGGAAGGCGAATACATGAAAATTTGGTTCACTGACGATCGGAATCATGTGCCCGTTCAGGTTGAAACTAAAATTTTGGTAGGATCAGTCAAAGCGCTTTTGCTCGAAACCAAGTCACTTAAATATCCACTTACATCATTAATAAAATAGCTATGACAAGTAGACGAAGATTAAAAAAAGAAATCGATTATGTAGTATCTGATCTGATTCTCGACTGTTTTACTTATACAAGTTTGTACCAAAAACCGAATGATGCAGAGGCTCTGGAAATCGTTCAAGGGGCTCTCATTCTGCGTAATGAATTGCGCGATTTGACAAACCATCCGGAGAAAAAGGGTGAATCGGATTCGGTTAAAAGTCATTACGATAATATTGCTGCAACCCTGATTGGCGGACTTGACGAAGGTTACGCCAAATTGGGGAAACTGGTTAATCCGGAAGACTAAAATCGGGTGTCCGAATTGCTGATTTTAATCAGGAGTAAATTAAAATGCCCTTGATCGCTCGAACAATGTATTGAGCGGTCAAGGGCGTTTGCGTTTTGTTTTTATTTCCCATCACTCAACCTTATTGCTGTTTTTTGGTTCTAATTAGTATGATGAAAATAATAGCTCTTGGGGTGATAAGTGTGCTTCTTACTTTAACTGTTTTAGCCAACACCCAACCTAAAAAGAAAACTGATGCCAATGTTTTTGGCGATGTACAATCGGCCGGAGAACATGTCCCCTTTGTAAACATTTACCTGGAAGGTACCAGTTTGGGTACAACCACCGACAATACCGGGCATTATACCCTTATCAATTTGCCAGTTGGGCAACACGTTCTGATAGCCAGTGCAATTGGCTATAAAAGCGAAAAGAAAACCATTCAGGTTGAGTTGGGCAAGTCGCAGGAAATTAATTTCGTACTTGAAGAAGAACGCATGACATTGGAGCAGGTGGTTGTAACCGGGACAAAAACCTTCAAACGGCAAACCGAATCGCCAGTCATTGTCAATGTCCTCGACAGTAAATCACTACAGGTGGTTCAGGCCAGTAATATTTCTGAAGGCTTGCGATTTCAACCCGGACTTCGTGTTGAAACCGACTGCCAAACCTGCAACTACACCCAACTCCGTATGAATGGGCTGGGAGGTTCGTATTCCCAAATTCTGATCAATAGTCGTCCGATTTTCAGTCCGCTCACCGGATTGTACGGTATGGAGCAAATTCCGGCAAACATGGTCGAGCGCATTGAGGTAGTTCGTGGCGGTGGTTCGGCGCTTTATGGCTCGAGTGCCATTGGCGGAACGGTGAATATCATCACCCGGATTCCAAATGAAAGCAGTTACGACTTCAGCACGCTGACACAAAGTACAAATGGTGCCGGATCTGATAATATTCTGACCGGCAACCTGTCCATGCTTACGCATAAACACAATGCCGGAGCTGCAATTTTTGTAAACCGCCGTCACCGCGAGGCCTACGATCAAAACGGCGATAATTTCTCGGAGCTTCCTTTACTCCGGAATAATTCATTTGGGGCCAACCTGTTTTTCAAGCCCGAAGTGAACCAAAAACTGGAAGTTAACTTCAGTAGCCTGAATGAATATCGTTACGGGGGAGAAATGACAACCAAACCTGCTTATTTGGCGCAGCAATCGGAAGAACGCACACACAATGTTCTGATGGGCGGATTGGATTACCAGATCAATTTCAACGACGATAACAGCTCATTCATTGCATATTTAGCCGGCCAGCAGACCGACAGACTTCATTATACCGGTATCATTCCTGATGATGATGCGGGAAGGCTTGAACATGTGAATAATCCTCCCTACGGAACAACTTCGAATATGACCTTGCAGGGCGGAGTTCAATTTAATCATCGTTTCATGGAATTTCTGGGCGGGAAAAATGTGATGACTTTTGGCGCCGAATATATTTTTGACGATGTACTCGACTCCATTCCGGCATACAATTACGTGATCGATCAGGAAACCAAAAACTTTGGGTTTTTTGCACAAAGCGACTGGGAGATTATACCAAATTTTACTTTTCTGGCAGGTTTGCGTGCCGATAAGCACAATCTGGTCGACAAGGTTATTCTCAGTCCACGATTTTCGTTGCTTTACAGGTATCATTCCAATACTCAGTTTCGACTGACTTGGGGAACCGGTTTCCGTGCACCGCAATCGTTTGACACCGATATGCACATTGCATTTGCCGGCGGAGGAGTTTCGCGCATTTCGCTTGATCCGGATTTAACCGAAGAACGCTCAAACAGCTTCAGTGGATCAGTCAATTATGACCGGCCTTCAGAGGTATTTATCCTTGGTTTTACGCTCGAAGGTTTCCACACACAGCTGAAAGATGTATTCTATTTGCAACCGAATGGTTCCGACGAATTCGGTAATCTTTTCGAAAAACGGAACGGGCAGGGAGCGGCAGTGAGTGGCGGAACGCTTGAATTGCGCGGGAATTACAATCGGAAAGTCCAACTCGAAGCCGGAATTACCTTGCAAAAGAGTTTGTATGACGAGCCTGTAGAGAATATTCAGGGATTGGAGCCCATGCGCGAATTTTTGCGTTCGCCCAACGAATACGGATATTTAACACTGTCTTTCACTCCGAATAGTAAGTTTAGTGCTTCGGTGAGCAGCGTTTATACCGGAAAAATGCAACTGGCGCACTTTGCAGGAGCTCCGGAACAAACCATTAATGAATATGTAACTTCTCCGTCGTTTACCGAGCTTAACACCAAAGTTTCGTATACCTTCAATTTGCCAACGGTTGATTCGGGACTCGAGATTTTTGGAGGAGTGAAGAACATCACCAATGCGTATCAGTCCGATTTCGATTCGGGGAAGAACCGCGACAGCAATTACGTTTATGGGCCGGCATTGCCCCGTTCTTTCTTTGTGGGTGTCAGACTCAAATCGTTTTGATTTCTGCAATCTACGGGAATGTAAAATCATAGCGAAGACTTCCGGATTGGCTTAAAAATATTACTTTTGCCAACTCTTAACAAATACTCCAAAATTCTTTCAGGATGGATGAATATAGCCAGAAAAAGAAAGGTTTTTCGCTTGGCGAAACCGATAAGGAAAGAAGAAACAATCTGATCATTATCATGCTGTCGCTTTTGCTGATAGCGGTGATAACGGTTTTCTTTGTGCAACGCAGCGACAACCAAAAGTTGATGCATGCCTTGAATATGGAGAAAGAATCGATTCAGACAGAATTGAATACCATGGTAACCAATTATGATTCGATTCACACCAATAACGTAACCCTTCAAACGGAATTGGACAGTGCTCAAACCAAAGTACAGGATTTGCTGCTCGAAGTTGGTCAGATTAAAAAGATGAGTTACGATGAGATTTCGCGATATCGCGCTGAGGTAACGACACTTCGGGGGATCATGAAAAATTACATCGTACAGGTCGATTCGCTCAACCGCCGGAATGAAAAGTTGATGGCCGAAAATGTGCAGGTTAAAGAGGATTTTGCTCAGTCTGAGACAAAGAATCAGGAGTTGGCAAAGGAGAAAGAACACCTTCAGGAAAAAGTAAAAATGGCTGAACTGCTTGAGGCAACTGAGTTGGTTGCGGTTGGAATCAACGCACGCGGAAAAGATGCCGAGAGCGCACGTCGGGCCGAGCAAATCAGGATAAGTTTTACACTGAGTAAAAATGTGACTGCACCACGCGGCGAAAAAGTGATTTATGTGCGTATCCAGAAACCGAATCAGGTACTTTTTCAGAAATCGCCCGAAGATGTGTTTAAATTTGAAGACCTGAAAATACCCTATTCAGCCAAGCGCGAAGTGACTTACGAAGGAAACGCGCTGTCAGTCAATATTTTTTGGGACAATGCAGGAGTAGAATTCATACCGGGCGAATATACCGTCGATTTGTTTGCCGATGGAAACAACATAGGAACAACTAAATTTTTAATGAAACG
>JBBQMW010000057.1:0-22647 GCA_038329265.1 Bacteroidales bacterium | reverse complement strand
CTCCATAAAGTACGCCAGGAACTAATCCTTCAACACGGAGTCTTTTGGCTTCTTTTTTACCAACGACTTCTCTTTTTGTACATTTAATCGAAATTGATTTCATTTTACTTTTTTTGTTTTAAGATTATGGTACTCAGTCCTTCTCGCCTTAGGCGAGACTAACAGCATGCATAACATGTGCTTATGGAAAAAGCGGTGCAAATATATACAATTAGCCGTAATACATCGAACTAATTGACTGATTTTTATAAACCCGTTCGATTGCTTCGCCAAATGCGGCAGCAATTGGGATGTATTTGATTTTTGTTGATTCTTTTTTACCCGGAATTGAATCGGTGAAATAGACTTCAGTCAATGCTGAATTTTCAATTTTTTCATAAGCAGGACCAGAAAGAACACCGTGCGCAGCAAAAGCCCGAACACTGTTTGCGCCCTTTTCCATCATCAAATCGGCAGCTTTGGCAATGGTACCGGCAGTATCAATTAGGTCGTCAACAATAATCACATCTTTGCCTTTCACATCACCTATCAGGGTCATGCTGTCAACCACATTAGCCTTTGCCCGCGATTTATGGCAAATTACCATGTCGGTACCAAGCATTTTAGCATAGGTGTTGGCTCGTTTTGTTCCGCCAACATCCGGAGAGGCAACTACCAGATTTTTTAAGCCCATTTTGCTGATAAAAGGTATAAATAGCGAAGACGCATACAAATGGTCAACCGGGACATTAAAGAAACCCTGAATCTGATCAGCATGTAAATCCATTGTTATGATGCGGTCGGCACCTGCTGTTGAAAGTAAATCAGCAATCAACTTAGCTCCAATTGAAACTCTTGGTTTATCTTTCCGATCCTGACGGGCATAGCCAAAATATGGAATTACAGCAATGGTTTTATAAGCCGAAGCTCGTTTGGCAGCATCAATCATCAGGAGTAATTCCATCAGATAATCTGCAGGTGGCGGAGTCGACTGGATAATGAATACATGTGATCCACGGATCGTTTCTTCATAACAAGGTTCAAACTCGCCATCCGAAAATACCGGACAGGATGTCTTTCCCATTTCAACACCAAGGCTATCACAAATCCGCCTGGTTAAATCCACACTTTTTGTACACGGAAAAATTTTTAGAGGAGCTTTTCTTGACATTTCTTCCTTTTTAAATTTGTGTTTCTGGAATGCGGGCAAAGGTAAAAAAATCTTGCGCATATCCAATTTGCCTGTTTAGTTCGATGCCGCGAATTCCAATTCGCGTTTCTTCCGGGCGTTGCGCCCGCCTGACCCAACGGGCAGGATTTCGGAACTACATCAATCAAAATGGCGATTCAGAAATCGCCACACCCAATACGATGATTCTCAGGATTTATTGATGGTTTCGATATACGAAACAATTTCTTCCCGGCCTGTTCCGTCGAGCGATGAACTCACAAAGAAAGGTGGTAATTCTTCCCAATATTTCTTCAGTTCCTGAGTGTAGGATGCTACATTTTTGGCAGCAGTAACCTTCCCAAGCTTATCAGCCTTCGTGAAAATTATTGCGAATGGAATATGGTTCTCTCCGAGCCAGGTCAGGAAATCAACATCAATGGCCTGAGGGCTATGACGGATGTCAATCAGGACAAACAAACAATACAGATTTTCGCGGTCGAGAATGTACCTGCTTATTAATTTTTGAAATTTTTCTTTAACAGAAATTGCAATTTTGGCATATCCGTAACCCGGCAAATCAACCAGATACCAGCTTTCGTCAATAATGAAATGATTAATCAGCTGGGTTTTACCTGGCCTGACAGAAACTTTCGCCAGACTATTCTGACCAACAAGCATATTGATGAGCGACGATTTGCCCACATTTGACCGACCGATAAAAGCATATTCAGGCCGGTCGGCTGGCGGACACCTTTTAACGTCGGTATTGCTGATAAGGAACTTGGCTTGTTTGATCATGAATTTGAAATTAGTCTAGTCATTAGTCAATAGGAAAAAATCATTGGTTCGTCATTTTTAGCCCTTTCCCTATTGACTAATGACCTTTTCTGATATTTTCATCCGATGTAAACTTCAAGCATTTTTACTGATGCTGATTGTGGCTTTAGTTGCACATTTTCGATGGATGCAGGAATCAGGATGGTCTCTCCTTTTTTCACCAATTCGGAACCAGATTCGGTTTCAATCTGCAATTCACCTTCGAGACAGATATAAATGACAAACGAATCGAGTTTGTTGTAATCTCGTTCAATCTGCTGATTAATTTCCAGAACATTGGTCGTAAAATAGTTGCATTTTACCAACTCAACGGTCTCATTCGTTTTCGAGGTGTATTTGGTTTTGTACTCCGGAGAAAGCGTATAGTCAATGGCATCCAAAGCAAGTTCAGTATGCAATTCGCGTGGATTGCCCTTATCGTCGCGGCGATCGTAGTCATAAATCCGGTAGGTAACATCTGAGGTTTGCTGAATCTCGGCCAACAAAATTCCTTTACCAATAGCATGTACCCGACCAGCCGGAATGAAATATACATCGCCGGGAACGACTTCTTCGAAATTCAGAATATCGGTCAGTTCGTTGTGTTCGAGCTTAAAAAGGTACTTGTCCTGATTTACCGGTTGATTAAATCCTGATTGCAATTTTGATCCTTTATCGGCCTGCATCACATACCACATTTCGGTTTTACCAAACGCATTGTGACGTTCGTTCGACATTTTATCGTCAGGATGTACCTGAATCGACAAATCATCGTTGGCATCAATAAATTTAATGAGTAACGGGAATTCAATTCCGTAGGTATCGAATACTTTCTCTCCAACCAAATCACTCATGTAAATCTCGATGAGTTCTTCAAGGGTATTTCCGGCCAGATATCCATTCGCAGCCACCGAAACATTGCCATCAACTCCGGAAAGTTCCCAACTTTCGCCACAGTTCGGCAGCTGGCCAAAGTCCTTATTCAGAACCGTTTTTATTTTATTTCCGCCCCAGATTTTATCCTTGTAAATGGGGGTAAACTTTAATGGATACAATCCTTCCATGCGTTAAAGAATAATTAAGTTTGAAAATTTGTCTTGAAAAAAAGTCGTTTTCGCCTAAAACTCGAAGTCAACGGCTGCTCTTTCAACAGCATGTTGGCCGATAAGTTCAGCAACTTTAAGATGTTCCGGATGAATCCGGTAACTGTCGAGTTGTTCCACTGTTTCAAAATGAGTGATCAGACAAACGTCGTGCGATTTTGAAGCCAATTCGTAATTAACGCCTACTTCAATGAATTTCAGCTCATCAATTTTACCCAAAAGACCGAGCAGCGCATCCTCAATGGAGCCAATTATATTCTGCTTTTCACTTTCAGATTCGTATTTTTTCAGTTTAAACAACACAACATGGTTAATCATAGCTAGATAATTTAAATCATTTCAATAGCGAAGTTAACATTTTCTCTTCTCTGTTCCACAACGTGTAATTTCGCTTGCTTAAAAGTCGGACACTTCATTATCTTTGATGAAAAACTTTTCCATGTTAGTAATCGGGATTGCCGGTGGAACCGGTTCGGGTAAAACAACAGTAGTTCAGAAAATTATAGAGAAACTTCCGGCAGGCGAAGTCGCTGTAATCTCGCAGGATTCGTATTACAAAGACAACAGTCACTTGCCCATGGAGGAACGACAACGAATCAACTACGACCATCCGGCATCCATCGAATTTGAACTATTGGTCGACCACATCATCCGACTAAAAGCGGGACAATCGGTTCGGGAACCCATTTACTCGTACCTAACCTGTACCCGTTCCGACGAAACCCGGGAAATTAAACCCAAATCAGTGGTAATTATCGAAGGCATTCTGGTTTTATCACCAGCTATTTTGCGCGAACAAATGGGCATCAAAGTTTTTGTCGACTGCGACTCGGATGTTCGTTTAGCGCGTGTTATTCAGCGCGATATCATCGAGCGTGGACGCAATGTTCAAATGGTTTTGGATCGCTATTCCAAAACAGTTCGGCCCAGTCATATCCAGTTTATTGAACCAACCAAGCAATTTGCCGATATCATTGTTCCTGAAGGTGGTAACAATTTGGTAGCTATTAATATTCTCACCAATTATATACAGCAAAATCTACACTAAATGTTTGAATCACTCTCATCCGAAGACATATTGTTTATCGACATCGAAACAGCTCCTCAAAAAGCTGAATTCGGCGAACTGTCTGAACGTTTGCAGCACTTATGGGATAAAAAGTCAACTTACTTCAGGGAAGAAAATCAACTTCCATCCGATGTTTATGAACGTGCCGGAATTTACGCTGAATTTGGCCGGATTATTTGCATTTCGGCAGGTGTCATCATTCAAAAGAATGGAGAACGATTCTATCGGGTGAAATCTTTTCACGATTCGGACGAGAAACAACTCTTGAAGGATTTCAATGCAATGCTCGAAAAATTCATGTCGAATCCGGGCAAAAAATTGTGCGCACACAACGGGCAGGAATTTGACTACCCGTATATTGCCCGCCGCACCTTAATCAATGGACTTCGGTTACCTAAAATTCTGGACATATCAGGAGCAAAACCTTGGGAAATCAAAGACCGGTTAATGGATACCTTACAATTGTGGAAGTTTGGCGATTATAAAAATTACACTTCGCTCGATTTGCTGTGTGCCGTTTTTAATATTCCAACCCCGAAGGATGATATTGACGGAAGTCAGGTTGCCCGGGTTTATTACCAGGAAGGAGATCTCGACCGGATTATTCGCTATTGCGAAAAAGACACGCTGGCACTGGCTAACCTGATGCTGAGATACAAAGGGGAAAATATTATTCCAATCGAAAACCTTTTGATTGTATAGAAACGAGCTAAAAGGTAACATCTGAATGCTGAAAAAAGTATGGATTTCAAAAAAATGAACATATTTGTATTTTCTAATTAAGTTCATGAAAAAGCTTTTCTTAATCATTACGTCAATACTGCTCGTTTCACTTGCTTCATCACAATCGAAAGTTGATAGCTTGCTGAGTTTATGCGAAAAAGTAGACGATATTCAAAAGACTAAACTTTATCTGCAACTTTCAAAAATCACAATACAGGATTCTGCCTTAAGTAATTCATATAACAAAATGGCTTACCAATTGGCCGTTGCCAATAAACAATTAGAGGAACAAGCAAAATCAGTGTATCAATCTGCTAAAATTTGTTTCACTGCCAGAGAATTTACCGATGCTATCCGGTTTTATGAAAAGGCTTTGCCCTTGTATCGACAGATTAATGACACCACGAGTATGACCACTTGTTATAGCTACATTGGAATTTCAAATTTCAATATGTCGAAAAGCAAAGAGGCCATTGCAAGTTATATTGAAGGTTTAAAACTGAGTAGAAGAGATCCGGATTACAGTGCCGAATTACTGGCAAATATTGGCTTGGTACACGACGAAATGGATAATTTCAGTGAAGCGATCAGTTACTTTAGGCAGGCAGTTGAACTCAATAAATCCATTCGAGATTCAGGCAGTTTGGCTATTGACTATGATTACCTTGGGGCTTCATATGCCCGGATGAAAATGCCTGATTCAGCAATCGTGAATTATCATAAGGCACTTTACTTATTCAAGAAAACTGGGAAAGATGACCGGTATGCTATTTCGTTATCAAATATTGCGACTGTTTTCCCAAATTACCCGGATAGCCTGGATAAGGCAATCAATTACTTTAATATTTCATGGAAAAAATTTCAGGAAATAGGCTGGTTGCATTATGAAGCAGATATTGAGCATGGGATTGCAAATGTTCTGAGCAAACAAGGTAAATTCGATCAAGCAATTTCGTCGTATAATAAAAGTCTGAGCCTTACCAAAAAGTACAACAGGGAGTTACTTTTATGGAAGCAAATTTATTTTGGCCTTTCGGAGGTCTATCAAAAAAAGGGAGATTACAGGCACGCATTAGACAACCATATTCTGTATTATCAATATAATGACAGTATTGTAGAGAAGCAAAAGTTTGAGCAAATTGCAAATCTCGAGAAACAATATGAAACCGAAAAAAAGGAAAATGAAATCACTCGGCTAAATACCCAGCATGAACTCACCAATATCCAATTGACTAAAAATAAGCAGCTCAAAATTCTTGGATTTATAACTGCCAGTCTACTTCTTTTGTTGGTTTTGTTTGGACTTTTAAAATACTCCGACAAGCTGAAATCGAATAAGTTACTCGAAGAAAAAAACCGATTGATTGAGAAAAGTGAACAAGAACTGAGGCTCTTAAACGCATCGAAAAACAAGTTTTTTTCGATTATTGCACACGATTTAAAAAACCCCCTGCACAACGTGATGGGCTACTCTTTTCTTTTGAGCAAAGACTATGACAAATTTACAGCAGATGAACGACGGAAATTTGCGACCGATATCAATCAATCAACGAACAATATCTTCCGGTTGCTTCAAAACCTGCTCGAGTGGTCGCGTTCGCAAACGGGAAGATTAAAATTTTCACCCATTGAAATTCAATTCAAGCGAATACTTGACAATGCACTGAGCGTTTTGCATTCAATGGCCAACCAAAAGCAAATCAAACTTGAATACATTCATGACCCATGTCTGCAAGTATTTGCCGATCCAATGATGATTGAGACCGTACTTCGAAATCTGATCAGTAATGCGATCAAATTTACACCCGAAAACGGCACCATCGAGATTGATGCGAAAAACACTGGAAACGAAGTTCTTGTTTCAGTAAAAGATACCGGGATAGGACTTTCGAAAGAAGATCTGGCAAATTTATTCCGTATTGATTCAAAGGTAAAACGCAAAGGAACCAATAACGAAGACGGATCGGGTCTTGGACTGGTTCTGTGTAAAGAATTTGTAGATAAAAACAATGGCACTATTTGGGCTGAAAGCACTCCCGGAATAGGAAGTTCATTCTTTTTTTCGATTCCATCAACGACAACGGCATAAATTTACAATACCGGTAATTCTGCCTATTATTTTACCAGCATTTGAGCCCTAAGGAGTTCAGCTTTATCTGCTGAGACCATTTTTTCAACGATTTTCAATGCAAATTCCAGAGCAGCTCCTACTCCCCTGCCGGTTATTATATTTCCCGAATCAACTACCGGAATTGAAAGGATTTCTGCTCCCTTCAGGTATTTTTCGAATCCCGGATAACAAACGGCCTGCTTACCTTCCATAATTCCAAGATTTCCGAACACTAACGGAGCAGCACAAATTGCAGCCAAAGGTTTGTTGCCGGCATTAAATTTTTTAATCTGAATCTTTAAGGCTTCATGTGCATCCAGATTTGTCGCTCCAGGCATTCCTCCAGGCAAAACGATCATGCCAATTTCATCGTAATTGACCTGCTCAAACAACACATCTGCAATTACTTTTATTCGATGAGCCCCGGTTACTTCAGGATTCCCGGTTACTGAAACAACCAAAACATCAAGGTCGGCCCGACGTAAAACATCGATAATGCTGACAGCTTCAATTTCTTCAAAACCATCAGCCAGATGAATTGCTATTTTTTTCATGAGTGTGAATTTTTACTTCAAAGATAAGTCATCCTTAAATTACAAAAAAAAATGATCCACTAAAAGTGAACCATTTTTACCCGTAAACCCAACTTATTTTCGAACAAAAAAATCGTTGTTAGTAAGCATAGTCTTTTAAAGACTTTTCCAGTTTTTTTCTAGTAAAGAAAATTCTACTTTTTACTGTGCCAAGCGGGAGTTCAAGTTGCTCGGCAATTTCTTTATATTTAAATCCATCCAGAAACAGATTAAAAGGAACTTTATATTCACTATCCAATGCATTTATACATTTGATAATTTCCTTCGAACTGTATACCGACTCTGGTGATGGATAACTTTTATCGTTTTGAAATTTCAAATGAAAATCATTATTCGCTCCATCGAAAGTGTTTTTTGTCTTCACATTTCTACGATAATTGTTAATGAAAGTATTTTTCATAATGGTATAGATCCACGCTTTGAAATTGGTATTCTGTGTGAATTTATCACGATATGTTAGTGCTTTCAGAAAAGTCTCCTGCAATAAATCCTGCGCCTTTTCCTGATCTGAGGTTAGACTCAAGGCATAATATAACAACTTGTCTTGCAGGCTTAAAAGTGCTGTGTTAAATTGAAGCTGTGTCATGGCGTTCGTTTTTTGATTGTTAATATTGATACAAATATATGGATTCGATTCAGTAAAAAAAGGATTTGAAAGTCTTTTATTCTTCGATATTTTTTATTGCTTATAAAGAATATTTATAACATCTCAGAAAGAGATTCAATGTTTTTCTATACGATGCCATACATAACTTTGTTTCCAAATTACAACATGTTATTAAACAAATATTTCGAGTCAGAATAAATTCGGAATTACAGAATATTCTTGGTACTTTTTAAATCAAATTAAAATCAAAATTTTTGGTTTTTATGGCTGATACAAAAATTTACTACTTTAGCCGCTTCAAATTTTTAACAAAACCATTCAATGAAAAAATTAAACAGATCCATTAACGGGACTGAAATTTTTACTTTCAAACGATGGGGAGGAAAAGCATATTCATTGTTCAGTGCCTTGAAAAAGCCCGTTCGCATTGGTGTACTATTGGCTGTTTACACTATTGTTACTGAACCTGAAATCGTTTTTGCCCAATCCGACAGTTCGACGGTAAAAATGGAGTATGATCTTGACGAAGTCGAGGTCAGTGTCCAAAGAGCACCTGTTGCTTTCTCGAAGGTGGCACGGGTAGTATCCGTGATCAGCAGAGAAGAAATTGAGGCGGCCCCCGTCCAAAGTATTCAGGAACTTCTGGAGTATGTGCTGAGTGTTGATGTCAGGCAGCGCGGTCCCAGTGGAGTTCAGGCTGACATTTCAATCCGGGGAGGATCAGTCGATCAAACCCTAATCCTTCTAAATGGCATCAACATCTCCGATCCCCAAACAGGGCATCATGCCCTCGACCTTCCGGTCAGTTTAAAAAACATCCAGCGAATCGAAATCCTTGAAGGACCGGCTGCACGGGTTTTTGGACCCAATGCATTTTCCGGAGTGGTTAATATTATTACCAACTCGGAAGGAAGTACTAACCTGAAAGTTGATGCCTCAGTCGGCCAGCACAAACTGATTGATGTGAATGCCTCCGGAAATTTAAGTACTGGATCCTTGAATCAGTTTTTAGCTTTTAATCACTCATCGTCTGATGGTTATATTGAAAATACTGATTTCAGAATCTGGAATGGTTTTTATCAGGCCAAACTCGATACCAAACCCGGTTCGCTCGATTTTCAGTTTGGACTTACGAATAAAGCATTTGGAGCAAACAGCTTCTACACGGCAACTTATCCCAATCAATATGAAGAAACAAAAACCACTTTTTCTTCCCTGAAGTTTGAATCGGGCACGAAAATTCATCTGACCCCTTCGGTATATTGGAGGCGTCATCAGGATCGTTTCGAATTGTTCCGCAGTGAACCTGCCAGCTGGTATAAGGGACACAACTACCACCTCACCGATGTTTTCGGAAGTAACCTGAATGCCTGGTTTGCTTCGCGTTTCGGAAAAACTGCTTTTGGTGCCGAAATCAGGTCAGAAAATATATGGAGCAATGTTTTGGGCGAACCCCTTACTACACCCATTGAAGTTCCCGGTGAGCCCGGTAAGTCCTTCACCAAATCGTATTCACGGACAAGCATTTCCTATTTTGGCGAGCATTCAATCATTCTGAAAAATCTTTCTATTTCGGCTGGAATAATGACTAACCGGATCTCAGATCTTGACTTCGGTTGGAATATTTATCCCGGAATTGATGCTTCCTATGCGCTTTCAGATCATTACAAATTATACGGATCGGCAAGTTCGAGCCTTCGTATGCCAACATTTACCGACTTGTTTTATGCCGGACCAACCAATGTTGGCAATCCGGAGCTAAAACCTGAAGAGTCGATCAATTACGAGGGCGGATTAAAATTGAATTTCATAGGATTTTCAGGCCATGCCGGAGTATTTTACCGCATAGGCAAAGATTTAATCGACTGGGTTCGCGAAAACGAAACGAATAAATGGCAGGCTCAAAACTTGACGCGGATCAACACAACCGGATTGGAATTGGCTGGAAGTTTCTTTCCTGAAAAGATATGGAACAGAAGCATCTTTATCACCAAGTTCGGAATAAACTATTCATACATTGAACTCGATAAAGGCGATAATGATGTCTATTCATATTATGTGCTCGATAACCTGAAACACAAATTCGATCTGGAAATCAATCATAAAATATGGAGAAATCTGAAAGGGTCGTGGCGTTTTAGCTATCAGGATAGAAATGGTATGCGCATTGCTACCAAGCCTTACACACCATTTTGGCAAGCCAATACACGCATAATGTGGAAAACTCCATCAACCGAATTATACGTGATGGCTACGAACCTTTTAAACACTAAATATTATGATCTGGGTACAATCGAACAACCCGGACGTTGGATAAGCATTGGATTTAATCACCAAATCAGATTTAAATAGGAATGGCTCCCGGTAAATCCGGGAGTTTTTTTTACTTCATGGAAAGTTACTATCTTCGCCACTGAAAAAATATAGCAACGTATGTTAAAAGGAATATTATCGATCAGCGGTCAACCGGGTTTATTTAAAATGGTAACCGAAGTAAAAAACAGTATTATCGTTGAATCCTTGCTCACAGGCAAGCGAATTCCGGCCTATTCAACTTCAAAAATCAGTGCTTTGTCCGATATTTCAGTTTTTACTCAAACCGGTGAAATTCAATTGAAAGAATTGTTTGAGAAAATTCAGGCAAACGGTAAAGTTATTTCAGCCAAAGCATCAACCAATGAACTAAAAGCAATGTTTGCCGAAGTTTTACCTGACTATGATCAGGATCGTGTTTATGTGTCTGACATGAAAAAGATTTTTCAGTGGCACCAACTACTCAGTGAATTAAATTTGCTGAATGATCCCGTAGAAGAAGAAGATAAATCTGTTGAGAAGCTCTCAGAATAAAAATCAAATTAAAACCGCATTGAACATGCGGTTTTTTTATGCTCTTCCACGCCATTTTACTCAACAGCATGAGATCTCAACCAACAGGCATTATTCAAAATAACCTAAGTTGATTGGGTGTTTGTTTACTTTCTTTAAGCGCTTTTCGCGCAAGTATCATTTCAAACAATTTTACCGTTGCAAGTGCATCTCCGGCAGCACGATGACGACCATTGATAGAGATGTTGAGCTCATCACACAGCTTCCCAAGGGAATAGGATTTATAGCCAGGTATAAACTTTCGTCCCATTCTGACGGTACACATGGTTTTCCGCTGGTAATCGTAACCCAAACGTATAAACTCTTCCTGAATAAACCGATAATCGAAACTGACATTATGGGCTACAAAAATTTTATCCTGAGTGATCTCCACAATCTTACGGGCAATTTCAAAAAAGCGGGGTGCATTTTTAACCATTTCGTTGTCAATTCCCGTAAGGTTAGTGATGAACCCGGGAATGTAACATTCAGGGTTGATCAAACTGGTAAAAGAGTCGGTAATTTCAAATCCGTTATGAATAAAAATAGCAATCTCGGTAATCTTACCCGTTGATGATGCCTGTCCCGTAGTTTCTATGTCAATTATAGCGTACAAATCCGTATAGTTTGGAACAAAAATACATTCATTTAATAAACTAAAAATAATTAGGTGAATAATAATTTATTTTTTTAGCTTTGTTTCGCTAGTAAGCAATAAAGCAAACAATTAAAAAGTATATTTCAATTTCAGAACATATTTCAGAGCTGTCTACAAGAAATCCACTCTGAATTCAACAAAATTATTAAAGATTTGTTATTACATTCATTAGAAATAATATTGAACTTTTATATTTAAAACCAAACAAAAATGATTATGAGAAAACTATTTTTACTTTCTATGATTCTGGCTTTTACGGTCAGCCTTAATGCTCAAACCGAAGATAAAAAATGGGGTCTTGGATTAGGACTAGGTGCTTATAGTACCAGCGATCAGGATGGTTTTGGCATGATGCCTGAATTGTATTTGAGCAGATATCTGAGCCCAAGATTTGATTTAATGGTTAAGGGTGATCTTGGAGTATTAAATTCAAAACAAGATGGTGGTATCGATTTAGCTAATGCTTTTTTAAACTTACGGATTAAGCTTGCCAACGAAAACAAAAAATTTCGTCCTTATCTTTTTGCAGGTCCAGGATATCTGGCAGACAATGCTACCGGAGGATTAAATTTTGATGCGGGTTTGGGAGCTAAATACTACTTTAGACCAAGCACTGCCTTGTATCTTGACTTAGGTTACCTTAGTGGAATTGACGCTAAAAGAGGTACAAAAGTTGTGAGTGATGATATCTTCAAAGGCACCTTAGGTTTGGAATTCGATTTTGGAAAGACCAAAGATGCTGACATGGACGGTGTTTCAGACAAAAAGGATAAATGTCCAAACACTCCTACCGGAGTTGCTGTTGATGAAAAGGGTTGCCCTGTTGATACTGATGGTGACGGTGTTGCTGATTATATTGATGACTGTCCAACTGTAGCAGGACTTAGCTCATTGAAAGGTTGTCCTGACAGCGATAAGGACGGAATTGCAGACAAAGACGATGCTTGTCCGGAAGTTGCCGGTATTGCCAGCTTAAAAGGTTGTCCGGATACTGATGGCGATGGAATTACAGATAAAGATGACAAATGTGCCGGTACACCAAAAGGATATAAAGTTGATGCAACCGGATGTCCGATTGATACTGACAAAGATGGTATAGTTGATGATGAAGATGAATGCCCGACTGTTGCAGGTTTAAAAGAATACAAAGGTTGTCCAAAACCTGAGCCTGTTGTAGTTGAACCTGAAGCTGCTCCGGTTTATTTCGAGAGCAATATGACTAATATTACAAAAAATGAAAAAGCAAAAATTGACCAACTCGTAAAATTGCTCAAAGAAAACAGCACCTATAAAGTAAAAATCTATGGAAATGCTGATAGCTCTGGACCGGAAATGCTCAATAAGAATCTTTCTAAAAACCGTGCAAGCGTAGTAGCTAAAGCCCTTGTTGCCGCGAAAATCAAAAAGGATCGTATCATTTCACAGGAAGGACTTGGCATAACAAAACCGGCCTCTTCAAACGATACTCCTGAAGGACGCAAATTGAACCGCAGAACAGAAATAGAAATTGTAAAATAAAAATAATTTGTATCTGATCATTTTAAAAATCCATGCCTCTACAGGCATGGATTTTTTTATTCTTTTTCATTGGATTGGATGTAAACACTATTTGTTATATAATTTTTCAGAAAGAAGCCTGCCTATTTGAAAATCTATGAAAAAGAAAGTAAAATAATTGTCCTGTATTACAAAATATTTTTCGTAGGTTTATCATACAAAATTATTTATCCAAATCAATACGATTTAGTTGATGATTAAACAAGTATATTAACCATAAAAATCAAATTCCATGAAAAAAGTAGTTTTACTTTCCTTGATCCTTGCTTTTGCAGCAAGCAGTCAGGCTCAAACCTCGGATAAAAAAATGGGTTTTGGTGCTGGATTAGGTGCCTATAGTCCAAGCAACCAAGGAGGTGTTGGTCTAATGCCAGAATTGTACCTGAGCAGATACCTCAGCTCAAGGTTTGATGTTATGCTTAAAGGTGACCTGGGTCTATTAAATTCAGAACAAGATGGTGGTGTCGATATGGCAAACGCTTTTCTTAATTTACGGTTTAAAATTTTGACCGAAGACAGCAAATTCCGTCCTTACCTATTTGCAGGTCCTGGATTTTTGGCTGACAATTCAACTTCAGGCCTGAATTTTAATGTGGGTGCAGGTGCCAAATACTACTTTAATCCAAATGCTGCATTATATCTCGATGCCGGATATCTAAGTGGCATTGATGCGAAAAGAGGTACTGAAACTGTAAACGACGACATTTTCAAAGGAACTATCGGGATTGAATTTGACTTTGGAAAGATCAAAGATACTGACATGGATGGCGTTTCAGATAAAAAGGATAAATGCACGAATACTCCTGCGGGAGTTGCTGTTGATGCCACAGGATGCCCTGTTGATTCGGATAGCGATGGTGTCGCAGATTATTTGGACGATTGTCCTACAGTTGCCGGATTGACTTCGTTGAAAGGCTGTCCGGATAAAGATAAGGATGGCATTGCCGACAAAGATGATTCATGTCCTGATGTTGCCGGGATCGCTAGCATGAAAGGTTGCCCGGATACTGACGGTGACGGAATTGCCGACAAAGATGATAAATGCGCTGATACGCCTAAAGGATATAAAGTTGACGCGGGTGGCTGTCCTCTCGATCAGGATAAAGATGGCATTGTTGATGCTGAAGATGATTGCCCAACCGTTGCCGGTGTAAAAGATAATAAAGGATGCCCTGCAAAAGTAGTTTCCAAAGAAATTACCGCCGACCAGATTACCATTCAGAATATACAAGTTACTCCGGTTCATTTCGTTTCGGGCAAGAGCTATTTAACCAACTATTCAAAAGGAATTCTGGATAAGCTCCTTGTAACTCTTAAAGCTGATCTAGCATATAAAGTAAACACATACGGATATGCTGACAGTCAGGGATCTGATGAATCCAACATCAAACTTTCTCAAGATCGTACAGATTCTGTTGTTGAATACTTAACATCCAAAGGAATATCAGCCGACCGGATTATTCATCAAAAAGCTTTCGGCGAAGCAAAACCAATTGCATCAAACAATACCGAAGAAGGCCGCTTACAAAACCGCAGGGTTGAATTCGAAATATTTAAAATGAAATAAGAGCCAGGATATTTGCAAATGGACTAAATAAATTGGTTTATAACCACATAGATACATAGTACATATAGGAAAAAGAATTGAAAGCCAAAACCTATGTGGTCTATGTGTCTATGTGGTTTTTATGTTTATAAAATTTGATAAAAAATCAAATATCTTTGTCGCTCAAATTTCAAAGTACTAAAAATGTCGATCGAACAGATAATAAGTGTCCAGATTGTTGAAGCCATAGCGCATTGTTACAATCAACAGATTGAACCCTCTCTTGTACAATTGCAGATCACCCGTAAAGAATTCGAAGGTGACATTACACTGGTGGTTTTTCCATTCGTACGGATGTCGAAAAAATCTCCGGAACAAACTGCTGCCGAAATTGGTGATTACCTTCAGCAAAATGTAGCAGAAGTCGAAAAATACAATGTCGTTAAAGGTTTTCTCAACTTGGTCATTTCAAGCAGTTATTGGATTTCAGTTTTGAATTTGGCCACGGCTCATCCACATTTCGGCATCACTGAACCAACCGATTCTTCGAAACTTGTGATGGTCGAATATTCATCGCCAAATACCAACAAACCCCTTCATTTGGGACATATCCGCAACAACCTACTCGGCTTTTCGCTTTGCGAAATTTTGAAAGCCAACGGAAACAAGGTGGTAAAAACCAACATTGTAAATGATCGTGGAATTCATATTTGCAAGTCGATGTATGCCTGGAAAATGTGGGGCAATGGGGAAACGCCCGAAACTTCAGGAATAAAAGGTGACCATTTGGTCGGAAAGTACTATGTGAAATTTGATCAGGAATACAAAAAGGAAATTGCCGCCTTAATGGAGCAGGGCGAAACCAAGGAAAATGCCGAGCAAAATGCGCCTGCCATGATGGGAGCCCGCGAAATGTTACTCAAATGGGAAGCGAAAGACCCTGAAACCGTTGAACTTTGGAAAACCATGAATGATTGGGTTTACGCCGGGTTTGATGTAACTTACAAAGAATTGGGTGTCGATTTCGACAAAATTTATTACGAATCGGAAACCTACCTTTATGGAAAAGACGAAGTGCTGCGCGGATTGGCTGAAGGTGTTTTCTATCAAAAAGAAGACTCATCGGTTTGGGCAGACCTTACTCCGGAAGGTTTGGATCAGAAAATCCTACTCCGCAGCGACGGCACTTCAGTCTATATGACTCAGGATATCGGTACCGCTCGTGAACGTTTTCAGGACTACCCCATCGACCAGATGATCTACGTAGTTGGAAACGAACAGAATTACCATTTTCAGGTTTTATCCATTTTGCTCGATAAACTGGGCTTCGAATTTGGCAAAGGACTCCACCATTTCTCCTACGGAATGGTAGAACTTCCGCAGGGAAAAATGAAATCGCGTGAAGGAACGGTAGTCGATGCCGACGATTTAATGGCCGAAATGATTGAAGTATCGCGTAAAACATCTGAAGAATTAGGCAAATTGGAAGGTTACACTCCTGAACAGGCTGCAATAACCTATAAAATGATCGCGTTGGGTGCTCTGAAGTATTTTATGCTGAAGGTTGATCCAAAGAAAAATATGCTTTTCAATCCTGAAGAATCCATAGATTTTAATGGCAACACAGGCCCGTTTATTCAATATACCTATGCCCGGATTCGTTCGGTATTACGAAAAGCAGCCGACCGGGGAATTGAATTAAATCGTGACATTACAGCTACCGCTGAGATTGCCACAAAAGAACTTCAGTTAATTAAAGCCATTTCGCAATTTCCGGTTGCAGTGAAAGAAGCCGGAGATAATTACAGTCCTGCTTTGGTGGCCAACTACATTTACGAATTGGTGAAGGAATTCAACCAGTTTTATCATGAATTCCCGATGCTGATTGAAGAAAATATTGATACCCGCAACCTGCGTTTGGTGATTGCCGAAACGGTAAGTAAAACCATCAAAACCGGCATGAAACTGTTGGGTATCGACGTTCCGGAAAGGATGTAGGGGCAACCCTCTTTAGTTGCCCGGAAACCCATTCATACAATTTCAATCAATTTTCAAGATTACGATCTGAACTGTTGATAGGACAACCTGCAATGTCGCGAAGTCGTTGGCTGAAGTGGATATGCCTTCCGAAGGTTTCACGAAGGCAATCTCAACAATGGATAGAACATCCCGCAACGTTGCAAAACAATCTCTGCTGTTTTATAAAGAAAAATAATTATCCAAACATCCAAGAGATCTGGAATCCGCATCAATTGCAGGGGTGTACGACAAAATTCCCTTCCTTCATTTTCACTCACCCCCGGTGCGCTTCGCTTACCTCGCTCCTCTCTACTCGTAGAGAGGGGAAAAGCCCTGCTTGCGGGGCTTGGGGTGAGTGGGAAAAATTATAAACCACAAACTATCCTGATCAAAAATCAAGGTTAGGTAAAAAAAGGGAAAAATGTCGTACACCCTTTTTATATCAATATAATTTTTTATATTTAGACATTATTAATTTTAAACCCACAACCCAATGGAAAAAAAACAAACAGTAAAACAAGAATCTTACAAATTGATTGTTACAGAATCAAGGATTAATCCTGATAGTCTGGCACTGGTTCCAAAATTTTTTAGTGGTGTGAACAAACTTGACCAAATCACCATCCAGATTGACTCCGAGGGAATCAAACAAGAAAAAGACCTAAAGGGGATAAAAACCAACAAGGATAAAAAGATGGTGAATGTGATCGATTGGACAATCGACATTTGCGGTGCAGGGCATTCTTATGCGCACGATACCGGTGATGATGCTTTGATGGAACGCCTCAACTATAAGGTTTCCGATATTAAACACATGGCGCAACCTGAATTGCTTAAAGTGGCCGGCGTTGTTCTGGATGAAGCACTCCTGATACCGGCTGACAAACTTGCGCTTGAAGGAATCAGCCCTAAAGATTTATTGGCTTATAAAGACCTGATTGTTGATTTCAGCAGAGTTAAATCAAGCACCAAAGAAGCCATTATTGATCGTACGGGAGTTACTGAGAAATTAAGTGCCTTATTTGATGAAGCCGAAACAATTGTTAAAAATACCTTGGATAAGCTGATTTCGCAGTACAAACGTAAAGATCCGGATTTTTACCGCAGATATAAAACAGCACGCGCCATGCAGGTACGGGCTTCGCAAAAGAAAACAGCAGAAACAAATCCACCGGTATAGCACAACAATTTAGCAATACGACTATAACCAAAAGAGCCGGGATTGAAAGATTCCGGCTCTTTTTATGCTTATACTATAAAATAGCATGTTGTAAAGCCTGAAAAATATAACTATTTGGTAAAACAAAACATAAATACCAAATAAAATTAATGTAAGTTTAGAGACGAAAAAAGCGATCCCGATTAATCGGAACCGCTTTAAATGTATGTATCATGTAATGAAATTTCACAATTAAGAATTTCCAAATTTTTAGCAAAAAAAATACCCCCGTATTGTAAGACGAGGGCGACTTAAATGTTTTCACAACGGAATAATCCTTATTGTGATTTGCTTCAAATTGTGGTTCAAAGATATTAAACTAAAAACATAAATCAACAATAACATGAAAAGAATTTTAGGACTGGATTTAGGCTCGGCATCTATTGGCTGGGCGGTAGTTGCAGAAGATATTGAAAACGGCAAAGCCAAATGCGATATTCTTGGAATGGGGAGCCGCATTATTCCTTATGAAGGAACCGAAGGGAAAGATTTTGCAAAAGGCACAGGCGAAAGTAGAAACTCTCTCCGCACGAAAGCACGAACAGCAAGAAAGGGTTATGACCGTTATCAATTACGCCGCAAATATTTAGTCGATGTAATGGTAAAAAATCAGATGTTCCCAGATGAATCAACTCGAAGTTTACCCAAAATGGAATTATGGGAATTGAGGGATAAAGCTGTTCATTCTCCGGTTTCACCGATGGAATTAGGGCGTTTGCTGCTTTGGCTTAATCAAAAACGAGGTTATAAAAGCAGCCGCAGTGATGCCAATTTGGGAAAGAAAGATACCGAGTATGTGGCAACGGTAAAAAGTCGACACGAAAAAATAAAAGAACAGGGATTAACCATTGGCCAATATTTTTACAAAGAATTATCAACAAATGAATTCTTTAAAGTAAAAGAAAACATTTTCCCTCGCGACGCATATATCGAAGAGTTTGATGCGATTTGCAAAACTCAAAAAATTGAATATCCTTCTATCCTGACCAATGAATTGATTGATAAAATCAGGAATGAAATCATTTATTTTCAGCGGCCTCTGAAATCTCAAAAGGGATTGGTATCGGTTTGTGAGTTTGAAGGTTTCTGGCGTATCGGGAAGGATGGTAAAGAATATTTTGTTGGGCCCAAAGTAGCCCCAAAAAGTTCGCCCATTTTTCAATTATCTAAAATGTGGGAAAACATCAACAATATAAAGATAGGTTCCCGTATAGGCGAAGATTTGGCGCTGAACACTGAACAAAAATGGGCAATCTTTCAGCATTTAGATAACAATGAAAAGCTAACTCCTACAGACTTATTAAAGATAATGAACTTAAAAAAAGAGAATTGCTATGTCAATAAACAACTGTCAAAAGGATTAAATGGAAATATTACAAAACAGGCCATCCGGCAATGTTTCGGAGGTTCAATCCAATACGAAAATCTATTAAAACTCGAATTGAAGGTTGTTGCCTGTGAGAAAGAAGGCTATTTATATGATCGAAAAACGGGCGAAATATTGAATAGTAAGTCAATAAAGTCCATTGATCCCTCAATAGAGCAAGAACCTCTTTACAAGTTATGGCATACCATTTATTCTATTCACGATCAGGAAGAGTGTAGTCGGGTTTTACAATCTAAATTCAATTTAGAACAGATAATTGCCAATAAGTTAGCTGCCATTGATTTCAGTAAACATGCGTTTGGAAACAAATCGGCAAAAGTGATTCGAAAAATACTTCCTTATTTAATGGAGGGAGATGGTTATAGCGAAGCAATGAGTTATGCCGGATATGATCATTCCAATTCACAAACAAAAGATGAGAATCTGCAACGTAAGTTATTGGATCAATTGAAGCAAATTCCTAAAAATTCATTGCGCCAGCCTATTGTTGAAAAGATTCTGAACCAAATGGTGAATGTGGTTAATGCTGTAATTGAGAAATATGGCAAGCCAGATGAAATCAGGGTAGAGTTGGCGCGCGAACTCAAACAAAGTAGAGAGGAGCGTAATGAAGCTGATAAGGCTATGAGCAAACGGCAGCGTGAGAATGATACAATTACAAAACGACTGGAAGAATTTGGGTTACGGGCAACCAGGAACAATATCATCAAATGGCGATTGTACGAAGAGATTGACAATGAAGAAAAAAGATTAAATGCCATCTGTGTGTATTGTGGGCAACCAATTTCATTAACCGAAGCACTTAAAGGGAATGATGTAGATGTTGAACACATTATTCCAAAATCAAAACTTTTCGATGATTCACAAAGCAATAAAACCTTGGCTCACCGCCATTGTAATAAGAATAAAAACGACATGACTGCTTATGATTTTATGAAAGGAAAGCCAGAGGCTGTTTTCAATGAATATGTGGAACGTATAAATCAGCTATACGCTAATCATGTGATAGGAAAGTCAAAGCGCGATAAATTATTGATGACAGAAAGCAATATTCCTGATAATTTCATTGATCGTCAGTTGCGGGAAAGCCAATACATTGCCAAGAAAGCTCGCGAAATATTGCAAACCATCTGCCACAATGTTTGGTCAACCAGTGGAACCGTTACAGCAGAACTACGTCATTTATGGGGTTGGGATGATGTTACTATGAATCTTCAGATGGCGAAATATCGGGAATTAGGTTTAACCCATCAGGTGGAATGGGAAAGTGAACACGGAAAAAACAAACACGAAAAAGAAGTAATAACTGACTGGACAAAGCGAGACGATCACCGTCACCATGCTGTTGATGCATTAACCATTGCCTGTACTAAGCAGGGTTTTATTCAACGGTTCAACACATTGAGTGCAGCTAAAACCCGAGAGGATATGATGTTCGAAGTAGAACAACGCTCTCTTGAATTTAGAGAAAAACGTTCTTTGTTGGAGAAATACATTATTGGAGAAAAATCTCTTTCTGTAGGTGAAGTTGAAAAAGCCGTTTCGAACATTCTCATCTCGTTCAAGTCGGGTAAAAAAGTTGCTGTTTGGGGTACTCGAAAAATCGGCAAGCGTGGAAATAAAAAAGTTGTTCAGGAAAAGATTATCGTTCCACGAGGCGCATTAAGTGAGCAATTTGTATATGGGCGGATTAAATGCCAAGAAGAAAATAAACCAGTCAAATATCTTTTCGAAAATTCCCAACTGATCTTCAATCCGAATATTAAAATAAAGGTTGAAGAACGGCTTTTGATGTTTGATGGGGATGTAAAAAAGTCCATTGAATCATTAAAGAAAGTGCCCATTTATCTGGATACTGCAAAAACGGTTGTTCTGGAAAGAGCAACATGTGTGAAAGATGAATTTGTCATCAAATACGCAGTCGATATAAACTTTAGTAAAGTGGATAAAGTGGTTGATTCTAAAATCAAAGAGATACTACAGAACAGGTTGAAAAAATTTGGAGGAAAAGAAAAAGAGGCATTTAAGGATGTTCAGCTTGAAAATAAAACGGTTATTAAATGGTATGAAGATGAAGGTTTGGAAAGGCCAATAAAATCTGTTCGCTGCTTTACCGGTTTATCTGCTGTTGTTCCGGTAAAGAAAGACGAAAATGGAAAAGATATTGGGTTTGTAAAACCGGGTAATAACCATCACATTGCCATATATACCAACTTGGAGGAAAATAAACAGCAACATGTTTGCACGTTCTGGCATGCTGTTGAACGGAAGAAATATGGTATTCCTGTGATTATTAATAACACTAACGAAGTCTGGGACAAAATTCAGTCACAACCCGATGGAACCTTTCCAGAAAGCTTTTTAGAAATGTTGCCCCCACCGAGTTTGAAACTATTAATAAGTATACAGCAAAATGAGATGTTTATACTTGGAATGACGGCAGATGATATTAATGCTCCTATTGAACAAAGAGAATACAAACGAGTAAGTGATTCTCTTTTTAGAGTTCAAAAACTTGGATTGGGTGATTATACGTTTAGACACCATCTGGAAACTAAGATCATTGATGATGCAAATGCCACATTAAGTAAGAGATTTCTTAGGATTAGAAGCCTAGTAGCATTTTTTGCCCTCAATCCCCATAAAGTTAGAATTGACAATCTGGGAAATATTGTAACACAAAAATAAATGAAGCGTCTTCAACCTGATACCTGCTATCATATTTTCAACCACGCCAATGGGTTCGAGAATATTTTCAGGCACGAGGCTAGCTAATATATTTTCCAAAGTTCCTGGTTATAACAAAATAAAGTTGAGAAATTTGTGGAAGCGCGAATATACAGAGAGCCAAAACTTTGGAAAAGTTTCAGTGATAAAAAGATCGATTAACGTTGGAAAAATTTGGCGGATAATTGAACTTACAGCGATAAGTTGAACTAATAAATTTGGATAAGTTTTAGCTAAATAATTTATAAAATATGCAGCCACTTCAACCCAATACCTGTTACCACATTTTCAACCATGCCAATGGGTTCGAGAATGTATTTCGTCAGGAAGATAACTTTCGTTATTTTCTGGCGAAGTATCGGTTGTATATCTCACCCATCGCCGAAACCTACGCGTATTGCCTGATGCAGAACCATTTTCACCTGGTGGTTCGGATTCGGAAACGGGAGGTAATCGAAAGAAACTTAATAAACTTTTCCAAAGTTCGTTCTACTAATA
>JBBQMW010000056.1:0-22757 GCA_038329265.1 Bacteroidales bacterium | reverse complement strand
CAAATGCTTTTAAGAGGACAAAACCTTTTGGGTTATAAGCATTATGCTGATGATGTTGTAGAATATTTTGTTCAAAAGGCAGTTGCTAATGGTATGGACATTATCCGTATTTTTGACGCATTGAATGACCCTCGTAATGTTGAAACAGCGATTAAAGCCTGTAAAAAAGAAGGAGGACATGCACAGGCTACTGTTTGCTATACTACAAGCCCAGTTCATACACTAGAGCTTTTTGTTAAGGACGCTAAGTTGTTGGAATCAATGGGAGCAGATTCTATCTGCATTAAGGATATGGCTGGACTTCTCCTTCCTTATGCAGCATTTGATCTGGTGGAAGCGTTACGCAAAAATATTCAGATTCCAATTGCCTTACACACTCATTATACAAGTGGTGTTGGCTCAATGACCTATTTAAAAGCTATTGAAGCAGGTGTTGATATTGTTGATTGTGCAATCTCACCTTTGTCGATGGGTACTTCTCAACCACCAACAGAATCTTTGGTTGCAACATTAAAGGAAACTCAGTACGATACCGGCCTTGATCTGAATAAATTAAGCGATATTGCTGAGTACTTTAAACCTTTGCGTGAAAAATATATTGAAAATGGATTACTCGACACCAAGATGCTTGGAGTGGATGTAAATGCACTTAAATATCAAGTGCCTGGCGGTATGCTTTCGAACCTTATTTCTCAGTTAAAACAGGCAAATGCCTCTGAAAAGTATGATGAAGTATTGAACGAGATACCCCGTGTACGCAAAGATTTTGGCTATCCTCCGTTGGTAACACCAACCAGTCAGATTGTTGGATCCCAAGCTGTAATGAACGTTCTTATGGGTGAACGTTATAAAATGGTTCCAAAAGAATCAAAGGCTTTGGTAAAAGGTGAATATGGAAAAACACCAACTTCGATCCCCGCAGATATTATTAAAAAGATTTTAGGAGATGAAGAGCAAATTACTTGTCGCCCTGCTGATTTAATTGCTTCTGAACTGGAAAGTACTCGTGATAAAATTAAAGAATATATTGAACAGGATGAGGATGTACTTTCTTATGCACTTTTACCTCAGGTAGCCGAAAACTTCTTTAAAATACGCCGGACAGGTTTTCCTACTGCTGTTAAAGAACCAGTAAAAGAAGCTTCTTCGAAAAAAGAAGACGCCGCACCTGATGCATCAGTTGTAGCTGCAATTTCTGCTGTTGTAGCTCTTCTTAATGACGAATCAGATAATCAGTTAATAGTTCGCTCTATCCGTCCTAAAGGGGTTAATCCATGGGTATTGTCGGGCAGATTAAATTTGTAATATCAATATCCCACTTCAGATCGAAGGGGAAGCTTTGTCGCAGAGCGCTATTGACCAAAATCGCAATGGATCTGATGAAGTTGTTTATTTTTTTAAACCCATGTATTCCAAACAATCAGTAAGTTTCTGATTGTTTGGAATACATGGGTTTGTTGCGTTAATTATAAGACGAGTTTAACAATAGTATGATTCTTGCAAATCATTCCCCAATTCTTCATACCGACCACTGAGGCGGAAGTATCTAATTTTGTTTTGTATTATTTTTTGCGAAAAAATTTTCCCAAAAGAAATGAGTGATTCTTTTTAGCTAATTTTACTTGCTTTGAGAATTCTTTAATGTGAATCAAATGAAAGACCTTTCCCTCCACATTCTCGATATTGTCCAGAACTCGATCAGGGCAAAATCTACATTGATTGGGATAGAAATCAATGAACAGCCCAACGAAAATCAACTGATTATTACCATTACCGATAATGGCACCGGTATGAGCCCGGAGCAGCTTCAATCCGCAATCGATCCGTTTTATACTTCGCGAACTACCCGCAAAGTTGGACTTGGGTTGTCGCTTTTCAAGCAGAATGCCGAAATGACCGGTGGATCATTTGAAGTGGAATCGGAGTATGGAAAAGGAACAAAAGTCACAGCGGTATTTGGACTGAATCACATCGACCGGCCAGTCATGGGAGATTTAGTCGGTACATTGCTAATTTTAATTTGCTCTTCCGAAGGAACCGACTATGTCTTTAAACATATAACGCCAACTGGTGAATTTGAATTGGATACGCGGGAAGTCAGGCAAACGCTTGAAGATGTTCCAATTAGTCATCCTGACGTGAGAATTTTTATTCAGGAAATGCTCCGTGAAAATTTAGAACAAATCAAAATAAGTGAATGATGACAAATCTTAGAATTTATTTGGTTCAAAGGATTGATCTTTAGCGAATAATAGTATAACGTCCAAGTTAAAATCACAAGGGTATGATGAATAAAATTAAATCGCTGGCCGACCTGAAAAAACTTCAGTCCGAAGTTCAGTCAAAAATTAAACTCCGCGAAAACAGTGAGAGTCCTGAGAATCTCGTTCAAATCAAAGTATCGATGGCCACCTGTGGAATTGCTTCAGGAGCAAAGGATACGATGAATTATTTGATCGAGGAACTCGACCATCAGGGAGTCGATGCCGTTGTTACCCAGACTGGTTGCATGGGATATTGCTACGCCGAACCAACCATCGAACTCACAATTCCTGGAAAAGCACCAGTGGTTTATGGTTTTGTCAACAAAACAAAGGCTCTGGAAATCATCGAAAAACATATTAAACTCTACGAAATGGTAGATGGAATTATTCCTGTAGCCTACTCAACAATCGATAATAAATAAAATCAAACGGACAATTATGGCCGAATACAATATGCACATACTTGTATGCGGGGGTACCGGATGCAAGGCTTCACAAAGCGAACTGATCAAATCCAATTTTCAACATCGCCTCAATGAATTTGGGCTTTCCGACGAAATTCAGGTTTTATTAACCGGATGTTTTGGCTTTTGCGAAAAAGGGCCCATCGTTAAAATATTGCCCGACAACACTTTTTACACTCAGGTTACTCCTGAAGATGTGAATGAAATAGTTGGCGAGCATATTATTAAGGGCCGAAAAGTGGAACGACTGCTCTATCAGAATCCTGAAACCAAAGAAGCTGTCAGCGATTCGAAAGAGATGGATTTTTACAAGAAGCAAATACGTATTGCGCTTCGCAACTGTGGGTTTATTAATCCTGAAAATATTGAAGAGTACATTGGCCGCGACGGTTATGCGGCACTGGGTACCTGTCTTTCCGAAAAAACTCCGGATGAAGTAATCCGGAATATAAAAGACTCGGGCTTGCGCGGACGTGGCGGAGGCGGTTTTCCTACTGGTTTGAAATGGGAACTTACCCGTAAATCAGTCAGCGATCAGAAATATGTGGTTTGTAATGCCGACGAGGGCGATCCGGGAGCTTTTATGGATCGGTCAATTCTGGAAGGAGATCCACATTCGGTGCTCGAAGCCATGGCGATCTGTGGTTATTGCATTGGAGCCGATAAAGGTTTGGTATACATTCGGGCCGAATATCCTTTGGCCATCGAACGGCTTAAAATTGCAATTAATCAGGCACGCGAATATGGGTTGCTGGGCGAGGGCATTTTGGGAACCAATTTTAATTTCGATGTCGAAATTCGTTATGGTGCAGGGGCATTTGTTTGTGGTGAAGAAACCGCATTGATTCATTCGATGGAAGGAAAACGCGGTGAGCCGGGGGTTAAACCACCGTTCCCGGCCGAAAAAGGATATAACGGTAAGCCAACCAATGTGAATAATGTGGAGACCTTTGCCAATATTCCTCCAATCATTAATAAAGGTTCTGCATGGTTTTCGTCAATCGGAACCGCTAATTCAAAAGGAACCAAAGTATTTGCTCTGGCCGGAAATATCAATAATGTGGGACTGATTGAGGTTCCAATGGGAATTACCCTTCGCGAAATAATCTACGATATTGGTGGAGGAATTAAGGATGGACGTAAATTCAAGGCTGTCCAAACAGGCGGCCCTTCAGGAGGTTGTCTTACGGAATCGTTTATGGACATACCCATCGACTACGATAATTTGCTGGCTGCCGGTTCAATGATGGGCTCAGGAGGCATGATTGTTCTCGACGATTCGAATTGCATGGTGGCTATTGCTAAGTTTTACCTCGAATTCACATTGGATGAATCGTGTGGAAAATGTGCTCCATGTCGGATTGGAAACAAACGATTATACGAGATTCTTGAAAAAATTACAGAAGGAAATGGAACTCACGATGATTTGAACAGGCTCAGAATATTGAGTTCTGTGATCAAAGATACTTCGTTGTGCGGATTGGGACAGACTTCGCCAAACCCTGTACTTTCAACACTCGAACATTTTCAACACGAGTACCTGGCTCATGTCAGTTCCTCTTCCTGTCCGGCTGGTCAATGCAAATCATTAGTTCATTACAAGATCGACGCGGATAAATGTACCGGATGTACGCTTTGTTTCCGCAACTGCCCGGTAGGAGCCATTTCAGGAGAAAAAAGAAGTGTGCATTACATCGACCAATCTCTGTGCATTAAATGTGGAGTGTGTTTCGAGAAATGTAAGTTTGATGCGGTATTAATCGGATAAACAAGTATTTATGGAAATGATAAATCTTACAATAGATCATAAACCAGTAGTTGTCCCAAAAGGAACAACGGTGTTAAAAGCAGCTTCAACAATCGGAATTGATATTCCGACACTTTGCTACATGAAGCTGGACGATATGAACATTGAAAATAAACCCGGAGGTTGCCGCGTTTGCGTGGTTGAGGTCAAAGGCCGCCGGAATCTGGCTCCGGCATGCTGCACCGAAGTGGCTGAAGGTATGGAGATCGATACCCACAACATCCGTGTGGTGAATGCCCGTAGAACTGTGGTCGAACTTATTTTGTCTGACCATCCGGCAGAATGTTTGATTTGTGCCAAATCGGGAAAATGCGATTTGCAGAATATGGCCCAAAACCTTGGAATCCGCAAAATTCATTACCAGGGTGAACAGTCGATGTATCGCGAAGACACCTCACCGGCAATCATTCGCGAAATCAACAAGTGCATCATGTGTCGTCGCTGCGAAACCATGTGTAATGATGTACAAACCGTTGGAGTGCTTTCAGCCATTAACCGTGGATTTCACGCGGTAGTAGCTCCGGCGTTCGAAATGAATTTAGACCATTCGGTATGTACCTATTGCGGACAGTGTGTGGCTGTTTGCCCTACCGGAGCATTGACTGAAGTGGACGAGACCGGTGCGGTCATCCGCGCACTTTCCGATTCTTCGAAAACAGTTGTGGTACAAACAGCTCCTGCTGTGCGTGCGGCTTTGGGCGAGGAATTTGGTATGGAAGCCGGTACGCTGGTTACTGGCAAAATGGTTTCAGCCTTGCGCCGGTTGGGTTTCGACTATGTTTTCGATACGGATTTTGCTGCCGATCTCACCATTCTGGAAGAAGGTACCGAGATGCTAAACCGCTTGTCGGCATTCATGGCAGGCGATCAGAATGTAAAATTGCCTATCCTGACTTCCTGTTGCCCCGCTTGGGTGAAATTTTTCGAACATCATTTTCCCGAACTGAAGGACATTCCATCAACAGCACGTTCGCCACAGCAGATGTTTGGATCGATAGCCAAAACCTATTTTGCAGATAAAATAAATGTGAAGCGTGAAAATCTGGTTGTGGTTTCCATCATGCCCTGTTTGGCGAAGAAATACGAAAGTAGCCGTCCCGAGTTCTCCGTAAATGGAAATCCAGACGTTGATTTTGCTTTAAGTACTCGCGAATTGGCTCATTTAATTAATCTGGGGAACATTGATTTTAAATCACTTCCTGACGAGGAATTTGATGCGCCAATGGGAGAATCGACGGGAGCAGCAGTCATTTTCGGAACTACGGGAGGTGTAATTGAGGCAGCTGTTCGTACTGCTTATGAAGTTTTTACCGGAAAACCTTTGCCACGACTCGATTTTGAGGAATTGCGCGGGATGGAAGGTTTACGGAAAGCTACCATCGATTTCAACGGGACACCGATCCATATCGGAATTGCCCATGGCTTAGGAAATGCACGTAAATTACTCGAAGATGTTCAAGCCGGAAACAGTGAATTTCATGCCATTGAAATTATGTCGTGTCCCGGTGGTTGCATTGGAGGTGGTGGACAACCTTATCATCATGGCGATGCCGAAATCCTGAAAAAGCGCCAGCGGGCAATTTATTCCGAAGACTCCAGTAAAACAATCCGGAAGTCGCACGAAAATCCTTATATCAAGAAGCTTTATGAAGAATTTTTGGGTGCCCCTTTGAGCGAAAAGGCTCACCATTTGCTGCATACCAAATATTTTGACCGAAGCTAAGAAAATAGTCATTAGTAGTTATTAGCTACGCGTCATTTTTTGTGATTGAAAAAGTCATTTTGGTCATTGATTGTCATTAAAAAGTCATTCATAGTAAAGCGAAAGAAATGAAATTAGAGGATTTACAGGTTTATCAAATATCCATGAAACTTGCTGATGAAGTTCATGATTTGGTAATGGAATGGGATAATTTCCATAAGTTTTCTACAAGAACTCAATTGGTAAATGCTGCTGATTCTATTTCAGCCAACATAAGTGAAGGGTATGGACGATTCCATTTTAAGGATCACGAAAATTTCTTATACTTTTCAAGAGGTTCACTTTCAGAAACCAAAACATGGATCACAAAAGCTTCGAACCGAAAACTCATCAGTGAAGAAAAGTTTACGGATATGATTGACAGATATAATTCTTTGTGAATTAAACTAAACAATTACATCAATACCATCGGAAATTCTGGCAGCTCCAATGACAACAAATGACCAATTAATGACTAATGAATGACCATCAATGACTATTGAATGACAATATAATGACAATTAAATGACCGGAAATTGAATTTAATAAAAACGAAAATCTTTGAAGTATGCCAAAAATAAAACTTTCAGAAAAAGCGATCGGATTGATTCGGTCCATCTGTTCCGATTTTGGGAATCAGGGAAGTGAGCTGATTAATGTTTTGCACCAGGTGCAGGGAAAGCTTGGCTATTTACCTGCCGAAGTTCAGGAAGTAATTGCCAAAGAATTGAATATTTCAGTAGCTAAAGTTTATGGCGTGGTTACATTCTATTCATTTTTCACCATGATCCCGATGGGAGAATACCCAATTTCAATTTGCATGGGAACGGCCTGTTATGTGCGTGGCGCAGAGCAGGTACTGGCTGAATTTAAGCGGCAGTTGAGCATCGAAGTCGGTCAATCCACCGCTGATAATAAGTTCTCACTGAATTGTCTTCGTTGTGTGGGTGCCTGCGGATTAGCACCTGTGGTGATGGTTGGAGATAAGGTATTTGGTCGCGTTTCGCCCCAGATGGTTAAAAATATTATAGCCGAATACAAGGAAGGCTGCAGTGCAGAAGCTAAAACCGCTTGATTTTTATATTGACGGGGTGACTTGGAGTCACCCCGTCAATGTTTTTCACAATAGCCTTTCTTGACCACAGATATTCAAATAATACGAGAGCTGAAGCGAACTCTTCAAATTGAGTTTGAAGATTTTGAAAATATCAGCAAATACGGAGGCGATCCGAAGAAACTGATTTATAAAGTTTCGACATACTACGGGCTATTTCCAGAAGTCCAGCTCCGGCTTTAGTTTTATCATCGATTACAATCGTATGTTTCATGTGGTCAAAATATTTCTCAAAAATGCACCATTTCAGGCATGAGTATCTACATTCTTTTTTCGGAAAATCACCTCTCATATTTCAAATCCTACTTTTTAGGACAATCTTTCTGATTTTCAATCTGCCAAATATGTCGCATAACAGGTGTTTGCCTTATTTTTCAGGGCTTTAACTCTAGTTTATGTCTTAATACTTCCCTAAATTTATAAAAATTGTAATGCTCCCTGCGACTCTTTCCGTTTAGGAAAATAAACTATCACTTGAGATGCTCCAGCTGCTTTTGCGGCATTCTAAAAAAAACTTCTTCAGCCAAAAGAACTGAATCTCATTTTAGGCTAAATCTGTCAGAATGGAAATCCGCCTTAGGGTGGTTAGCATTCCTGAATAGTAGTTTCCTATTTTCTAATCTTCTTATTCTACATGCTATGTATCCTGTTTCCGAACTGATCAGAAATCTGGCCGATGAACATGGCCGGAATCGACACAATCTGCTTCCAATCCTTCAGGGAGTTGTTGAGCAGGAAAAGTATCTTTCAGAATATTCGATGATCGAAATTGCCCGTGAGCTCGATCTTCCTGCCTCTGAGGTTTATGGTACAGCAACGTTCTACTCGTTTCTGGAAAACAAAAAGATGGGCAAATACATTATTCGTGTCTGCAAAACCATTACCTGTTCCATGAAAGGGAAAAATCAGATATTATTGGCCATCGAAGATATGCTGAAGATCGATTTGGGTGAGACCACTCCGGATGGAACTTTTTCACTGCTTCAGACCAACTGCCTCGGATTTTGCCACAAAGCTCCGGCAATGCTTGTAAACAATGAGGTTTATACTGATCTTACTCCTGAAAAGGTACGTGATATTTTAAGTTCATACTTGAGGAAACAGAAGGAAGGAGGAAGTCATGGCAATTAGTTATCAGCTAAAACGGGCCGATTTCATTTTTAAAAATGAAAATGATTGGGAAGATGTTCTCAGTAAAAGCATCAAAAGAACTCCTTCTGAATTGATCAATGAGTTGATCAGCTCAGAGCTGAAAGGGCGGGGAGGTGCAGGTTTCCCAACTGGTTTGAAATGGAAACTCACCGCAGAAGTCCCCAATGAAACGAAATATGTGATTTGTAATGCCGACGAGGGTGAGCCCGGAACATTTAAAGACCGCGAGATACTTTCGATGGTACCGTTTAAAGTGTTGACAGCAATGGCTATTTGTGGTCATGTGATTGGTGCAAAAGAAGGATATATTTATTTGCGGGGCGAATATTTTTTCCTTCAGCCGGAACTAAAAAAGGCAATCAAGGAATTCGAATATTATTGCAAAGAAATCAAGCTTGATTTTACGATTCGTATTTTTATGGGCAGTGGGGCTTACATCTGTGGCGAAGAAACAGCTCTTTTCGAATCGATGGAAGGCAAGCGCGGCGAACCCCGAAATAAACCTCCTTTCCCATCAAATTCAGGATACATGGGTAACCCAACTGTAATCAATAATGTGGAAACACTTGCACATACCTATACCATCTTTAAATATGGCGCCAAACGGTTTTACGATCTGGGAGTAAAGTATTCGCGCGGGTCAAAACTGTTTTCGGTTTCGGGAGATACCCCAAAACCAGGAATTTACGAGCTTGAACTAGGGATGAGTCTGACCGATTTTATTGAGGAATTTGGCGATGGTGATACCAAAGCCGTTCAGGTTGGAGGCGCATCCGGTTTTTTGGTTCCCCGGAAGCGGTTTGCTGAAACGGCTATAGGTTTTCAGGGAAAATTAGTTGGAATATCCTTACCTACCGGAGGCTCCATGATGCTTTTTAATAGTTCGCGTTCCATGTTTAATGTGCTCGACAATTACCTTGAATTCTTTCGCGAAGAATCGTGCGGACAGTGTACGCCATGTCGTGTAGGCTGTCAGCAATTGCTCAAAGGAATCAAAGCGGTGAAACGCGGCGAAAAAAATGCCCGTTATCTCGATAAATTACTGCGTCTGACGGAAACCATGAAGTTGACAGCTAAATGCGGATTGGGTCAGTCTGTAGCCAATTCCTTCTCGTCGATTGTCGAAAATTTCAGGGAAGAAATGATTTACTAACGCTGCAAAAACTCAACTGACATGACTAAGAAAATCAAAATTAGTATCAACGGAATTTTTGTTGAAGTTGAAGAAGGAACAACTATTTTAGATGCAGCACGAAAAGCAGGTGTAATTATTCCAACACTTTGTTACCATAAAGACCTTTGTATTGCTGGTAATTGTCGGGTATGTGTGGTGGAAGTTGCCGGACAAAAACGTCTGGCAGCAGCCTGCGCCACTCCCTGCGAAGAAGAGATGGAAATCTACACCAATTCGCTTAATGTGCTTCATTCACGCAAACAAATCATCGAACTGCTTTTGTCGGAGCACAATGCCGATTGCACCAGTTGTTTTAAAAACGGTAACTGCGAATTGCAAAAACTGGCTTCAGACTATAAAATTCTTAAACAGGACTTTATCCGTCTCGTTCCTTTTAAGAATTATTCAATCGACAAGTATTCACCTTCGATAATTAAAGATGACAGCAAATGTATCCGTTGTCAACGTTGTGTAAGGACCTGTGCCGAATTACAAGGTATTAATGCCCTGACTGTTGCTTACAAAGGTGACCAGATGAAAATCACCACCTTTTTTGAAAAGCCGATCAACGATGTAGTATGTTCCACTTGCGGACAGTGCATCAATCATTGCCCAACCGGTGCATTGGTCGAAAAAAATTACATCGAAAAGGTTTGGGATGCAATCACCGATAAATCGAAACATGTGATTGTACAGACAGCTCCGGCCGTAAGGATAGGACTTGGCGAAGAACTGGGATTTCCGGTGGGCGAGCGGGTTACCGGCAAAATGGTGGCTGCCTTGAAACGGCTGGGATTCGATGCTGTGATGGATACCGATTTTACCGCAGACCTCACCATTATGGAAGAGGCAACCGAATTGCTTCAACGCTTGAAAGGAGTATTGGTTGATCACAACCCGGAGGTGAAACTGCCGATGGCAACCTCCTGCTCGCCGGGGTGGATCAAATACATTGAGCATATTTTTCCTGATTTTTTGAATCACCTTTCCACCTGTAAATCGCCACAACAAATGTTTGGCGCATTGGCCAAGACCTATTATGCAAAGGCTCGTAACCTGGCGCCCGAAAACATTGTTTCCGTTTCGATTATGCCATGCACGGCCAAAAAATTTGAAGCCGCACGTCCCGAAATGCACGATAGCGGTTATCGCGACGTGGATTATGTACTTACCACCCGCGAATTAGCCATCATGATTAAGCAAGCCGGTATCGATTTCATGAAACTGGAAGATGCACATTTTGATCGGCTGATGGGCGAATCGACTGGTGCGGCTGTTATTTTTGGCGCCACCGGAGGTGTTATGGAAGCCGCATTGCGCACTGTTTATGAACTTGTCACCGGACGAGAGGTGCCTTTTAAAAATCTGGACATCACGCCGGTTCGTGGTATGGAAGGAGTTCGCGAGGCGACCATAAAAATTGAAAATCCATTGGAAGAATGGGCATTTCTGGATGGAATTGAGCTGAAATGCGCGGTCGCTCATGGGCTGGTTAATGCCAAAAAAGTGATGGATTCCATTCGTACAGGACAGTCAGATTACCATTTTGTTGAAATCATGGCTTGTCCGGGAGGCTGTTTGGGTGGAGGCGGTCAACCTATTCCAACCAGTCTTGAGATCCGGCGCAAAAGGGCAGAAGCTATATATGCAGAAGATGCCGGAATGCCACTTCGAAAATCACATCAAAACCCTGAAATCATTAAGATTTATACTGATTTTCTGGGTCAACCAATGAGCGAGAAATCGCACCATCTTTTGCATACTCATTACACTGCAAGAGAAAGATTTTAAACAAAAAAGTCTGGTGAAGTCCGGACTTTTTTAATTTTGCAAAATGGAATATCAAACTTCATTTTCAAGTCCTTTGGGTTTTCTTCTATTAAAATCAGACGGCAAGTCGATCACTGGAATTTCTTTTACTGATAATGAAATTCAGGAGCAAAACTCCTGTGAGTTGCTTGAAAAGTGTCAAGGGCAATTATCCGATTATTTCTCCGGAAAATCTAATGATTTCGTTTTGCCAATCTATCCGGAAGGGACTGAATTTCAGCAAAAAGTATGGGCAGCACTACTGAAAATTCCCTATGGAGAAACCATAACTTATATGGAATTGGCGCTAAAACTGGGCGATGCGAAAGCGATTCGGGCGGTTGGAACAGCCATTGGACGGAATCCGATTGTCGTTGTGATTCCCTGCCACCGGGTAATTGGTACCGGAAATAAACTTACCGGATACGCAGGTGGAATCTGGAGAAAAAAGCTTTTGCTCGAATTGGAAATGAAACACTCAGTTCGAAAGGATATGTTGTTTTGAGACAGACACAAAGGAAAAAGTCATTGGTCCGTAGGAAATAGTAAAGAGGAAAAATGCAATGGATATTTGGTAGGGGTTGTCCTGTTTGGCTGACCAACATTATTTCTGACGATGGATCAATATCTTTATAAAAAACGATTCTTCAAAAAAATGGAAACTAAAAAACTGATATTTGAGGCCTGTGTTGAAACGCTGGAAGAAGCTTTGATTGCAGAAAGTCGTGGAGCCAACCGCATCGAATTGTGTTCGGCGCTCGATCAGGATGGTTTGACTCCATCACCGGAGCTGACTTTGCAATGCCTGAAACATCTTTCAATTCCGATCATGGCCATGGTACGTCCACGTGGAGGTAATTTTGTTTATACCGACCATGATATCAGGCAAATGGAATCCGAAATTGAATTTTTTAAAAGGGCTGGTGTAGCCGGAGTCGTTTTCGGAATACTTTCAACGGACCATTCTATAGATCTCGAAAATACCCGGCGCCTTGCAACTTTGGCTTTTCCACTCGAAGTTACCTTTCATAAAGCCATTGATTATTCATCCGATATTTTCAAAAGCTTTCAGGAACTAAATAAGATTGGAGGAATTACCCGTGTACTGACTTCCGGAGGAAAAGACACCGCCTGGAGCGGACGTTTTGTGCTTCAGCAAATGCAGGAATTGCCGAGACGGCGAATCCAAATTATAGCTGCCGGAAAAATACTTCCGGAGAACCGCATTCAAATCGCTGAATATACCGGAGTGACTGAATTGCATGGCCGGCGGGTAGTTTAAAGCTTTTATTAAAAAAAACAGCCCTGTCTGTTTTTTAAAACCTGACAGGGCTATTTTATTTTTAGTAAGAGAACTTATATATTACTTCCAAAGGTTTTCACCATACGTCCATCCTTCGCGGGCAGGTTCTTTGAGATAGGCATCCAATTCAGGATGATTGGTAACTTTCATGTTTGCAGCATCATATTCAATGCGGGTGTTAAAGCGCTGCGCAAGCACTCCGGTGAGCGACATCTCTACTAATTTTGTGGCATAATCGAAATTCGAACCGCATACTGTGCTGTTTTTGATAGCATCAATCCACTCGCGTTGAGGATTCTCTTCGATGACGCGTGGTATAGTTTGAGCTGGTAAATTCTTCTGAAATTCTGTCCATTCATTACCCGGCAATAAAATTTTAGGATCGTTTGGCCTTCCTCCAGTCATCAGGCAATGCTTATCACCAACCATAATCATTCCGCTTCCGGGTAGTTTTTCCAAATTCCATTCCGGACGATTTTCAGGTTTCAATCCACCTTCGTGCCAGCGCAGGGTCACCGGAGTTTTATCACCGTGTGCCGGAAAATCCCAGCGTATAATGGCTTGGTCAGAAACAAATCCGGTATCAGGAACAGGAGTTTTAAATTCGGCTTCAACCACATCGGGCATTCCTAAATCTAACGACCAGAAAGGTGCATCGAGCGTATGACAGCACCAGTCACCTAGTTCACCATTGCCAAAATCGAAAAAGCTACGCCATGTTTTTGGAGCATAAATACCATTGTATGGCCGGTAAGCCGCTGGTCCCAGCCATGATTCCCAGTCGAGATAGTCCGGAATTGGCTGTTCTGCCGGTGGAAAACTTTCAGGTTTATCGAAATACTTTCCCTTCCCAAAAGTTGGTCCGTCGAACCAGGCGATCACTTCAGTAACATTGCCAAGTAATCCAGCTTCGTACCATTCTTTTACCTGTCGGATTCCATTGGTGGTGTGGCCCTGATTGGCCATTTGGGTAACTACTCCGTAATGTTTAGCGGCTTTTTGAAGGGTGCGCAATTGCCAGATGTTGTGTGCAAGTGGTTTTTCAACAATTACATGTTTGCCAAGTTCCATGGCTGCCATTGCTGCAGGGAAATGTGTGTGGTCGGGAGTACAAACCATCACTGCGTCAATTTCCTTGTGCATTTCGTCGAACATCACTCTGAAATCTTTGTAGCGTTTTGCTTTAGGCATCGTTTTATAAGCTTCGGCTGCGCGATTATCATCCACATCGCATAGTGCTACGATATTCTCGTTCCATTTCGGGTCTTTCTGGTTTATCAGTTTACTCCAGTTCGACATTCCCTGTCCGCCAACTCCTATAACTGCAATATTTAAGCGGTTTGACGGGGAACAACTCATTAAGTTTGGAATGAAAAAAGCACCGGCAGAAAGAATCGATGCCGATTTGATAAAATCTCTTCTTGTTGGATTCATGATTGCTTTAGGTTAAAATATCAGGTGATAAATGTAGAGATATTTATACTGAAAAATGCTTCGAGTCGCCCCATTCTCCATAGCCAATTTCGCATCCGGTTAATTCTATCCTCGCTTCCAGACAATTTCGGCACAATTCAGCGTCTTCATCCAGGCAAGGTTTGTCTTCGTATAACTGGTATTCTCTCCGGTAATCGCAAGGAGTCAGGTTTGGCATCAGAATATTTGCTCCTATCGTTATAGCCTTTTCGCGGCCTGCCGGATCAATCGCCTGCAAAGCTGTTGCTGCTGCAATATTGATATCGGGCATCAGAATTCGTAAAGTAGCCACCATTTTCAAAGCCAGATCGAATCGCTCATTTTTGGTTTTTAGGCTGCTCCGGAATTGGTATAGCGGAGTGTCTTCGTGTTCAATGTAAGGTCCCATGCCAACCATATCCACATCCATTTGCCTGAAAAACAGCAAATCGTCGGCTAAATCTTCCAGAGTTTGAAACGGAAATCCAATCATTACGCCCGTTCCAACCTGATAACCTACTGCCCTTAAGTCTTTTATGGCCTGAAGCCTGCGTTCGAAACTATGAAAATCATTTTCAGGATGAATTTTTCGGTATAATTCCTGGTTGGAGGTTTCTATACGAAGTAAATAGCGGTGTGCCCCGCTTTCGAGCCATTGACGGTAGGTTTCAATGGTTTGTTCGCCGCACGATAATGTGATACCAAGCTCGCCATTAGAGATTTCCTTGATTTTCAGGAGTAATGAGTTTACCCGGGTTACAAATGCCGGTGATGAGATTTCGCCAGATTGTAATACGACCGAACCAAAACGGTTTTTCCAGGCAAAATTACATGCCCCCAGAATTTCATCATCCGTTGCTTCGTAGCGAACCACCTTCTCGTTGCTTTTCCTTATTCCGCAGTAAAGACAGTCTTTGGCGCAGATGTTCGAGAATTCAATCAATCCCCTGAAATACACTTTATTGCCCAGCGTTTGCAACTTTACAGCCTGAGCACGCTGAAAGAGTAGCTGACGATCAACGCCTTCGGCACTTAAAAGTTTTACCAGTTCGTAGCGGGTAAATTCTTTGTTTTGCAGTATTTCTGAGAAAAGGTTCATGAGAGGCGAAGATACGAATTCCGGAAGTAAAGTGAAATTTTGATTGAATTGCAAACAATTTGTTTTCGACGGTGTTTCAATTAAATACGAAATATTGGATAATTGAAGAGAGTCATTCGATTTACCGATTTTCAAAAGTAATTTTATTCTGAATTTTAATTTGTAACATCATTTGATTATTCTAACTATATTTGTCGCATGGAAAAGCTGGTAGAAATTATTGCAAAATTTTCGAGTGTAATGGGTCAGATGGAAGAATCTGCCAAAGATCAGTTCAATTTTAGCGATCTGACTTTAACTCAAATGAGTTATCTCGAAACCATTTATCAACTTCAAAATCCAAACCTTACCGAATTGTCATTGGAAATGAATTTGACAAAACCCACTGTTAAAGTAGCCATTGATAAGCTCATCGAGAAAGATTACATCTATCGGGTTAAATCGGATGAAGATCGGCGAAGTGCGCATATCCACCTGACAGAAAAGGGGAAGAATCTTAATCAGATGCACGATGAAGCCCATAAAAGCATGGTTCAAATGATCGGTTATAATTTGGACAGCACTGAAATTAAACAATTGGAAGTTTTATTGGGAAAAGTTTTCCGTAAACATTAAAAATTTGCTGTAATGGTTAGAATATTCTAATCATAGTAAAAATAATAGGAGAATTAACTATGTCGATTGATTTAAAGTCGGATAAATTTCGCGGATTAAATGACGAAACGGTTCGTGCAAAAATATTAAAAGAAGGTTATAACGAATTGCCTTCATCAAAACCTAAAAATTTTTTGGCTCTGGCTTGGGGAGTGGTCAAAGAGCCCATGTTCCTGCTTTTGGTGGCCTGTGGAACTTTGTATCTGATTCTGGGTGATGTTCAGGAAGGATTAATGTTGCTTGGTTTCGTTTTTGTGATTATGGGCATTGAGTTTTATCAGGAGAAAAAAACTGAAAAGGCGCTGGATGCTCTGAAAGACCTTGCAAGTCCGCGTGCACTGGTGATTCGTGATGGCATTGAGACACGCATTGCAGGTCGTGATGTAGTGACCGATGATCTGATTATCCTTCAGGAGGGTGATCGTGTTCCGGCTGATGCCACGGTGATTTATTCGGTGAACCTGATGGCCGATGAATCCTTGCTGACCGGAGAATCGGTTTCGGTGCGTAAAACGGAGTGGAACGGTGCCGATCCAAATGTTCAGCCAGGTGGCGACGATCTGCCTTTTGTTTATTCCGGATCGATGATCGTGCAAGGAAACGGAATTGTTCGGGTGACCGCGATAGGTTCGAACACAGAAATAGGCAAAATTGGTAAAGCACTCGAATCGGTTGTAGAAGAACCTACCAAACTTAAGCGTGAAATGTCGATTCTGGTTAAACGCCTGGCTATAATCGGAATCCTGCTTTGCATCGTGGTGATTTTGGTATATACAATGACTCGTGGCAATTTACTAAATGGCTTTTTGGCTGGTATAACATTGGCTATGGCCATGCTTCCTGAAGAATTTCCGGTTGTTTTGACTGTTTTTATGGCACTGGGTGCCTGGCGAATGTCGAAAAAAAATGTACTGACGCGAAAACCTTCAGCCGTTGAAACCTTGGGCTCGGCGACTGTTTTGTGTACCGATAAAACCGGTACGTTGACTCAGAATAAAATGACGGTTAGCCGGTTATATAATGGGTCCGATTTTTTCAAAGTAAACCGATGCACCAAATTTCCGGAGGAATTTCACGAAATCATTGAGTATGGTATTTTGTCGAGTCAAACCAATCCTTTTGACCCGATGGAACGCGCCATCACTAATATGGGAGAGGCATATCTTAAAAACACCGATCACATTCATACCGACTGGCAGATGGTGAAAGAGTATCCCCTTTCAAAAGATTTGCTGGCCATGTCGCGCGTTTTTTCTAATCATGTAAAGTTTCGGCAAACTATTGCTACCAAAGGCGCTCCTGAAGCTATTTTCGATTTGTGCCATCTGTCGGGTGAGGCAAAAACTAAATATGCGGAGGCAGTTGCGCAAATGGCTTCTGAGGGGTTGCGGGTTTTGGGTGTGGCAAAAGCATTGATCAACACCGAAAACTTACCCGAAATTCAGCACGATTTCGATTTCGAATTTATAGGCTTGATTGCCTTGTCGGACCCGATTCGTGAAACTGTTCCTGAAGCGGTGCGTGAATGTTATCAGGCCGGAATACGGGTTATCATGATTACCGGTGATTATCCCCTAACAGCCATGAATATTGCCCGCGAAATAGGATTGAAGAATTATGGAGTTGCCATCAGCGGTCAGGAACTTAAGGAGATGAACGAAGATGAACTTTGTGAGCGAATTAAAGACGTGAATGTGTTTGCGCGAGTTGTTCCTGAGCAAAAACTGAAAATAGTCAATGCACTGAAACGAAACGGTGAAATTGTGGCCATGACCGGCGATGGCGTCAATGATGCGCCTGCGCTGAAGGCAGCCAATATTGGTATTGCAATGGGTGAAAAAGGAACCGATGTGGCCCGTGAAGCTTCTTCGCTGGTATTGATGGACGATAATTTTTCTTCAATTGTTGGCGCAGTAAAAATGGGGCGTCGTATTTTCGACAACCTTCAAAAAGCATTGGGTTATATTTTTGCAATACATGTTCCAATTGCCGGATTATCGCTTATTCCCGTGTTTTTTGCCGACTGGCCTTTGTTGCTCTGGCCGGTACATATTGTGTTTCTCGAACTGATTATCGACCCGGCTTGTTCCATTATTTTTGAAGCCGAAGAGGAAGAAAAAAACGTGATGAGTCGTCCGCCAAAAGATATTAATGAACCGTTTTTTGGTGCCGGAAAAATCTGGCTGAGTTGCTCGCAGGGACTCGGTATTTTGGCCATTGTTTTTGCCGTGTATTTTTTTGGACTGAGAATGGGCTATTCAGAAATGGAAGTTCGTGCCTTAGCTTTTACCACACTGATTGCGGCAAACATTGCAGTTATTCTTTCGAACCGTTCATGGACTCGCAATATTTTTAAGATCATCGCCACACCAAATAAAACGGTAAAATATGTTGTTGGTGGTGCAACTTTTTTCCTGATTTTGATTCTGAATGTGCCCTTTTTACTCAACCTGTTTCAGTTCGAGAAAATCAGTCTGACGGAAGCTGTGGTTTGCGCTACTGCAGGATTCTCCAGCATTATCTGGTTCGAATTGTATAAAGTGTTTAATAATCGCGAAAGAGGAGCTTAATGAGTAGCTAAAATTTCGTAATCCGCAGAGTTATTTCGCACGAGATTTGCTGATTAATTCTTCAAGATAAACCCGGCTCTTCATTCGTTTAAGAAATATCTCGCGTTTTAGTGAATCAGATTTTGAATTGTAAAGTTCAGTATAAACAATTTTCCATGGTCTTCCGGATTTAGTGGATTGCGTCGCACCGGCATTGTGTCTTGCCAGTCTTTCTTCCGGATTAGAAGAGCTTCCAATATAATATCGATCACGGAATTCGCTGTAAAGAATGTAGGTAAAATGGGACATAACCAAAAATAAACAAAAAAAACGGGAATGAAACTAATTTCATCCCCGTTTTTGTAGCGAGAGGCGGGCATGATCCGCCGACCTCGCGATTATGAATCGCGCGCTCTAACCAGCTGAGCTACCTCGCCATAAATTTTATTGAACTTTACAAAGTATATCAGAAGCCGGCCTTCCCGATAAATATCGGGACGCTCTAACCAGCTGAGCTACCTCGCCATTAATTTTATTGAAAATGCAATAAATCCCCTTATCGGTTCTTTTTTGCGGTGGCAAATATAGTACTTTATTTATTCGATGTTTACCAGTGACAAAAATTAATAGAAAAAAGATTTAGTCTCCCGGTGAGACTAAATCTTTTCATGAATTATTTATACTTTGAGATTTCTATTTCGACGGAATGTTTTTCAGCGTTTCTACCAGAAAATCCCAGAATTTAACGACCGATTCGATGTTTACTTTTTCGTCAGGAGAGTGCGGGAACCGGATAGTTGGTCCGAGCGAGATCATATCCCAGCTTGGGTAAGTTCCACCCAAAATACCACATTCCAGTCCGGCATGAATGGCTTTTATTTCAGGAATACGACCAAATTTATTCTCATAAATCTTTTGCATGGTTTTCAGGATGGGTGATTCCAAATTTGGTTTCCAACCCGGATAGCCACCAGTTAATTTCACTTCTGCTCTGGCCAGTGTGAATACCGAATCCATTCTGGAACCGAGTTGTGTTCTCGCAGTGTCAACTGAACTGCGCATCAAACAGGCAATTTTGATGGTTTTTGTTTCATTGTTCGATTTTATGATCGCCAAATTGGTAGAAGTTTCAACCAGTCCGGCCATGCTGTCGCTCATGCGGATCACTCCATTTGGACAGGCAACAATGGAATGAGTGAGATTAACCTGAGTATTTTCGTCGATCAGGAAAGCCGGCATTTCGGTTTTCGAAAGTTCGATTTTCAGGGTAGGTTCGGTAGCCGAAAGTTCACGTTTTATTATATTGGTCATACCGGCAACCAGTCCAACCAGTTTGTCGGCAGTTGCGTAAGGAACAGTTACAATTCCGAAAGCTTCGCGTGGAATGGCATTGCGCAAACTTCCGCCATTAATCGACGCAAGGCGCATACCACAAACTTTGTAAGCTTCTTTCAGTACACGGAAGAAAACTTTATTTGCATTTCCACGGCCCAAATGAATGTCAACTCCTGAATGACCGCCTTTTAAACCGGTTACATTCAGTTTAAATGCGATTGAATCTGCCGGAACAGAAACTTCAGTAAAATTAAATGTAACGTTGGCATCTTCGCCACCAGCACAGCCCACATACAATTCTCCTTCGTCTTCCGAATCCATGTTGATCAGGATATCGCCTTTCAGCCAACCAGCTTCCAGTCCGTTCGCTCCGTCCATGCCGGTTTCTTCGGTGGCAGTAAATAAACCTTCCACCGGGCCGTGCACCAGATTTTTCGAAGCCAGAACAGCCATTGCCGCAGCAACACCAATTCCGTTGTCAGAACCGAGTGTTGTGCCGTTTGCCCGTACCCATTCGCCGTCGATTACAGTTTCAATCGGATCTTTGGCAAAATCGTGATCTTTGTCGCTGTTTTTCTGCGGAACCATATCCAAATGGCCTTGAAGAATAACTCCTTTGCGTTTTTCCATTCCCGGAGTAGCTGGTTTACGGATAATTACATTTCCTGATTTATCCTGAACAGTTTCCAATCCGAGGTTTTTACCAAAGTCAAAAATGTACTTTCTGATCTGTTCTTCGTGATGCGAAGGACGCGGTATTCGCGTCAACTGATAAAAATTCTCCCATAATTCAACGGGATTTAGTTTTGAAATTTCATTACTCATATAGTTGTTTTTAAAATAAAAAATCGAAGGAAAATTCAGAATCTAAAAGTACAATTAATACATGTAAATTGTTCGTGAAACAAAACAATAAAAAACCTGCTTCCGTTTTATCGGAAGCAGGTTTTTTAAAACTTAATCAGATTCAAACAATTATTCTTTAATGTTTGGTTTCTCGAGCCCGTAACCCATTTTGCGGTCTTCGATTTTTAATAAATAGGCAAATCCAATGGCAAGGAATCCAAAAAAAGCAAATATCAACATCGGGATGGTATAGTTGTATTGGGTTAGTTGTTGTTCTTTACCGTCAATCATTTTGGTAATTGTACCGATAATGCAGTATTTGTCAAGTACAGTGCCGATAAGCAATGGAACTAACATTAATCCGATATTCTGAACCCAAAAAATCATTGCATAAGCTGTACCCAGTTTACTATGCGGAATAATCTTGGCAACCGAAGGCCACATCGCGGAAGGAACCAGTGAAAAGGCAATTCCCAGTAATATGACTAATCCGATGGCTATTGGGAAACTATTGAGTGATGGAATTGAAAACAACAAATGCACAAATACCAGCAAAATTGAACCGAGAATCATAATGGTAGCAGCTTTTCCTTTTTTGTCAGAAATTCCGCCGAATAGTGGGGTTAGTAATAAAGCGCTGAATGGCAACAAAGCGGGAATATAACCTGCAAATGTATTGGGAACCGAGAATTTCTGTATGATAAGGTTTGTGGCAAATTTTATGAAAGGAAATACCGCAGAATAAAATAATACACAAAGTATTGCAATATACCAGAATGCGCGATTTCGGCCAATTTCTGTAATGTCAGAAAATTTGAATTCTTCATCCTTTTCAACTCCTGCATCACTTTCTTCCTGATCCAGTCGTTTATCTAAAACGGTAAAAAATATAAATACTAATAGTCCCAGTAATAATAACACTATTGAAACAAGTATAGGCGCACTAACATCTTTAGTGAGGTTATACAAAGGTTGTGGGGTAAACATGGCTAATGCAGTTCCGATTCGTCCGGTTGAAGTGTTCAGCCCGATTGCTAATGCCATTTCTTTTCCACGGAACCATCTTACAACCGCCTTATTTGCTGCTATTCCGAACATTTCGCAACCAACACCAAAGATACCAAATCCCAATCCGGCCATGACTGCTGATTTTGGGGTATCGCCCAAGGCTTGCCACGAACCGATGGTCAACTGGTAAGTACCTGAAAAATGTCCTGAAATTGCCCAGTATTTAATTACCGCACCTATTAGCATGATAAATATGGCCAGAATTCCTGTAAAGCGAGTTCCTAATTTGTCGAGAATCATACCGCTGAAAATCAGCATTAATAGAAATACGTTGAACCAGCCATATCCGCTCGTAAACAAACCGTAGTCGGTTGCTGACCAATGTAAATTGGATTGCAGATTCTGTTGTAACGGAGCCATTGCATCGGTTAAATAATACATGCACATCATGGTAAATGATACCAATATGAGCACTGTCCAGCGGGCTGTTTTTGATTCCCTGAGCGAGTTTACTGCATTCATAGATATTTTTTAGTGTGGTTTTTTTTGAAGCACCTAAATTAAGAAAATAACAATCCGTCCAACGATGATTTATGTTGGATCAAAAAAAATCCCGGAAAAGGTTTTCCGGGATTTTAAAAATAGGATCATTTCAGTTTATTGTATTCCTGTAATACTTTTTACCGCTCCTGTATTTGGGAAGAATTCCAATTTATACGTTCCATTGAGCAAATCCTCCGGAACAGGTGCAATAGTTCCAAATTGTGCGATTGATGCACGTGCGCCAGCCAATTGCGTGCTTCCATCCAGAATGCGGATTTCGGCCATTCCAGGCATCCGGTAAAAGATTCCGCTTTTGCCTGCATTCGGATTTTCTGAAGTGCTCAATGAGCTTTGTTTGGAAGCCAGATTGTCTGATTTATTTACTTCAATGGTAATCGGACGACCCGATAAATCGGTTTTGGGTAAAACTCCGCGTTCTTCGC
>JBBQMW010000055.1:0-22841 GCA_038329265.1 Bacteroidales bacterium | reverse complement strand
TTATCTTCCGGATACCTGACCAGTTCCCGGAATCCCAAAACACCGCCATAAAATGGATCATTATCCATGATTTTTTCGGCATATAAACCAACATGGTGGATGCGCTTTGAAATTCGTTGTTCTGACAAGTATTTTCCTTTTGATTTACGGTGCAGTCCATTTGCTTTGAGATCAATAAATTCGATGTGGTTTCTCGAAAGGTCATCAACCACAATAACTTCGTTGCCGGCACCATCGATGCTTATTTTCTCAGGAACGGCAATTTTTTGAGATTTCAGGTATTGGCGCATCTGTTCCACATTTTCGGTTTCGAACGATACCGAAACCAGTCGTTTCTTCTCTTTTGATTTTTTATCGACCACAAATTCGAGATATTGGCGGTCGTTTACTTTGAAAGAAATTACTTTTCCCAAATTTGATGAATAAGAAAAAGCTTCGTCGAAGCCCAGATATTTGCCGTAATAATCGCGGGCAATCTGAAAATCGCTGACTAAAAAAGTCATTTTGGCAATTCCCCAAACTGTGGGACGATCAACCTCCTGAGCAAATAAGAACTGAGATTTCAGGAAAAGCAAAAACAGGAAAATGGAGAAGTACCTATTCTTCATATCAAAGCAGCATTAGATATTGTTTAAACTTGCTGATTATGAAATCAAAATGTAAATATAAAAGACTGACATTCAATCATCGAAAGAATGCCAGTCTTTATTTATTATTCAAGGATTAATATCCTGTATTTTGAGGATTTAGATTTGGATTTACGTCCAACTCGGTTTTTGGAATAGGGAACAGATAATCACGTGTGGCATCAAAAGTAGCGTGTGGTTCTGTTGAGTTTGCTCCTTTAAAAGCCACATCACCAAGATTTCTCCGTTTAATGTCGTACCATCTTTTCCATTCGAAAGCCAGTTCGATGCGGCGTTCTTCGATAACCATATCGATGAAAGCCGTTTTGTCCATTCCTGGTGCGATATCTTCGGGATAGGTTCCAACCACGCCGGCATCATTTCTTGCCCTAGCCCTTACCAGATTCACATATCCTTCAGCTTCAGTGCTTGTGCCGCTAACTTCAGCTTTTGCTTCGGCTGCGATCAGAAGTACTTCGGCATATCTCATGTCGCAATAATTGTGATCCGAATACCGGAACCCAGCCCCTGTATTCCCAGGGTATCTTGACCATTTGGCGATGTGCGGACGAGGCTCTTTCCACTTATCGTATGGAACCATCAACCCAGTTTTGGGATCTTTTACCTCTAAATTAAAACTAATTTTCTTCCGATAGTCCAAATCGTTAAATGACTCGTAAGTCTTCATGGATGGAACAACAACACCAAATCCGGCATTGATGTCTCTTGGAAAAGTCATCGGAATAATTAGATCGTCGTTATACGAACCCTGATTGATTGCTCCTATGAAATCAATGGCGAAAATGATTTCTTTTAGCGTACTGGTTTTGTCAGCTCTAAATATATTTTGAAAATCGATTTCCAATTGATACCCAAAAATGTCTTTGTTATCGATCACATATTTGGCTTCGGTATAAGCTTTCGGATAATCTTTTGTCGTTAAATAGATTGAAGCCAGGTATGAAGCAGCTGTTCCTTTTGAGGGCCGTGTCCTGCAATCAGATGTCTGTTTGTTTGGTAACCACTGTTTTGCAAATTCAAGATCGGCGACAATGGCTTTATAAACATCGGCTTCCAGAGTTTTCGAAAGTGTTTTTACGCTCTCAGGATCAGATATCGGGTAATCGATATATGGAAGATTGCCAAATATACGAACCAGATTGTAATAGCAGAAAGCCCTGTAAAAACGTGCTTCAGCAATCATCGGATTAATTTCAGCCTCAGGAAGGCCAAGGCTTTTTGCGCCTGCTTCAGCGGTATTGGCACAACTGATAGCGACGTAGGATTGTTGCCAGATTTGGCTCATCCACTGATTGGTGGAATTTACGCCAAAATCGTTTACCTGAATACGGTATGTTGCGGTTGAACGGTTTCCAATGTCGCACATATCATCGCGAAGCTGCATGTTACATATGTATGCCCGTCCATAAAGCGATTCGTGAGCCAGCGCTCCGTTTACACCGTATATTGCAGTTTGTACATCCTGCTTCGTCTTAAAGAAAGTGTCAGGAGCTAAAAGACCGATTGGCTCTTCATCCATATTTGTACAACTCATTGCTCCGGCCATCAAGAGAATGGTGAGCATTTTTATTCTTATATTTTTCATTTCGAGTCTTAATTTAGGTTTTAAAAAACGATATTTAACCCTACTGTAACTGATTTTGCATTTGGATAACTTGCGTAATCGAGTCCCTGGTTTGTATTTGATTGTGCGCCGCTGCCGCTTCCACGATAATTGACTTCAGGATCGTAGCCTCGGTAGTTGGTATATGTCAGCAAATTCTGGGCGCTCACATAAAGGCGTAACTTTTCAAGGTTTAGTTTGTCCAAAACAGGTTTGGGCATATTATAACCCAGCATGATATTTTTTACCCGAACATAACTTCCATCAAAAATAAAGCGCGAAGAAACGCGTTCCGAACGTGCAGCAGTCTTCATTGGCACATCAGTGTTGGTGTTGGTTGGAGTCCAGCGATTCAGTGCTGCGGTAGTCGAATTGATTGGCTTACCCAAAGTTTCCAGTTCGAGTAAAGTATAGCTTAAAATATCATTACCCTGCGAACCTTGAATAAAGATGCTTAAGTCGAAGTCTTTCCAGAGGAATTCGTTATTGAATCCATAGAAGAAATCGGGGTGAGGGTTACCAATAATGGTTTGGTCGCTCGCATTTAAAGTTCCGTCAGCTTCTCCGGTCAAAATGCCATTGGCATCTTTCTTTCCATCAATATCTCTGAATTTTTCGCCCCCGGCAACTTGTTCGAAACCTGATCCCGGAATAAATGTGTCACCCGACTGATATACGCCATCATAAATATATCCATACATGCTACCGACGGGTTCTCCAACACGCAGGATTTGTGTATTCCCCAGCGAAATTAAGTGACCCGGCCCTGATGCATACAAGATGTCTTTCCCATTTGGAAGTTCGAGAATTTTATTGCGATTCGACGATAGATTGAAATCTAAATTCCATTTAAAATCACCCGTCAGAACTTTGGATGTTACCGTAAATTCAAATCCCTTATTTTCAACTTTCCCAATGTTTTTTAGTTGGTTTGAATATCCTGAATATTGAGGAAGCGGAACGCTAAACAACAAATCGGAAGTAACCATGCGGTAATAATCAGCCGAAAGGTTTATTCTTCCGGCAAGAAATCCGATATCAGCCCCAAAATCAAGCTGAGCTGTGGTCTCCCAGGTCAGGTCGGGATTAGCCACGGAGTTTGGTCGTACGGCGTTTACGGCTAATCCATTAACAATTGAGAATACGTTAGTCAGGCCAGCTAATGTCTGATACGGAGCAATGGCCTGATTTCCGGTTAAACCGTAACTTCCACGCCACTTCAATTGGCTGATTGCCGAGACGTTGCGCATAAACTCTTCATTCTTCATATTCCAGGCTACTGCGCCTGAAGGGAAAAAGGCCCATTTGTGATTTTCGCTGAAATTGGATGAACCATCATACCGGGCATTGAAAGTGACCAGATATTTATCACTAAACCCATAGTTTAAGCGGCTGTAGAATGAGGCCAGTTTACCTTCGACTAGCCCTGATGCCGGAATCTGTGGAACAGCGCCACCACCAAGGTTCCAGTAAGAAACTGCGTTTGTAATAAATTTACTGCCCGAAGCCATCCAATTTTCATTTTGGTAGGTTTGATATGAATATCCTCCCATTGCTCCAAATTTATGAACAGAAGAGAATGTTGTGTTATAAGACAGATAGTTTTCAGAGGCTACGTTAGTGTTTTTTATGCTACTGATGCTCCCCAATCCGCCGTAGGAGCGGCCTCTGTTGAGCAACGTTGAGTAGAATTCTCCAGTCCGGTTATTAAGGGTTGATATTCCCAATGTAGTCTTGAAGCTTAAATCTTTGATTACCTTGTATTCAGCCGAAAAATTTGCTTGCAATCTGTCGCTAACCAAATTATTCTCGTACTCCTGAGTTATTGCATAAGCATTGTCGATTGGGTCGTGCATGGCGGCAGTGGTATAAGTTCCGTCGGCATTGTAAATACCCTGGTCTGGCATATATTTAATCGCCGAACCAATTACTCCGGCTCCGTCAGCACCGCCTGAATTTTCTTGCGTGATAACTCCATTTGTATTTGCCCGTTCAGCAAAAACATTCAATCCTACTTTCAGTTTTTCGGTAGCATTGATGTTGATATTACTGGTAACGGAGTACTTTTTAAACGCTGAACCAATAATAATTCCCTCCTGATCGTAAAATGATCCAGAAAGGTAATAATTGACATTTTCGCTTCCTCCTGAAAAAGAAAGTTGGTAATTCTGGATTGCACCTGTCTGGAAGATAACATCTTGCCAGTTGGTATTTGCTCCTGAATTTACATAGGTTGGAAATGCTTCCTTGGTCATTGTTGTATATTGTTCGGCGTTCAACAGATCGAGTTGATTGATAACCTGCTGCGAGGAATACGAGGAATTAAATTCAATTCTTGTTTTTCCTTTGCTACCTTTTTTTGTGGTAACCATGATGACTCCATTGGCTCCACGCGAACCATAAATAGCTGTTGCTGAAGCATCTTTTAAGACTTCCATCGACTGAATATCCTCAGGTGGAGGCAATATTCCGCCAACAAATCCATCAACAACAAAAATCGGATCACTGCTGGCATTAATCGAAGTTCCACCTCTTACACGAACTTTCATAGAACCACCCGGATCACCATTGTTTGAGGTAATCTGAACTCCGGATGCACGTCCCTGCAGTGCCTGAACAGCTCCTGATGTTGGAAATGCGACCAGTTGATTGGATTTCACTGAAGCTACCGAACCGGTCAAATCTGATTTTTTGGTTGTACCGTAACCAACGGCAACAACTTCTTCGATTCCAATAAAATCGTCCTCTAAAGCAATGTTTATGGTTGTTTGGGTTCCAATTGAAACTTCCTGCATTTTCATTCCCACAAACGAGAATTGCAAAGTTGCCTTTTCAGGAATATTGGAAATTGAATAGAAGCCATTTCCATCAGTAATAGTTCCGGTAGTGGTACCTTTAACTACAACTGAAACACCTGGCAATGAGGCTCCTGTGGCGTCAGTTACTTTACCGGAAATGATTTTTTGTTGTTCAGAAACGACCATCTCCGGATTGGCGGTGGTTAAAATAATCTGCCGGTCTTTTACTAATGCGGTGACGTTCGTATTCTCGAAAATTTCCGACAGAATCTTGTCGATGCTTTCGTTTTTAGCATCCACATTAACCTGGCGTTCAACGTCAACCAATTTCTGATTAAACAGAAAGAAAAATTCACTTTCGTTTTCAATCTTGCTCAAAACATCTATCACTTTCGCACCTTGCATTTTAAGCGTCAGGCGCGTCTGTTGGGAGTAAGTAGCTGTTGCATAGGTTTGTGCAACAAAAAGGAGTAAAAAAAATACACTTAAGCGCATAATTTTCCAGAATTTAGAGAGTACCCGGTTAGGCACAGGTACCCTGATTCGTTTTTTTTTCATAAATTTGAAACATTAAGTGGTTAAACAATTAATAGAGCGTTGTACTACTTGATTTTGGCAGGAGAGTGGTACGAACACTTTCCTGTTTTTTTTATCTGAATTGTTTGATTTTTGATTGGTTAATACCTAGTATAATCTTTCGTTTTTGAAATGTCCCTTCCTGATCACTGGTTCTTTTTTCTTCCTTGAAACTGATAGGGGTTGTTAATGAAAGAAGTTTCAGTACTTCATCCAATGGCTCATCAATAAAGGTGGCGTGGAAAGTGTAATCTTCCAATTGCCGGTCATTAATAATCACTTCCGCATTATACCAGCGACTCAAACGTCTGGCAACCTGTTGCATATTTTCGTTCCTGAATACCAGTTTGCCATCTTTCCATGTCGTATATTGCATAGCTTCAACATCTTTTTTTGTAACAGTTCCATTTTCAGTATCCATTGTCAATTTTTCATTTGGAACTAATACCTCCAATTGTTTCCCATCTTTTGACGAAACATTAACGCTTCCGGTTTGCAAAACAACCTCTTCAGTTGTTTCATCTTCATTGGCAATCACATTAAAAGTAGTTCCCAGTACTTTTATGTTCAGGTTTCGGGTATTGACATGAAATGGGATTTCAGCATTGTGTACCACATCAAAAAAGGCTTCGCCAACCAGTTCAACTTTTCGCTCGCCAGTAAACTGTACCGGATATTTGAGGCGCGATCCGCTGTTCAGGAAACCGGTTGATCCGTCAGGAAGTTGAAATTTGGTGCGAACTCCCAAAGGGCATTGGATTTCGGCATAAGAAACTGGAACTGCCGGACTGTTGCCCTGAAAATAGAAATAAGCGAGGAATGAAATAATGAGTGGCAAAATCAGAATGGCAGCTATACGCTGAAAGGTTTGCAGCCAACTGAATGGAATAATTTTTTCGTTTTCGTTGATCCTAATCTGATGATGAATACGGTTAAGTATAGGTGCTAAGTTGAGGTCTGAAAAAGTATCTGATTCGAGTTGTGCTTTCCAGTCGTCGTGCAGAACTTCTTCCGCTGTGCCGTTTTGCTCATCAGCCAGTTGTTCTGAAAGTTCAAGCTGTTCGCTGAGTTTCAGCTTTGCTTCAGAATATTTTTGAATGGTATGTTGTAGTTCTATCTTCATTGCCTCAAGTTGCATATTTCTTTCTTATTTCAGAAACAAACAGCTATATTTTTGCTTGCTTCAACTCTTATATACGATGAAGTGCAATTTCTCATGGGTGATTTGGAAATAAATTTAATAAACAAACAACACAGCGAAAAGCAGTATCTCAAGATTTTCAGGTTTTAATTGAGAGCGAATAAAGCGGAGAGCTTCTGAAACCTGATTGTCAACAGTTCCGGCTGAAATATTTAGCTCGGTAGCAATTTCTTTCGAACTTTTCCCTTCCAACTTACTCTTCATAAATATTTCACGGCGGCGGGGTGGCATTTGGTCGATGATAAAGTTAATCTCTTTGATGACTGACTCATAATCCTCATCATGAACGGCTTGGGATTCATTAAATTCAGGTTCGGTTCGTAAGCTTTCGAGGTAACGAAGCGAAGTAGCTTTTTTATTAAAATATTTTCGGATTCGGTTTAAGGCAATGGTAAAAAGGTATGATTTGAATGAAAGCTCTGATTTTAAAGCCTGACGATTTTCCCAAACTTTTACAAAAACTTCCTGAACCAATTCTTCGGCTTCGGTTTTGTTCTTAAAATACTTCAGAGCAAAACCGTATAATTTAGGGCTGTAAACCTCAAAAAGTGAATCAAATGCAGCAACATTTCCCTTTTGAAGCAACTGAACCAGTGATTGGTCTTCAAGTTTTAAAGGCATTCAGAAAGTGTAAGTCAGAGAATTTTCGGCATAAATGTAGTAAAATATCGTTTTGGATAGGAACAACCTGCCAACTGAGAATGAGCACTGAACATTGCGACTGACCACTTTTTATGTTTTCTGTTTCTTCTTTTTGGCTGCAGGGAACAACACATTATTCAGGATAAGCCGGTAGCCCGGAGAGTTGGGATGTAAATTCAAGTCGGTGGCCGGATCGCCTACAAAATGCTGAAAATCTTCAGGGTCGTGTCCTCCATAAAAAGTCCAGAAACCTTTGCCCTGTTCTCCGTGAATGTATCGGGCTTCGCTGGCGGCTTTGTTTTCGCCCATAACCAATACATCCGGTTTTACCAGTTTTCGCTCAAATGCGGTGGTTTGTCCCATAAATCCTTTGATCATGTTCGCATGATTCTGGCAGAGCATTGTGGGTACAGGATCCCATTTGGCCGAGAATTGAAACAGGGTGAAGTAATCTTGTTCGCGTGGCACTTTGCGGGTGGTAGAAACATCAATATCAGAAAACTTATATTCGTAGGGATTCCTGTTAATTGTGAAATTCTGAAAGGCAAGCGTCCGGGTGAAATCCAGATGCTCATTCATAGTTGGATCAGCCGGGTCGCCATCGTACATCGATTCGCAAATGTCGATACCTTCAGCCGATCTGGTAATATCGTAAGTATCGGTTGCCGCGCACATGGCAAAAAGGAATCCACCGTTGCTGATGTATTGATAGATTTCGCGGGCAATTACCTTTTTCATTTCTGAAACCTTCATAAATCCCATCTTTTGAGCGAGTTCCTTGTTAATCCGTACTTCTTCCTGATACCATGGAACATGTTGGTAGGCTTGAAAAAATTTTCCGAATTGTCCGGTGAAATCTTCGTGGTGCAAGTGCAGCCAATCGTAATCTTTGAGCTTACCATTCAGAATTTCTTCATCGTAAATAACATCGAATTTAATCTCGGCATATTTTAAAACCAGAGTCACGGCATCGTCCCATGGCTGTTTGTTGGGTGGCGAATACACTGCAATTTTGGGTGCCTTTTGCATACTCACCGCATCCTGGTTCAAATCTTCACGGGCAATTTCAGTCAATAAATTATTAGCTTGTCCATCGGCAAGAGTTTCGAAGCTGACACCGCGAACCAAACATTCGCTGGCCAGGGCTTGCTGATGCTGAATCAAAAAACTTCCGCCACGGTAGTTGAGCAGCCATTTCACCTCAATACCCTGTTCCAGAGTCCAGTATGTAATTCCGTAGGCTTTTAAATGGTTGGCTTGTTTTTCATCCATCGGGATGATAATGAAGGCCGCATTTGCAGTTTGAATAAGCAAAAGCAAAATTCCGGCAAAAACCCATTTAAGCCACCTGCTAGAAAGGAATATGTTCGCCTCCTGAATTTTCATAATGGCTGAATTTATCGTTGTCGAACGAAGAGTTGACAGGAATTGCTCCGGATTTGTTGCCGAACGGATTGCCCTTGTCTTCGTTCATTTTTGATTGCATTTTTTGACCATAATTGCCTCCGCCAATGTCTTCAGGAATGATGTTTTCCATGTCGGAGAATTTGGCCAGATTCTTTTTGAATGATAACCTAACATCACCGATGGCACCGTTACGATGCTTGGCAATGATGATTTCGGCCACACCAATCAGTGAATTGCCATCCTCGTCTTCCGTGATTCCATAATATTCCGGACGGTGAATAAACAATACAATATCGGCATCCTGCTCAATGGCTCCCGATTCGCGAAGGTCGGAAAGCTGCGGGCGTTTGCCTTCACGCGATTCAACCGAACGGTTCAACTGCGACAGCGCCATTACCGGAATATCAAGTTCTTTTGCGATAGCTTTCAGCGAACGCGAAATCATACTTACTTCCTGCTCGCGGCTTCCCCGGTTGTCGATTCCGGCGGTCATCAACTGAAGGTAGTCGACGATTACCGCGCCAATATTGTGCTGCATTTTAAGTCGGCGGCATTTAGCCCTGAATTCAAAGATGGATAAGGCAGGAGTATCGTCAATAAATAGGGGTGCATCATCCAGAACAGCCAATTTTCGATGGAAATGATCCCATTCCCAGCCAGCCAGGCGGCCATTTTTTATCTTTTCTGAACCCAATTCTGTTTCAGAAGAAATCAAACGATTGACCAATTGCATCGACGACATTTCGAGCGAGAATACAGCGACCGGTACTTTGTGATCGACCGCCATGTTGCGGGCCATGGATAATACGAAAGCGGTTTTTCCCATCGAAGGTCGGGCGGCGACAATGATCAAATCGGTTTTTTGCCATCCTGAAGTGATTCGATCCATGGCAGTGAAACCGCTTGGCACACCACTCAATCCGTCTTCACGTTTCGAAGCTTCCTCGATCTGGATTGCAGCTTCGCGCAACAGGGGTTTGATGGGCATGGTTTCTTTCTTAATGTTTCCTTCGGCCACCTGAAAAAGAGCGGTTTCCGAAAAGTCGATCAAGTCGTCAACGTCAATGGCATCGTCGTAGGCTTTTGTCTGAATCTCAGTCGATACACGAATCATTTCGCGCTGAATAAATTTCTGTGCAATAATTCGGGTGTGAAACTCAATGTGTGCCGCCGAAGCAACGCGTGAAGTCAGCTGGGTAATCATGAGAGGTCCGCCAACTTCGTCCAAAAGATTCCGGTTCTTCAGTTCCTGGGTCACCATCAGCAAATCAACCGGCTTTTCGTGGGTCGACAAATACTTGATCACCTCAAATATTTTCTGATGTTCTTCCTTGTAGAAACTTTTGGTATCGATGATGTCGGCTACGGTAATGTAGGCATCACGTTCGAGCATCAATGCCCCCAGAACGGCTTCTTCAACCTCGATGGCCTGAGGCGGAATCTTTCCATACTGAGCATTAATTTGATCGATGCTCATTTTTGCTTGTTGCTGGTAATTCTTTTTTTCTCCGGCCATGTTTCTGGAATTCAATCAATCAGACAATTGGATTTTTCTGCACCTCGAATTTTTTGCAGGGATTCAAAGGTAAAAAAAAAGGTCACCATTTGGCTTCCCTGAATATTTAATTACTAACAAAATTGCTTTTCGTTGAAGACATTTTCTATGCTATCTATTTACTGTTATTCAGCCGGTCTTCGTTCCATTTATCCGGATTTTGTGCAATATATCGGGCGATTCGTTCCTGCGAAACATCATCGCGAATGATATGTTCCCAATAATCGCGTTGCCACATTTTACCGTCTGATCAGTTTCAGGGCGACCACGAAGTGTCGCCCCAACGGTCGCCCCAACGTCGTTTACAACGATTTGGCCAAACAAACATTCGCGGTTTGAACGCACAGGGTAATAAAATATAATCCGGCTTGCGAATAATCGTATCCTGTTAACCGGATAGAGCGGCGGTTATGGAAATTGGGATTGCGGTCGGACATGGGTGGTTTATTTGAATGGATGTATTAAATTGACAGGAAACTTCCTACTAAAGAAGTTTATCCTCAATAATTAGTCCCAAAACATCGCCCAATTTGCGATCCATTGCAGCTATCTGCTGGGGAACGAAACTGGTAGCCGTCATTCCTGGAGTTGTATTTACTTCCAGAAAATAGAATTCGCCGTCTTTCAGAATGTAGTCGATACGAACAATTCCGGAGCAATCGCATAAATCGTAAATGCGCGATGAGAGCTGCTGCACCTTTTCAGTCAGTTCCGGAGAAATGCGTGCCGGTGTAATTTCGTCAGTTTTTCCAACAGTGTATTTGGCTTCAAAATCGAAGAATTCGTTTTGTGGAATGACCTCAGTAACCGGGAAAATAATTTCCTGATTGGAAAGTTTTACCAATCCGCAGGTAAATTCTTTTCCGTCGATAAATTGCTCGATCAGAATATCGTGGCTTTCCTTCATGGCCATTGCAAGGGCATCATGCAGCTGGCCTTTTTCCTTTACCTTGGTAACTCCAAAGCTGGAACCGCCTGCATTGGGTTTCACAAAAACAGGCAACCCGAGTTCTTCAACCATTGTGTCGGCATCGAAGGTGTCGCCCTTAAACAGACGAATCGATTTGGCCATGGTGACCCCAAAATTGCGCAGGTAGTTGCTGCAAAAATATTTATTAAATGTTAGTGCTGAGGAATATACACCACAGGTAGAGTAGGGGACTTTGACCATATCCAGATATCCCTGGAGTTTGCCGTCCTCGCCCGGTGTTCCGTGGATAGTAATGTATGCGAAGTCTAATTTAACTTTTTCACCGTTCCGGATAAAAGAAAAGTCTCCTTTGTCAACCGATGAAATAATCCGATCATTTTCGAAAACGTCCCAGTCAAGCCCTACCATCTGTACTTTCCATACATTGTAAATCTCTGGATCTATTGATTCGAAAACATTTTTACTGCTTTTCACCGAAACCACAAATTCGGACGAGTCGCCTCCATAAACAACTGCAATATTTTTTTTCATAGTTTTTGCTTATAACTATTTAGATATTTTGTCATTAATTTTTCCATTCCGTCCGAATCAAAGAATCCGAAATCATTTTGGCTTAGACGTAGACGGCTTTTAAAACTTACCAATAAACCCGGAGTTTCGCCCCGGGCTACAAATATTTCGCTCCTACGGAGCTTAGCAAAAGAATATCACTACCCAAAGCTTTCCCCCATTTCGAGGGAACGGGAAGGGGGCAGTCTTATTATTCCGAAGTTACTCTATTCGACAGATAATTTCGCCATTTCACAATCACATTGGCCAAGTCATCGGGAAGCTCCGATTCGAAAATCATTTCCTCACCGGTTGTTGGATGCACAAAGCCTAGCATTTGTGCGTGCAAAGCCTGACGGGGAATCATCTCGAAACAGTTGGAAACAAATTGCTTGTATTTGGTGAATGTTGTTCCTTTTAAAATCTTGTCGCCACCGTAATTATCGTCGTTAAACAGTGGGTGTCCGATGTGTTTCATGTGTACCCTTATCTGATGAGTGCGTCCGGTTTCGAGCCGGCATTCTACCAGATTTACATAGCCCAGACGTTCAATTACCTTGTAATGAGTTACCGCAGGTTTTCCATAATCTTCATCAGGAAAAACGGTGAAGACCTGTCTGTTTTTCAGGCTACGACCAATGTTTCCGGTGATGGTTCCTTCGTTGTTTTCCAGATCGCCCCAAACGAGTGCAACGTACCTGCGTTTAGTTGTCTTCTCAAAAAACTGGAGCGAGAGTTTTACTTTGGCTTCAATTGTTTTTGCAACAACCAGTAATCCTGAAGTATTTTTGTCGATCCGGTGAATCAGTCCCGGGCGCGGATCATCAGAATTGAATAAGGGAAGTCCCTTGAAATGAAATGCCAACGCATTAACAAGTGTTCCGGAGTAATTTCCGTGTCCCGGATGTACAACCAGTCCTGCAGGTTTGTTGACAACCATCAAGTCGTCATCTTCATAAACGATGTTCAGAGGAATGTCCTCGGCAATTATTTTGAGTTCGCGGCGTGGATAATCCATCATGATGGAAATGTCGTCGCCGGGTTTTACCTTATAACTCGATTTTACAGGTTGCTTGTTGACCAGGATTTTGCCTTCATCAGCCGCAGCCTGCAAACGGCTTCGGGTTGCGCCCATCAAACGGTTCGACAAAAATTTATCGATCCGCAACAATGTTTGGCCGGGATCGACCACCACATTGTAATGTTCAAATAGAGCCCCATCTTCGGTCTCTTCAATTTCATCAAATTCGTCGATTAATTCGTTTTCGTCAGTCATTTAAAAAAATGAGTTTTCTGGTTTTTCCGTTTCCGGTTTTGCCTCAAGTTTGGTTGGATCGAGCGTAAGCCAGATGTCAATTGCAGTTCCGCGGGCAACTTCAAATATCTCAGCTGGGTCGGGAGTTTGTTTCCAGATCAGTGCTTTAATCTTCTGTTCTTCAGTAGTAATCGTTTCGTCATAAGTGATGATTCCGGCATTCAGGGAGGCTTCTCCTAAAGTTAGCTGAGCTTCAGCCAGGCTCCGTCCAAACAGATTTGGTACTTCGCTGGTTTCGCCGTTGCTGTCGCTTCCCAGAACAAGGTCAATCACCGATCCTTTGGCAATCATTTCACCAACCCGTATTTTTCGACCTTCAGTTTTTTGGTCGAGAACGAGATTCGGGAATTCAGAGGGTTTGTATTCAATTTTTCCGGCAATTAGTCCCGAGCTTTCAATCAGGTTAATAGCCTGCCTGTATGATATATCTGTTAATTGCGGCATTGGGATCTTCACCTGATTGAGTGCACAGATTGTAATAAATATGGTGCGGTTTTCTTTGACCTTCATGCCCGGTTTTGGAAACTGATCTAAAACAGTTCCAGAAGCAACTTCATTCGAATAAACCGAATCACGAATCTGAATACGAAGATCCAGGTTGTCCAGAAGTGTTGAAACTTCACGACTGCTTTTCCCTTTCAGATCGGGTATTACCACCGAATCGCCGTGATCGGTGTAAATCCGGAGGAAAAGCATTGTCAATACAATCAGAAAAATGGTAATCCCAACAGCTGCGAGTGCATTCTGTTTTAAGAGTTTACTTTTAAAAAATTCTTTCAGGGTCATAGGATATTATTCGTGTTTCGATGTATGAACACAAAAGTAATTAAAATTCGTGTGGTCGGATTACGTAGCACTGGATTCGCTGGAATGCAAATGACTGAAGATCTATTTTTTTTAGGCAAGAAATGGGAATACTGGTATAAACACAAAAAGGTAAAGAAATTTATTCTTTACCTTCTGTATATTTTAGAAACCCGAAAGTTTTCGACTATTTTTTGTGTCTTGGTTCGTCAGAAACAGTCAGTTTTTTTCTTCCTTTAGCACGGCGGGCTTTCAGAACCTTACGGCCACTGGCAGTCGACATTCTTTCTCTGAATCCGTGTTTGTTGGTTCTTTTTTTGTTTGATGGCTGAAATGTCCTTTTCATCGGTATATTCTTTTAAATGATATATTCGTTTTTAAATCGGACTGCAAAAATAGTCCTTTTTTAATATTCTGCAAACCAAACTTGTCTTTATTTTATTTATTTTTCAAAGCCATGTGTATCAGCTTTTTGGTTTCGAAAAATTCCTCCTGAAAAAAGCTTTGAAGTTCGTATACTTTCACCTGTTGTTTAAATGGGCTGATTTCTTCTTCAAAGTCGCCACCTTTCAGATAAATGATTCCGTTGGGCAAGTCGTTGTTGTTCTGGCCTGAAATATTAGATCGAACCATCGAAACAAATCGCGGAAACGCTGTAACTGCGCGGCTAACGACAAAATCGAATGTTTGTTTTACATCTTCAACACGAATGTGTTCAGCCTGAATGTTGACAAGATTTAAGGCCGTGGCTACTTCGTTGACTACCCGTATTTTTTTACCGATGGAGTCAACCAGCATAAACGAAGTTTCAGGAAAAAGGATGGCCAGCGGAATCCCCGGAAATCCACCACCGGTTCCTACATCAAGAATTTTGGTTCCCGGTTTGAAGTGAATGATTTTGGCGATTGCCAGCGAATGCAGCACGTGGCGCTCGTAAAGTTGCTCAATGTCTTTGCGCGAAATGACATTGATTTTGGTATTCCATTCTTCGTACAACGAACCTAAACGACCCAATTGTTCCAATTGCAGGTCGGACAGGCCGGCAAAATATTTTGTAATGATTTCCATGATGTGTGTATGTAAAACTATTCTTCGTGCTCGTCAAATTCGGTCGATTCAATCATTTTGAAGAGCATTTCGCGGGCTCTGAAAAGCTGGGCTTTTACGGTTCCGAGGGGCAAATTTAGTTCTTTTGCAATTTCTTCGTACGAGAATTCGCGGAAATAACGAAGTTCGACCAATATGCGGTATCGGGGTTTTAGGCGGTGCACAATTTTTCGCATCAGGATGGCTCGTTGAATACGGATCAGCTTTTCCTCCGGATTCGGATCATTGGACCGGAGTTTGATTGGCATATCGTTGTCTCCGTTTTCCATATTATTCTCTATCGAGATATAAATACCCCGTCGTTTCCTCAAAAAATCGATGCAATTGTTGGTGGCTATTTTGAACAGCCAGGTGCTGAAGGCAAAATTGGGTGAATACTGGTTTAAATTTTTAAAGGCTTTCCCGAATGCTTCAATGGTAAGATCTTCCGCATCGTTTTTGTTATTCACCATTTTCAGGAGCATGAAATAGATGGCATCCTTGTAACGGCTCATCAATTTGGCAAAAGCTTTCTCATCGCCGGTTAGAGCCGATTCTACCAGCAAAAAATCATACCTGGCTTTATCCGATAACTGAGAGTTTAATTCCATCTGCTTCTTCGATGAATAAGATACATCGACCAGATAAACCACCAATTAATAAGTGGTTTAATCAAAATGTATACAAACGAAGATAAGAATATTTTTCGTTCATTCAATCGGTTTAATAGTATTTTAACAATAATTAGGAGTAGAATGATGAAAATTAAAGGGAACACCAAGATAGTAATCCAGTATTCGGGATGAATAACAATTAATACGGCAGTGAGAACGGGTATAATTATTCGGGTAAAATCATCGACAAAAAGACTGATTTTCTTCGACCAGGATAAACTTTGCCTGATTTGAACTCCTTTTTTCAGCAACTTCAGATGGTCGCCCCGGTCATCCTCAATGTGTTCACGAACAGCTAATTCAGGATTGATTGAGATTTTAACCTTTTCTTTTTTAAAATTTTCGTTGAAAATTAATTCAAGGTTCGCAAAATTCCGGTTCAGTTTATGCCTGAATCCAAGGGTGTCGAAATACATCGATTTTTTAAATAGGATGTTGTTTTCGTTGAATACAAAAGGTTTCCCGGCGAGCGTCCAGGCACCACTGATCATGAATTGATTAAACCGTTCGAGGCGGCAAAGCAAGTTGCGGAACCCTTTTGCCCGTTCCAGATTTGTATATGCAATTACAGCTTCGGTTTCAGGAGTAATTATAGTGTTCAGTTTTTCGAGCCATGCCGGGTTAATTGGGCCCGAGAATGGAGTCAGCAGAAGAATCCATGGAGATGACGCCCCTTTCATTCCAATATTAATAGCTTGTTTTCCGGAGAATCGAATTTCCTGACTCAGCGTGGTGACTTTGAGCTTTGGATTGGTTTCGGCCAATACATTTAAAATCTCATAGGTATTATCTTCTGAATTTTCGTTAATTACAAGTAGTTGGTAATCCTCAAATTGTTGTGCAGTAAAATTGTCGAGAATTTCGCGAATCCGTTCTTCTTCATTCCTTACAGGAATAATGATGGTAACCTGATTTGTATTCTGATTGGGTGAGCCATCCTTGTGCCGTGCAAGTTTAAGATAGTATCGGAGCAAATAATAAATCTGAATAAGAAATACGAGAGATAGTGCAGCTAGCAGCACAATATCGCTGATAGTGAGTATCTGAAAGTTAATAATCTTCACTTTGGAGTTGCTAAGTTAATAATTGGTGTTTTCGAATTTTTGATCGTACAAAATTAATAAACCTGACGGTTAAATCCTTCTGATTTTTAATTAGATTTAACATTTGCCATTAAGCTGCTTTTCCGGTCATTCCACTTTTATAGCTATCTTTGGGCACTCAAAAAAAATTGGTTCATGCAATTTGATCTAAAACATACCGCCGGAGGAAGTAAGGCAAGGGCCGGTTTCATTACCACCGACCATGGTACTATCGAAACACCCATTTTTATGCCTGTGGGTACTGCCGGTTCAGTAAAAGGAATTCACAAGAAAGATTTAAAGGAAGATATCGGGGCTCAGATTATACTTGGAAACACTTACCATTTGTACCTCCGTCCCGGATTATCCATTATTGAACAAGCTGGAGGACTTCATAAGTTTAATGGCTGGGATGGGCCGATATTGACGGATAGCGGCGGTTATCAGGTATTTTCTCTGGGCGATATCCGGAAATTAAGTGAAGAAGGTGCCAAATTCCAATCGCATATCGATGGTTCAGCACATTTATTTACTCCTGAAAATGTGATGGATACCCAACGAATTATTGGTGCCGATATCATGATGGCATTTGATGAATGCACTCCCGGAGATGCTGAATATGAATATGCCCGTAAATCGATGGAAATGACCCAGAGATGGCTCGACCGCTGTCACAATCAGTTCGAAAAAACATCGCCTAAATATGGTTATTCACAATCACTTTTTCCGATCGTTCAGGGAGCTGTTTATCCTGATCTGCGTGCAATTGCAGCGCAAAATGTACTTCAGTACAACAGTGACGGTTACGCGATTGGAGGTCTTTCGGTGGGTGAATCGGAAAAAGACATGTACGCCATGATTGAAGTGGTGAATGAAATTCTTCCGGAGAACAGGCCACGTTACCTGATGGGAGTTGGAACACCGGTTAATATTCTGGAAGGAATTGACCGCGGAATAGACATGTTCGATTGTGTGATGCCTACCCGAAACGGGAGAAACGGGATGCTTTTTACCAGTAAAGGTGTTATGAATATGCGGAATAAGAAATGGGCTGACGACTTTTTGCCGGTCGATCCGGATGGAACTTCATTTGTTGACCATCACTATTCCCGGGCTTTTTTGCGTCATCTGGTTATTTCGGGTGAGATGCTTGGCGCTCAGATTGCCAGTGCGCACAATCTGGCATTTTACCTTTGGTTGGTTAAAGAAGCACGAAAACACATTCTGAACGACACTTTTAAGAGCTGGAAAGAAGAAATGGTTCAGCAACTTTCGGTACGTTTATAAATCTTTGATTTATGCTGCATAAAATTGATTTCTATATTATAAAGAAATTTCTCGGAACTTTTTTCTATTCTATTGCTCTGATAATTAGCATTTCAATAGTTTTTGATATTTCCGAGAAGCTTGATGATTTTATAACGAAAGATGTCACAGTCAAAGCTATTGTATTTGAATACTACCTCAATTTTGTACCTTATTTTGCTAATTTGTTTAGCGGGCTTTTCACATTTATTTCGGTCATTTATTTCACCTCAAAATTGGCATACAATACCGAAATTATAGCGATTCTTAGCAGTGGAGTGTCGTTTAACCGCCTGATGCGCCCGTACATGGTCGGAGCTTCTGTTATCGTAATATTTTCGTATGTGCTTGGAAATTATATCATTCCACCTGCAAATAAAAAACGTGTTGATTTTACGAACATGTATATTGGAAACAAACAATCTAACGCTGCACGCCAAAGTAACATTCACAGGCAGATCGAACCTGGTGTTTTTGTTTACATCGATTCGTACAATGCGTCAGCCGATGTGGGGTACAATTTCACAATTGAAAAATTTGTCGATAAAAAGCTGGTCTCCAAGTTATCTTCCGCCCACATAAAATGGGACAGGGAAAAGAAAAAATGGACGATTCATAATTACTCCATTAGAAAAATTGACGGATATACAGAGACAATTACAACCGGAGCACAAATCGACACAACACTCAATATGGTTCCTGAAGATTATCGGGTTATTGATAATGTTGTAGAAACTATGACGCTTCCGGCACTCAATGAGGCGATTAGCAATCTGAAACTTAGGGGAGTAAATACCATCGATTATGAAATTGAAAAGCACAAACGTCGTTCAGTTCCTTTTTCAGCTATTATCCTGACCATTATCGGCGTTTCTTTGGCTTCCAGAAAAGTCAAGGGCGGTATTGGCCTGCATTTAGGTTTGGGATTGCTTTTGAGCTTTTCGTATATCTTGTTTATGCAGATTACTACCGTTTTTGCCACCAGTGATCTGCTTGCTCCATGGCAGGCCATGTGGATACCCAATATTCTGTATGGCGGACTTGCCGTCTATCTCTTCCGTCGGGCAGCTCGATGATAAAAATGCAAAAATAAAGAAACAGGCGTATCGACCTTTTTTGTAACAAAAGTTTATTAAAACATATCGGGCAATAAAAATTTGATAATTTTGCCCTTTCTTAAATACATAAATTAAGTCATAAAATAGAATGTGAATTCTATTTGTTACGATCATTTTAATCAAAAAACAAAATCTATGTCACTGAAAAGAAGTATTTTAGACCTTCGAAAACGAAAGGATGAGGTTCGTCTGGGTGGAGGCGAAGAAGCCATCGAGAAGCAGGCAGCAATGGGCAAATTAACTGCCCGTGAACGTATCCTTGCAATTGTAGATGAAGGCTCATTTCATGAATATGATATGTTCGTTGAACATGCTGGTACTGATTTCGATATGGGCAACAAGGTCCTGGCCGGCGACGGCGTAGTAATCGGAACAGGAACTATTTATGGATCCCCGGTTTGCCTTTTTGCACAGGATTTTACTGTTGCAGGTGGGTCATTGGGTTTGTCACATGCCCGTAAAATTACCAAAATTATGGATCATGCCCTGAAAATGCGCGTTCCATTGATTGGGATTAACGACTCGGGTGGTGCACGTATTCAGGAAGGTGTCAATTCACTGGCTGGATATGGCGAAATTTTCTTCCGCAATACTCTATCTTCAGGAGTTATTCCACAAATTTCCGTTATTCTTGGTCCTTGTGCCGGAGGTGCAGTTTATTCACCGGCATTGACCGATTTCGTGTTTGTGGTCGAAAACATTTCAAAAATGTTTATCACCGGACCAGCTGTAATCAAGAGTGTGCTTGGCGAAGATATTTCGATGGAAGCGCTTGGCGGAGCAAGGGTTCATGCTGAAATTACCGGCAATGCACATTTCTTCGCGTTGAGCGAAAAAGAATGTTTCGAGCAGATTAAAACTCTGATCTCATATATTCCATGGAACAATACACAACGTGCAAAATCTTTCCCACCGAAAGAACCAAAAACGAAATTAAAGATTGAAAATATTGTTCCTGCTGACGCAAGGTTGCCTTACGACATTCGCGACATTATTAAATCGATTACCGACAGTTCGGAGTTCTTCGAAATCATGGAGCTTTTTGCTGCCAATATTGTGATTGGTTTTGGTCGTATGAACGGCGAAACGGTTGGGTTTGTGGCCAATCAACCGATGGTTTTAGCAGGGGTACTCGATTGCGACAGTTCTGATAAAGCTGCCCGTTTCATTCGCTACTGCAATGCTTTCAATATTCCAATCATCACCCTCGAAGATATGCCGGGATACTTGCCTGGTGTTGATCAGGAACATGCCGGAGTTATTCGTCACGGAGCAAAAATTCTGTATTCTTATTCAGAAGCCACTGTGCCAAAAATTACCGTGATCATCCGTAAAGCTTATGGTGGTGGATACATTGCCATGAACTCCCGCCATTTACGTGCCGACTTCGTATTTGCATGGCCGTCAGCCGAAATCGCTGTTATGGGACCTGAAGGCGCTGCCAATATTGTGTTCCGCAAGGAAATTGCAGAAGCTGCCAATCCGGAAGCCATGCGCCAACAGAAGATTCAGGAATACAAAGATAAATTTGCCAATCCTTACGTAGCTGCGTCAAAGGGATACATAGACGAAGTCATTGAACCAAAGGAAACCAGAAAAATCCTGTTGCATGCACTTCAGATTTCGACACACAAAGATGTGCCGGCACCAGCTAAAAAACACGGACTTCCACCATTTTAATCAAATCTAAAGGATTATGGCAGATCAGGAAAATAAGCAGTATATTATTGTACACAGCGCAAAATACGAAACCACATTTACCAAAAAGTATCTCAACCGGAAAGTTTGGGAAGAACCCAATTTTAATTTGATCAAATCCTACATTCCGGGAACTATCGTTGATATTTTGGTTAAAGAAGGTCAGGTTTTAAAAGCAGGTGACAGTATTATTGTATTGGAGGCAATGAAAATGTTAAATGATGTTCAAATGCCCTTCAAAGGTAAAGTCGTAAAAATTCATATTGAGAAAGGACAGAAAATTCCTAAGAACTTTGTGATGATGGAGATTGAACCTGTAAAATAGAATGTTTCTATAAGATTATATTGAAGAGTGTTTCCCAAAGCGGAAGCACTCTTTTTTTTTTGAACATTCAGTTTTAGGAGTGGGCTATTCTCCTCAATAGTATCATTTGATCCATATAGATTTGCAGATGATAGATTGACATATGCCAGCGTGTAAAATATACTTGCAGGTCATTAAAGTATAAATGCAGGAGCAAGAAAATAAAATAGATATGCAGAAAATAGATATGCAGGAGTAAGAAATTAAATTGCAGCAGCAAGAAAATAAAATGCAGGCCTTTGAAATATAAACGATGAAGCAATAAATATGAATGGAGAAGCTAAAAAATAAACCGCAGTATCCAAAAAACAGAACTGCGGTTTACTTCTCATAAACAGAGCTTATTCAAAACAAATTCAAGCACCACTATTCTTTTACAGCGGAAGGGATTTAAAAGCCAGACCTGAAACTTGTTTGTACTGCGGACTGGTAGCTCCAAATAGTGATTTGAGATACATTTTTGCTGCGGTGGCAATATCAACCAAGCCTGTATTTTCCTTGTAAAGAACTTCGTTTCGCGACAAACGGGCATTACTTAATTGGGTGTCGGCGGCCAATGCTGCACTATTCGCTGCACGTAATGAATTACAATAAGCGGTTAAGCTGCTTAACTGCAACTCAATTTCGTTTGGAGCATATTGTGGAATACCTGTTAAGAGTTGAATCAGTTTGTCGAAATTTTCAATACGGTTATCGAAGCTCATTTGCGACGATGATACTTCTTTTTTTACTGTTCCTTCTGCCGCCAATGCTGCCTTCTCTTCGGCACTTAGTTTTGGGGTTGCCCGTTGTCCCTGAATTTTACGAACCAATGCTTGTGCAGCATTGTCAATCTGTTTGGTGGTATCGCTTGCACGAAGCGCATTGAGAATTCGGGTAGACATGCTGCTTAATGTTTTAAATACTACAGTTCGACCGGCAATTGCGATACTGTTGTTTCCCGATGCATTGTTCACGTGGCTCAAATAATTGCTTGCATTTTGTGCCAAAGCGGTCATAGAACTAACGGTAATCGATTGTTTCGAAGGGTTGTAACCCGCACCATAACCATTAATAGCTGAAATTAAACTTTCGAAGGTGGCCACATTTTTTGCGTGGCCGGTTTCTTGATTGGTTGCCATAATTTTTGATTTTTGAGGATGAAAAAATTAAACTGTTTAGAATTACCTAATAAATTTCGGACAATCCATTTGATAAATTGATACGGAAAAGGGAAAAGTTATTAACAAAATGACGAACAGGCAGAATGCCTAAACGAGTAAAAAGATAGGGAGTTGAATCGAAATCTTTCTGAAATCTTTTGAGAATTTAGGAATATAATTTTCTTCGCATGAAGTAAAAGTAGAAATTATTCGTAAATTAGACAAAATTTGACAAGCCAAATTAAATACTACTAAATGGCACATTTAGGACTAAAAATCAGGGAATTAAGAGAAAAACAAAATTTTTTATTACGTCAGGTTGCCGCAGAATTGATGGTTGACAC
>JBBQMW010000054.1:0-23371 GCA_038329265.1 Bacteroidales bacterium | reverse complement strand
TTGAAAAAAAATGGATCATATTTACTAAAGTAATCAGAGATCGGTTATTCGTCAATCTTATTGATATTAATATTGTATTTTTTTAGTTTTCGGCTGAGTGCATCACGATGAATTCCAAGCATATCAGCTGCAGCTTGTTGATTGTATTTGCATTTTTTTAGAACTTTTCGAATCATGTTTACCTCGAGTGATTTCAGATCAAGGATATCGTTTTTTGGCTCAATTTCCTCTGCTTTTTGCAGTTTAAGTTGGAAGTCTGCAATTCCCAGCATACTGCCCCTACAAATCATAATAGCTCGTTCAGTCATATTTCTAAGTTCTCTCACATTTCCGGGGAAATCGTATTTCATCAGTTCATCAATGACTTCCGGAGCCAAATGTAGGTTTGGTTTGTTAAAACGTAACGCATAAACACTTACAAAATGAGTTACTAATGGTTTTATATCTTCAGGTCTTTCGCGTAGTGGCGGTATGTGAATATGTATGGTATTAAGCCTGTGCAGGAGATCGAGTCTGAATTTTTTCTTTTTCACCCGTCTTTCGATATCATGATTTGTAGCTGATATGATTCGGAAATCAGTACGGATTGGATGAGTATCTCCTACCCTTGTGATTACTTTTTCTTCTGTTGCCCTCAAAATTTTTGCCTGAAGATTAGTAGGCATGTCTGCTATTTCATCCAAAAACAATGTTCCATGATTGCATACTTCAAACAAACCCATTTTGTCATCAATTGCACCGGTAAAAGATCCTTTTTTATGACCAAAAAATTCACTCTCCAAAAGGGATTCAGTAATAGCACTGCTATTAACGGCGCACATTAAATGATCTTTCCGAATACTTGAATAATGGATAATTCTGGCTATGTTTTCTTTCCCGGTTCCGCTTTCACCCGTAATCAATACATTCGCATCAGGGTAATTTGCAGCAGTAATTGCTTGTTCAAAAACTTCGAGAATTTGTGAGCTGACGCCGATAAATTGCCGGTCAATTTTTTCTTCTAGAACTTTGGATATCAATGAATTTTTTTCTTCCAACTGCTTTAGTTTTCGCTGTATTTGTAGGTATTTTTGGGTACGTTCCAAGGCTATCTGAATGTCGATAAACCTGAATGGCTTGCGCAAATAATCGAATGCACCAAGACGCATCGCTTTAATTACTGTATCCATATCTCCATGAGCTGAAACAATAACCACTTCCATGTTGGGATATTTCATTTTCACCTCCTTCAAAATATCCAGTCCATTCGCACCGGGCAGTCGTACATCAAGTATTAAAAGATCAATTTCAAACTTGCTCAGGATTATCCTACCATCTTCGACCGTATTCGCTTCGAAAGGTTCAAAGTCTGAATCCAGGAAAAAGCTACTCAATTCTTCTGTGAATTGCTTCTCATCATCCAGAATTAGAATTTTAATCTTGTTTTGTTTTGCCATTTTTACTTTTTCTTTTGTGTATCCAGAATAAGTTTAATTTTAGTACCAACAAATCTTTCGCTAGTGATATCAATTGTTCCGTTCATTTCCTTGATTATCTGATAACAAATTGACAATCCCAGTCCGGTGCCCTTACCTTCTTCTTTGGTGGTATAAAAAGGCAACATCACCTTTTGGAGACTATTATTGTCAATACCAATACCATTATCAGTAATTTCAATAAATATAAATTGGTCTTCCTGCCAGGTTTTAATACTAACCATTAATTCATAGTTTTCTTCCTGTTTATTTTCTCTTTCGATCAAAGCATCATTGGCATTGATTAATAGATTTATAATTACCTGCTCTAATTTATAAGTGTTTCCAATTACCTGAGGAATATGGTTGTCAAGTGCCAGTGTCAATTTAATACGAAGATTCTTGAACTGTTCTGTAAGCATGGAACAAGCATTTTCAATGCTTGTATTAATGTCGAAGGCCGTTGATATATAATTATCGTGACTTCTGGAAAAGATCCGAACATGATCAATAATGTTGCTAATCCGGGTAATGTTTTCGAATACTTTATCTGATTTATTCTTTAGGTTTTCTAGTTCAATTATACCTGTTTTGGCAGTATCAAATAGAATTTTATCCATTACCATTGAAATAATATTTAATGGCTGATTGATCTCATGAGCGATCCCAGTGGCCATTTGTCCTAAACTAACCATTCGATCTGCATGGATCTGTCTGATCTCAATTTCTTTCTGAAATGAGATATCACGAAGGATGATCATGAACGAAACTGGTTTCCCGTCAACATCCAGAATTAAGGTTGAAGAGACATTACTTAGAAAAGTTGTCTTGTTTTTCCTGTAGATTTTCACTTCCATATTTTGGCAAATCCCATCGCATAAAGTGGTTTCGTATATCTTCATGATTGATTTAGATTCATTTGATGGAATGAAAAGAGAAAAATTATTTCCTATAATTTCAGTTTTGTTATCAGCATTTAACATTTCAAGTCCGATATCGGAAACCTCCCTGATTATTCCATTCATGTCGATCAGAAAAATACCATCAGGAGATGCATTTAGCATTGTTCTATATTTTTCTTCGCTTTCCCTTAGCACTTTCTCAATATTCTTAAGCTCAGTGATATCGATAATGTTTAACAGAAACTGTTCGTTAACTGTATCAAATAAGCATTCTATATGTGCAATTTTTATTTGATTATCAACCGTTTGTAGTGTTATGTTGCAGGCCTGTCTGTTTTTTGTTTTATAAATATTCTGAAAAAAGTCATTGAACTCATGAAGTGAATTCTCAGATACAAAAAGGCTAAAATGACGACCTATGAAAAATGAACGCTCCTTGCCAAGTATCCGCGCTCCACTTTGATTGAGTTCATTTATTATTTTTTCTGCTGAAAGTGTAAAATATCCCGATGGCGCAAAGTCGTATAACTCAGAATATTTATGAGAAACAAATTCTGCCAGATTTTTTGCCAGCTTGATTTCTTCATTTTGATTTTCCAATTCAACCTGGTACTTCCTTAATGAATTTTCCAGTTCAATTCGTTGCGTAATGTCAATTGCAAAACAAAGAAATCGTGATTCACTAAGTTTAACTGCCTCTAAGGCCCACCAGTGCTTAATTCCGTTTTTTTTTCTGAACGACAAATCCACTTTTAATTTTCCAACTTTAACTAATTTTTTGTATTCAGCCAGACCTAATTCTTTAAAATCGTCAGTTAGTAAATCTGTGATCGACATTTTTAAAAGTCTTTCTTTTGAATAGCCTGTTATCAGGGTAGCTGCTCTATTTACTTCTGTGTAATTCCCATTTTCATCAGTAATAAAAACGCCATCGGGAGCACTTTCGATGTAACTTCTGTATTTTGCCTCACTTTTTTTTAGGGCAACATTGGTCCAAACTAATTTATCAGTAGTCTTTTTGAGTTTAATTGCCTCCTTGCTGATTGTTTGTTTCTGATTATAGAGATCAATAAAAATATTGATTTTACTTAGCAGAACATTTCTGCGAACTGGTTTGTGGAGGTAGTCGACAGCCCCGGAGCCATATCCTTGGTATTCATCATCTTCATTGCTGCTCATGGCAGTAAGAAAAATAATAGGAACATTGTCGCCAGATCTATTCTCATTGATCTTAAGAGCCAACTCGAAGCCATTCATTTCAGGCATCCTCACATCGAGGATTGCCAGTGCAAGTTCAATTCCATTGATTTTTTCAATTGCTTCAGCGCCTGAAAGCGCTTGAATCAGATTAATATGAATATTATTGACAATGATGGCTTTAAGTAGAGCCAGATTAACTTCGAGATCATCAACAATTAGAATATTTGGTAGATATTTCATATAAATACACGTTTAAGCAATTATGATATTCTTTCTATCAAAAATGAAGTAAGACATTGTTTCATCCCCTGAACTTAAATTTATAACTGTCCCATAAATATCAGCTACACTTCAAGTAAACAGTGTGTTAGTATACAATTTATTTTTGAAATATTTTTGCGCCAATCTCACCAATTAATCCTTTTCATATATAGGAACATCTATTGGAAACAAATCAAGGTCAGGATAGTTGAGTCAGACCTCAATAACTAATATTGAAAGCAGTATCCGGGGTAATACAAAAATGCCAAAGTGATAATCCATGGCCACAAATAAAAGCGGATCTTCGAGTTGCAAGTGAGAAATAGCAATGTGATGATTCAATAAATCGGCATCTTCAAGGTAAAGTTTACCTTCTTCAGTTTGACTGATCATGATGGCGCCACCATATGAAAGGCCAAGCGAATAAGCAAACATCCACAGAAAAACGGTATTGGCAGGCAATCCCATCACCCGAAGCAAAGGAGTAAATGGTTTTAGAATCCATTTGATGAGGCCAAATTCGTCGAGTATTTTCTGTGCGATCAGCAACAGATTAATCAGAACCACAATTTTTAGCATGAGAAATCAGGCACAATACGGCCAGAATAGTTCCTTCACGGTAACCTATTCCAAGGGTGGTCATTACGGCAATGACCGAATAGATGCCCGTATTTTCCATTGATTTCTAACTTGAAACATTTGATTGACGGCCGAAAAATATAAAAAAAAGCCCCACTTTCGTGAGGCTTTCTGAAGTTATTGAAATTTTTTCAGGAGATCTTTTACAGCATCTTTGTGAACCGTGAACCCCATCATTTTTAGCTTGATGTAATCTTCGTGGAAGAAGTAATATCCAAAATTCGGATTGTTGGCATCCACATTTCTGGAGCCTGAACTCGAATCTTTGATCAGATACCAATCTTTGCCCAAACCTTTATAATTTTCGAGATAGCCGACTAACTGCATTCCGTGGTCATCAGTAGTGGTTTCGTTCGAAAAGCGGAACTGCCGGGCATCTTCGTTGATGAAAGCCGAAGGAATATCGTAATCAGGAACCAAGGCGCAATTAGTTTCGCGACTAAAGCCTGATTCCGAAACATCACCGCCAATACTGAGCGTGTATCCGTTTTTAGCTGCATTCTTAAGAGCTGCCATAAAATCGACGAGCGGAACATTGTAGTAATCTTTGCTGTGCCACCAGTTGTCTTCAACCTTATATTCAACCTGCTGCCAGTATGGCTCCTGTTTGTACGAAAGAATTTCAACAAAATCATCCGGATTAAGCTGAAGGTAATCTTTCAGGTAAGTTTGCGGAGTGTATTTTTTCCCTTCCACCACGAATTCAGTTGGTGGGACGCCAATGTAATGGTTCATAATCGATTTGATCGTTTCCAGACCATATTCAATATTCCATGCATTCGAAGTTTTCATTGAATTTAGGAAAGCAGTCATTTCCTCCATCATTTTGGCATGACTATGAAATTTTCTTCCGTCGATAAGACCAGAATATGCTTCATTGGGCACTGCCCCATATGTTTTCATGATACGAGCAATTGCGTTGCCTTCCGAACCTTCTGAAAAGACTGAATTTCCGCGCTTTTCAATGAATCGGCGGGCCTTTTCAATGTACTCGCAATAGGCCGAATATATTTCTGAGATTTCTACTTTTTTATTGTGTTGGCGAAGTACTTCTGATTCGTAAAACGAAGTGGTTGAAAAACTCCAGCAGGTTCCCGCATTTCCCTGCGACTGTGTGGCATTGCTCCAGACCGTTTTATACAGCGAAGGATTGTTGGGCAAATCCATTCCCGACTGATCCATTACAAACCGTTTGAAAGGTTCTTTTTCCTGAAGTTTTTCATCAACGGCACTTACATCTTTCAGGATTGATTCGGTATAAAAACCTTTCCCTTTAACTTCAACAATTACTTTGCCTTTGCTTACATTCTGAGCCTGACCGCCCACAACCAGCAGAGCAAACAAACTGGTGGTCAATACTAATTTCTTCATTTTTTTTTGATTTTTTTGAATCGCGAAATATAGATCATTTTTATTTATGATCTACCTGAAGAATGTCAGGTTTTAGAGGTCGGCGTGTCGCTTTACTGACTGGGTAAAATCTTTGCAAATGGATTTCTGATTCTTTTTACTATCGGTGATGTTTAGGAGTCTCCTCGTCAGTAGGGGGCTTAAGCGAGTAGGTCATTAGGTTTGGTAAATTCTTTCTTCCATTCAATAAAACCTACAACTGCCAATACCGTGTAGACCACGAAAAGCAAAACGGTTGGATACAGTTCCTTGTACCAAAATAATCCGATCGAGAAAACATCGACAAAAATCCAGATCAGCCAATGCTCCAGAATTTTTCGGGCAAGCATCCAGGTGGCCACCAGACTCAAGGCAGTTGCCAGTGCATCAGCAACGGGGACAGTCGAGTCGGTGAAATTCTTCAGAATAATCCAGATTAGTACAAAAATCATTGCGGTGATTAGTGAAAGGATTGAACCTAACTTGGTAGTTAACCGGCTGACTTTCAGAGTTGATTGGGTGTTGTTCTGATTTCCGTGCAACCATTCGTACCACCCGTATATACTGATGACTACGTAATAAATCTGCAAACCCATATCAGCATAAAGTTTCGAAACCAGAAACACCCATACATAAAGGATGGATGTCAGTAAACCGACTGGCCAGGTTAAAATATTTTGGCGAATGGAGAAAAAGATATAAACGATACCCAGAATTGCTCCAAGTATCTCAATGTAGTTTTCTGAAATCCATTTTGCGATCAGATTGATCACTGTTTACCGCTTAGAATTTTTTCGTAAGATCCCTTTCTCGACATCGATTCGAGTGCCTTTTGGATGACTTCATCGTCGTCGTTCATAATCTGAAAATAATGACTCATTGAAAATAAATCTCTGGCTATTATGGCTTTCATCTGTTTTTTCATCAGTGGACGGGCGAATTCAATGCTTTTTTCATCACGTTTGACTCCTTCTTTTTCACCTGCAGCAATTATTTTTTCAATCATTTCGTCAGTTACTTCAAACTTCTCAGAATAAACTTTAAAATCGGAAAAATTTTGCTTTAATTCATCTCTCTTTGTATCCATAATATCGAGGACACCTGTATAAACCACATTCTTACGCGAAAGTGTATTGTAATAGGCATAGTATTTTGAAGTGTCAAGAGGAATAAAAATATCAGGCATAACCCCACCACCACCGTATACGACACGGTTACTCACTTTTGTGGCGAATTTTTCACTTTTATTTTCAACAACGCTATCTTTTGAAAACAACTCACCACTTTCCATTCGTTTGATGTTATCCTTCTGATATTCATCAATACCAGCCGTATAAGGTTTTTGGATACATCGGCCACTGGGCGTATAGTAATGGGCTGTTGTCAGTCGAATCATCGAGCCATCAGTCAGTGGAAATGGTTGCTGCACCAAACCTTTGCCAAACGAGCGGCGACCAATTAATACTCCGCGATCCCAATCCTGAATAGCTCCCGCCACAATTTCGCTGGCTGATGCAGAGCCTTCATCAATTAAAACCACCAGTTTGCCCTGTTCAAGTTCGCCCGCGGCAGTTGCATTATATTCCTTCAATTCAGCATGAATACCTTTCGTGTAAACTACCAGTTTAAATGCTGACAGAAACTGATCTGCAAGTTCGATGGCTGCGTTCAGATAACCACCGCCATTTCCACGCAGGTCGAGAACCAAACTATTTAATTTCGAATTCGTTTTCAGGTTTTTGATGGCTTCCAGAAATTCGCTGCTGGTGGTAGCCGAAAATTTATTCAGTTTAATGTAGCCTGTATTTTCATCCAGCATATACGATGCATCGAGACTGTTAATCGGAATTTTATCACGTATTACTGTAAAATCAAGAAGGGCGGATTCCCCTTTTCTTTTGACCTGCAAATCAACTTTAGTTCCCTTCTTACCTCTTAAATAGTCATATACCTGAGCATTTTTCAAGCCTACACCTGCAATGTTTTTTGCATCAACCGAAACGATTCGATCTCCTGCACGAATTCCAACTTTTTCGGAAGGGCCTCCCGGAACAGTAGTTACGACCATCAAGGAATCGTGAAAAACATTAAATGAAATACCAACTCCTTCAAAATTACCCTGAAGCGGTTCATTCATCTTTTCTACTTCCTCTTTCGAAATATAGACAGAATGAGGATCTAAACTTCTTAAAACCTCGACGATGGCTTTCTCTGTCAGCACATCGACATTTGTTGTATCAACATAGTAGCTATCAACTAAACGAAGCAGTCTGCCAAATTTCATAGTACTGTTCTGAACATCCTGAGCCATGGATTCGGTACTTCCCAATAGTACCAGTGCACCGAGTAGAATTGAGAATCCTATGTGTTTGAATTTGAGAATCATAATTGAATTTTATTTTATCAAAAAGGTTTGCCAACAGTATTAAACTGACAAACCAATTCGAAATTTATTGATTAGCAAAGATAACGGAATAATCCTGCAACTAATTGTCAGCAGATATAATAAAAGTTAACATTTGGGATTGATTTGTGTTCATAAAATCAGGTTTAAAAAAGTGAGCGCAATTTTTTGCTGTTTTTGGATAGCATTGTCCTAGAGATTCTTAATCCAAAATGCTGAATATTCGTGAGGAAATCTTCGGTAAAATATGCGTGGTAAAATGAATTTTTTGATTTATTCTTCTTTCTATGCAAAACCTAAGGTTTTAATACCTACCTTGCACGAAATTAATTTTAATAAAATGAGTAAAGGAACAGTAAAATTTTTCAACGAATCCAAAGGATTTGGATTTATTAAAGACGATGCATCGGATAAAGAATACTTTGTACATGTATCTGGATTAAACGATCAAGTCAGAGAAAATGACGAAGTAACTTTTGACCTGCAAGATGGTAAAAAAGGATTAAATGCAGTAAACGTTAAACTAGCTTAGTTTAAATTATATAAGACATTTATTATTAGTAAGGCCGTTTCAAACTTGTTTTGAAACGGCCTTTTTCGTTGGTGAATATCATCTTTGGGATCAATTTATACCGATTGAAGAAATGTAACTGTCCAATCTTCGCTCACTCGATTGGCCTTAACATTTCTATTCATCGGCATTATACCGCAAGTTTTGGACTGATTTGATATTGCATTTGGTATTATTTACCAGATCAGACTTGATTTCAGTAGATTATCCGGATTTAAATTGTTTTTTTCGATGTCTTTAAAATGTTTGAAAGTACCCACTTTTAGCTCGTAGGTTGCTGGTTCATCGCAGACAATCATTCCTCGAGGATGTAATTGAAGAGCACTGATGGTCCACATGTGATTGACTCCTTCTTCCACGGCATGTTGCAAGGCACGGGCTTTGCTGTAACCGTTTACAATAATCAAAACTTCTTTTGAATCCATAACGGTGGCAATCCCGACAGTTAGCGACGAATTTGGAACTTTACTCACATCGTTATCGAAAAAGCGCGAATTGGCAACTTTGGTATCGTAGTTTAATTCCTTGTCGCGGGTGCGCGATGCCAGCGAGGAGCCTGGTTCATTGAATGCCAGATGACCATCAGGACCAATTCCTCCCAGGAACAAATCAATTCCACCTACAGCTTTAATCTGATCTTCGTAATTCTGGCATTCAGCTTTGATGTCAGGTGCATTTCCATTCAGAATATGTACGTTTTCCGGAAGAATATCAATATGGCTAAAGAAATTTGTCCACATAAATGTATAATAACTTTGCGGATGTTCTTTGGGGATCCCTACATATTCGTCCATATTAAAAGTGACTACGTGGCGGAATGAAACCACTCCGGCCTTCACCAATCCAATCAGTTCACGATAGGTTTCCAAGGGCGAAGAGCCAGTAGGCAATCCCAATACAAAAGGTTTTTCGCGGCTAGGCGCAGCAAGTATTATCTTTCGGGCGATGTAATTGGCCACCCATTTCGATGTAAGTTCATGGTTGTCCTGAATAATTAGTCTCATGGTAATTAATTTTCAATTTGTTTCAATTGTTCCAGAATTTTGGTTCCAAGCTGTGTTTTTCGGTGGATATGATTAACAATTTCTTTAACGAAGTCATTGCTTTCGAAACTTCCTCTTACCTTATCAAAATCAAGCTTTTGGGTAGTTTTGTTTCCATCCATTCCAAATCCAGTCATCGAATCCATCCTGAATTCTTTTTTAGCATCTTCATACAGCATTTGATCCAAGCCAATAACACTTTCCTGCCATTTATTAATCAGGGTAGTAATATCGGGTATTATAAGTTGATCTATTTTTTTACCAGTTATTTCAACCAGTAATTCTGCGGCCCAGGTCCATTCGTATTCGTAATAATTGGCATGTAGATTTTTAAATACCTGCTCAATGTCGGTCAAATTGGTGATTTCTTTTTTCTCGATCGACTTAATAAGATTGGCTATTTCTGTTTTGGGTGCGATCATTCCAGCCAAATCGCTCCATTCTCCTTGTCCGATTTTATCTTTTGGTTTCAGGCAAATGCGTAATTCGGATAAGGTATTTACCTTGCATTTTTCGAGTCTTGAAATCAATGAATTTCCCAGAAATTTATAGATGGCTTTTTCATACAACTCGATTCCTTTCTCCAATGCGCTTTTGTTGATCAAGGTATTCCGGTAGGCAAAAACTTCGGTAGTTTCGCCGGAGATCTCCTTCAAGCTGATTAGAATTTTATGCCCCTTCTGCATCTTCTTAATTGTGAACGGACTGAGCAGGTTGAAATTGATGCAATCCAATTTTTCAGGATCTTTACGTTTGTCACGGCGCGGCCATTTGAGTACATCGCGAATAGTCCCAACGCTTCGGAGGTTTACCGCCGGAGCAATCCAGCTTTCATCTTTTTTCTCGATTAAATAAGAGAAAGGAAGATCAGAAGTATCGGTGTTTTTATAATGACGACCCATTACCAGCGTAAATGCCCCAATTTTGGCCGGCCACAGAATGTAGGAATCTGAAGTGGTTTTCGAACCGCGTTCCACAATTCCGTGGTGAATTGGCCCGAGTTTATACATGTGATTGCTCTGGTTTGAGCCGCTTCCTGCATTACAGAACGAGAACATTCCGGCGATCAATAAGGTTGATTTGTGATGGGTAACAGTGTAAGGTCCTCCGAAAATGGAACATGCTTCACCATGAAATCCCTGGCAATTGGCGAAGAAAAGTGAATTTTCGGCTGAATATTGTTTGCCCAAGGTACAGCCCTGACCAATAAAGCAGTTGGAAATGATGGATCCGTCAGATATTTCGGAGCCTGACGAAATAATAAAATTTTCGGCCACAATACCGGCGCCTAATTTTATCGGTGCAAATTCGTTGCTGTTCACCGATCCGTTCTCGAGACGTGTAGAGCCAAATACCTCACTATAAGGACCAAATTTCACATTCTTGATTTGTCTGCAATTACGGATGTCTGAATATTCACCAATAATTCCCCTGTCGCTTTTTACTGATTCGGAATAGGCTGTAATTTTTGATTCCAATTCCTGAATCAGGCAATGACAGTGCTTGTACCAAGCCAGAAAATAGGCCAGATGTGCCGAAAGTTTATCGTAAATCATGACACCACGGCCTCCCGTTTCATCGAGGGTTGATACTTTTATACCATTCCCGAAACTGGTTTCATTCTCAACAAAGCACAATTCAATATTTTCAAGAATAACATGATCGTGAATATCGTAGTTTGCAATGTAGTTGCAAATATGATGAATGTAGACGTGGTTGCCGATGGTGCAGTTGTGGACACTTGCATTGTAAATACCACAATTCCGAATGATTCCTCCTTTAAAATCAATGGTTCCCGAATTGTCCCCTATCCGGATATTTCCTGAGAAATTTACATTTCGTATATTTTCAGGAATAAATACATCACCGACCAAAATCTGATCCCAATCGGATGCAGTGCATCCTTGATTTTGAAGTTGATTGATCTCAGTTCTATTTAGCTTTCTGTATTCATTCATATTAATCAATTTATTCATAATCAATAATTTATTTGAGCGAGATAATCGTAATGTTGTCCTTTGAATATTTTCTTAATTTTCAAACCGGTCTTTTCAGTGATATTTTCCAGAGTATTGATGTCGACATATAACCATGAAAATGGTTGGCTAATCCAGGTTTTGTATTCGGTTTGAAAAGTTAGTTCTCCATAGTATTTGTCGGCAGAAATGTCAATCAAAGCCGAACCATCCTCCTGTTCAAACAGATAAATTAAATCTGACGAATCGATTAGCATCTGGCCGCCCGGATTGAGTAAGGTTTTCACATGATGAAGCAAAACTTCCAGCCCATTGAGCGATCCGGCAATTCCGGTTCCGTTCATGAGCAACAATATGGTGTCAAAAGTTTGATTCTTTAATTTGAAGATATCCTGATGAATGACATTGCGGAGATTTCTGGACTTTAAAACTTCACAGCAGAGTGCCGACATTTCCAGCGAAATTACCTCAAATCCTTTTTCCTGAAGATAAAGCGAGTGGGTGCCTGCACATGCACCAATATCGAGAATCTTCCCTGAACAAAGGCTCATTGCCTTCTTCTCGAGTGCCGGCATTTGTTTGTATGTTCTGAAAAGATAGCTGGGTTCGATGGAATCGTCGTCAAAATCGTCGGAATGAACAATGATTGGCTGATCAATAGAATTGAAGTGGAAGTCGTAAACTGCCCGTCCAATCGGGTCATCGAAAATTTGATTCATACCTTGATTTTCCATGAATTAAACCTGAGCCAATTTTTGCTCAAATTTATAACATGTTTTTTGTTTTTGCGAGTAAATGTAGAAGCCTTCTGATGCACCCTCACCAATGACTACAATTTTTGAATCGGGCATATTCTTTGAAAAAGAAACGATCTCGTCGAGATTGACGTTGTTTTTTTGAAGCCATTTGGAGGTAGTAAAATCTCCTAAGCGCCAACGGTAGCCACTTTCCTCCGCTTCCTCAAAAAATTTAAGCGCTTCATCAAACGAAATTTCTATAAATTTAGACATATTAATAATCGAATATTTACGCTAATTTAAGGTAAAGCAAGTTAAAAAAAAACTTTTTCTGAAAAATTGTGGATTGAATTGATTTGAGCGGCGGGCAAAAAGGAAGGAGAAATAAGCTTTTAAAAGCAAAGAACCCGGTACGATTTACTGTACCGGGTTCTTTGTTCGTTTTTCATTATCAGAATTTATATCCAAGCGTAAATATGACATTGTTCCTATTGGTGTCATATTGAACCATTTCGTTAGCATTCGCATCCGGATAAAGTTTTATACTTTCCTGATCCGAAACATGTTGGAAGGTAGCGTCAAGGAATAAATTGCCCTGTTTAAATCCGAGTCCACCTGAATAGACAGAAACAGGTTTGTCAGTATTTTGATTGTTGTCGTTTAAATAGTTGGGATTAAATGCGTTTTGGTAGTTTTCGTATCCGGCACGCAAACTGAAGTTTTTATCCAGACGGTATTCACCACCGATATGAAGATTCCCAACTGTCCGGTAGGCATCATTTATTTCGGCATTTTGATCGTAAAAATCATATCCATCGCTTCCGTTGCTGATATTGGCTTTCGAATAATCAAGAATTTCGTAATCTACACTGATCAATCCTGATTTCCCGATCACGTATGCGCCACTCAGAATATATTTTATCGGAGATTGAATACGGTAATCATAAACTCCTCCCTTATCAGGCTTGGCTGAATAATTTTCAGTCTTTCCATCCGATAAATAAGTAATCGAAGAGTTCATATTACTGTTGTAATTGTCGTTCAGGTTATAAAAAGTTGGAGTATGGACGGCAAAGCCCAATCTTAAATTGGTTGTTGGTTTATAAATAGCACCGACTTTAAAGTTAAAACCGTATCCTGAAGTTGATAAAGTTGTACCAAAGTTGAATTCGTCAAAATATGGAATATTATTTTTCGCATCAAATTCGTAAATATTTGCATCTTCCTTGTAATAAACATCGTGAATGCCTAAAGTGCCTCCAAGATAGAATTTGTGATTAAAGTTAGCTGCAAACGACAAGAGATATTCATTGATATGGCCTTCATGTTGGGTAGTTTTACGAAGAGATTGTCCGTATCCATTATCTGTGAGGTCATTAAAATACTCCTTATTTTGCTCATCGTAGTTCAGCATATAGGTATCCCAGGCCAGGCGTTCGTAGTATGAATTTAGATTATCTGATTGTGTAAATGGATTATTCGCGTTATAGGTAAAATATTTCATTAGTGAACTTTCCATATCTGAACCTTGGGCCATCATGTTTGAAGTGAAACTGGCCAATCGGTTGAATCCCATTCCAAAACTAAGACTTACCAACCCTGTTTCGCTGTTTGCGCCGGTAGGAATAGCGGCAACGTATCCAATATTATTAATGCTCATCGTATATTCTGAATCAAAGGAATTTTTCCCAAGATAATTTCCGTCGTTTTTTGTATTCCCGACCGAAGTTGTGAACGTAAATTCGCTCGTGCGATAAACAGCCGCTCCGGCAGGATTGATACTTAAAGAGGTGAAATCACCACCCAATGCTCCAAAAGCATTTCCCATAGCAGCCGAGCGGGCAGTTCCGCTAATCCGATAGTTTGAATATCTTAATGCATCTGTCATATCCTGTGCAAATGTACTGCACGCCAACATCAGAATACCGATGGTGTAAAGTAGACTTTTCATGATTTCAGTATTAATTGTTTGTTAGAATTTGATTGAATTGAATGTAACTTATCTTCTGTGACCTGAACCACCGCCACCACCTGAACTTCCACCTGAGCTGCCACCCGAACTTCCGCCTGAAGAACCACCGCTGTAGCTACCGCCACCTGAAGATGAACTTCTGGATGGAGCACTGTAACTTGGACTCGAACTTGAATTTGATGGGCTGTAGTTTGAAGAACTTCTACCAGATGATGAACTTGAGCCACTGGAATAGGAAGAGCTTGAACGATAAGTTTGTCTCATATTTGAAGAACTTCTTGGAGCACTGTAAGTAGACCCTGAATTCCCCGAATTAGCACTTTTAATTGATGGTCGATCAACAACATTGCCATCAGAAGTACGCGGACGTGAATAGGTATTGTTATAACTCGATTGATTTACAATTCTTGGTTTGTTATAACTTGGGGTGTAATTCTGACTTTGTTTTGCTGTCCGGCTTTGGTTATAAGTACTTCCAGTTGTTGAAGGAGCGTATGATCTCCGGGCATTTGTAGAACTATTGGTTGTCGGACGAACTGTTTGTGTCCGTGTATCATTTCTGCGCTGAACCTGATTCCCGGTTGAACCATCACTCATTCTTCCAGTAGCATTAGTTCCAGGTCTGCGATCGTTTACAACAGTTGCATTTTTTGTATCCTGGGTATTACCTGAACCATTAATGGTGCGGCTTCTGGTATGACCATTTTCAACCCAGGTGTTTTTATCGGTGCCATTACCAGTCTGCAAACCTTGTTGATTGGAATTGTTCATCGTATTCGTGCTTGATACTCTTCCGGTAGTATTTGAATTGCCGTTTAAACCATTGCCAGCAACGTTCATATTGGTTGTTCTTCTTCTTTCAACCTGTACGTCTTCGTTATAGTAGCCTCCACCTGAGTAATAACCACCATAATAACCTCCACCGTAGCCATAATATGAATTATATGGATATCCCCAACCATATCCATAACCGTAATTGGGATAGCCCCAACCATTTCCATAGTAAGGATAACCCCAGCCCATGCCCATTGAGAATCCCCAGGATGGATAACCCCAACCGCCATAACCACCATAACCGCCATAATAAAAGTCGTTGTAGTAATAAGGACTATAGTAAGAGTAAGGATTATAATAATATGAACCATAAAAACGATTGAATTGATCGGCATAACCCATGTCCTGCTCATCATCGTCGTAATAGTTGTTGATGACATACTTTACATCATCGTCGTCGTAGTATGTGGTTGTATCAGAACCTATCAACTCCTGATTATTCATATCGTAACCAAGTTGATCCGAATTTTGGTTTTCTGAATCGGGTTGATAAACGAAATTGGTCACTGTATTTGACCCATCCTCATTTTCGCTCATCTCACTGATTACAACCTGTTGAGTCGATTTTTCCTTTGCCGGAGCTTTCTTCTCCATTACGGCAATGGGTGCTATATCTCCTGGAGAGAAATAGATATCATCATCGTACGATTTGGTCACGTAAGATCCCGTAGTACATGCGCTGACCAGAATTGCAAAAACTGCGATAATTGGAAGTTTTGTTTTCATGATACACCCTCCTTTAGATTGAATAATAAATTTACTTTCTTTGTAGCCTATAAAACTAGCACGAAAAAAACAAATACCATACCAAAAAATTTAAAATGGCAAAAGAATTGACTTCTCGCAGTGAAAATTACTCACAATGGTACAACGATCTGGTTGTCAAGGCTGATTTGGCCGATAATTCTGCGGTCAGAGGATGCATGGTGATCAAACCATACGGATATGCGATCTGGGAAAAGATGCAGGCTGAACTCGACCGGATGTTTAAAGAAACCGGACACGTGAATGCATACTTTCCGTTGTTCATCCCCAAATCATTTTTTAGCAAGGAAGCCAGTCATGTTGAAGGCTTTGCCAAAGAGTGTGCCGTAGTTACTCACTACCGCCTGATGAACGATCCGAATGGTAAAGGTATTATTGTTGATCCGGATGCCAAACTGGAAGAAGAACTAATTGTTCGACCAACTTCTGAGACCATTATCTGGAACACCTATAAAACCTGGATACAATCTTATCGCGACCTTCCGTTACTAATCAATCAATGGGCCAATGTGGTTCGCTGGGAGATGCGTACACGTTTGTTTCTCCGCACTACTGAATTTCTTTGGCAGGAAGGGCATACAGCCCATGCAACAAGGCAGGAGGCTTTGGAAGAAACAGAGCGCATGGTGAATGTATATGCCACTTTCGTTGAAAATTTCATGGCATTACCTGTGGTTAAAGGTGCCAAATCGGCCAATGAACGTTTTGCCGGGGCTCTCGAAACTTACACCATTGAGGCATTGATGCAGGATGGGAAAGCGTTGCAGTCGGGTACTTCCCATTTTCTGGGTCAGAATTTTGCCAAAGCATTCGATGTTCGTTTCGCCACCAAAGAAGGAACCGAAGATTTTGTGTGGGCAACCTCATGGGGTGTTTCAACCCGTTTGATGGGTGCTTTAATAATGGCACATTCCGACGATAACGGATTGGTTCTTCCTCCAAAACTGGCTCCTTTTCAGGTGGTGATTGTTCCAATTTACAAACAGGCAGAACAGCTTGATGCAATTTCAGAAAAAGTGGATAGTATCGTAGTTAAACTGAAGGCCTTGGGTATCTCGGTAAAATACGACAACAGCGACAATAAAAAACCAGGCTGGAAATTTGCCGAATATGAACTAAAAGGTGTTCCGGTGCGAATTGCCATTGGCTCACGCGATTTGGAAAATGGCACTGTTGAAGTTGCCCGCCGCGATACGCTGGAAAAACAGGTGATTTCGATGGACGGAATAGATTTGTACATTCAGCAATTGCTCAACGATATTCAGGAAAATATCTATAACAAAGCTTTTGCATTCCGGAAAGAAATGACCACACCGGTTGAAACATACGAAGAGTTTAAAGAAGTGCTTCAGAATAAGGGTGGATTTATTTCGGCACATTGGGATGGCACTTCGGAAACGGAGCAAAAAATTAAGGACGAAACCAAAGCTACTATTCGCTGTATTCCATTCGATCAGGTTTCGGAAACAGGCAAATGTATGTATTCTGGGAAACCATCGACGGGACGCGTGTTATTTGCGCTTTCGTATTAAAAGTTTGAAATTAGATTTCGCAAAAAGCAGTCAAAGTTGGCTGCTTTTCTTATTTTTAAAGTAAATTTAATTTATCACTCATGGATACTATCGAGAAAGACGAAAATCAGTTGGAAGGAATTATCCTGAAAACCAATCTTAAACAGGAAGTTTACCGCAAAACTATCGGCTCATTTGCATTGCTGAAAGATGTTTTAAAGGAACTTGCAGAAGATTACCGGGAAAAACTAAAAGATAAAGTTGATGAGAATGTGTTACCAACATTTCAGGAAAAGGGATTGTTTGAAGCTGAATTTAAGATTGGGGGCGATATGCTCATTTTTAGTATGCATTCCAACGTGTTTGTCTTTAACCGCGAACATCCGATGTGGAAACTCGATTACATCAAAGCCAATCCGCTGAATGCTTATTGCGGAGTTTTTAATATTTATAATTTTCTGGCCGATTCGTTTAAATACAACCGCTACGAAGATTTAGGATACCTGGTTGCCCGAATTTTCGTGAACCGTGAAAATCATTTCTTTGTTGAAGGTAAAAGGCAATCGAGTGAGTTGGTCAAAGATTTCGGGAGTGACGAAATGACCCGGGAATACATGAAGGAAATTATAGAAACCACTATAAAATATGCCATCGATTTTGATTTGTTGGTTCCACCATACGATCAGGTCAAGATTGCAACCGTTGAGCAAATGCATGCCGAGATCAATCATTCTAGGATTCAGACCGGCAAACGATTGGGCTTTAAATTTAATTCAGACGACGTTTAAAACGAAAAGATGGAACAAGTTATCGATCGATTTTTAAGATATGTAAAGGTGTTCACAACTTCGGATCCTGATAGTGAAACTTTTCCGAGTACCAGTCGCCAATTGGCTTTTGCCGATCAGTTGGCTGATGAGTTGCGCGAAATTGGTCTGCACGAGGTTGTTCGCGACTCCAATGGGTATGTAACAGCAACTTTGCCTGCAAATCAGGAAAATACAGTTCCGGTAATCGGGTTTATTTCACACATGGATTCCAGTCCCGATTATTCGGGAGAAAATGTAAATCCACAGTTGGTAAAGAATTATCAGGGACAGGATTTGGTTTTGAATGATGAACTCAACGTGGTTTTAAGTCCGGTTGATTTTCCTGAATTGCTGAAATACATCGATCAGGATTTAATAACTACTGATGGAAAAACCCTTTTGGGAGCCGACGACAAAGCCGGAATTGCAGAGATCATTACAGCGATGGATCATTTGATTCGGCATCCGGAGATCAGGCATGGAAATATAAGGATTTGCTTTACTCCTGATGAAGAAGTGGGGCAGGGGACTAAATATTTTGATGTGGAGAAGTTCGGCGCCAACTTTGCCTATACCCTCGATGGAGGTGAGATTGGTGAACTGGAATATGAAAACTTCAACGCTGCCGGAGCGAAAATTAAGGTGAAAGGCCGGAGTGTTCATCCCGGATATGCCAAAAATACCATGATCAATTCGATGTTAATAGCCACACAGATTGTGCAGTCTTTGCCAGCAGAGCAACGTCCGGAGCACACTGAAGGATACGAAGGGTTCTTTCACCTGACCTCGTTTGATGGAGATATTTCGCTGACAAAACTGGAATATATCATCCGCGATCACGATCTGGTCAAATTCGAAGCCAGGAAAAATCTGTTGAAAGAGGTTTGTCTACTTTTAAATCTTCGCTATGGAAAAGGAACTGTTACTCTTGAAATACACGATCAGTATTTCAACATGAAGCAAAAGGTTGAGCCGGTGAAATACATCGTTGATGTGGCTGAGCAAGCCATGATCGATGTAGGTGTCAAACCAAAGATAAAAGCCATTCGTGGCGGAACCGATGGGGCACAGCTTTCCTGGAAAGGATTGCCTTGTCCAAATATCTTCGCCGGAGGTCACAATTTTCACGGTCCCTACGAATTTGTTCCGGTACACTCAATGCAAAAAGCGGTGGAAGTGATTGTACGGATTGCGGAGCTGGTCGGGAAAAGATAGTAAGAAGCCTCCCCCCAACCCCCTCCGAGGGAGGGGGAGAAAAGCGCAACCCGCAACTAAAACGAATAAATCAATAAACAAGTAAAAAACATACGTGCGGCTTTTTTAGCCTCCCCTTTCGGGGGAGGTTTGGAGGGGGCTTTAACTTGAAACTTTTTTGTATGGTCGAACAATTTTTAAAATACATTCACGACGAGAAACTATTTCATTCCTCACAGCGCATTTTGCTGGCCGTGAGTGGCGGAGCCGATTCGATGCTGATGTTACATTTGTTCACTAATTCAGGTTTTCCGGTGGCTGTCGCACATTGTAATTTTGGGCTGCGGGGTGCAGAGTCAGATAAAGATGAGCAGTTCGTTTCCGATTTTTGCGACAAGCACAATCTGGCCTTTTTTGTGAAGCGTTTTAGCACTCAGGATTATGCCCGGGAGAATGGCGTTTCGATTGAAATGGCTGCACGCGATCTTCGTTATTCGTGGTTCGACGGATTGCTGGTCAAACACGGTTTGGATCTTCTGGCAACTGCCCATCATCAGGATGATGTGATTGAAACTTTCCTCATTAATCTTTCCAGAGGCAGTGGTATCAAAGGTTTGAGTGGCATTCAGCCCAGATCGGGGCGAATTATTCGTCCGATGCTTTTTATCAGCCGTACCGAAATTTTGGATTATTGCATGAGAATGAAAATTGAGTTTCGGACAGACTTGAGTAATCTGGATACGGTTTACAAGCGAAACCTGATACGACACGAAATACTTCCATTGCTCGAACAGGTGAATCCTGCCTTCCGGAAAAATGCACTGAAAACAATTGGAAACCTTCACGAAACCGGACAACTTTTTCAGCAACGAATGAATGAAATTAGGTCATTTGTTTATTCTGAAGACGATCAGGGAGTGATGATTCATATCGAAAAATTGCTGGCATTTAGTCCGTTGCGAACCATTTTGTTTGAGTTGATTCGCGAATTTGGTTTCCAAATCGAGCAGGTTGACGATATGATTGAATCGCTGACCAAAGAATCGGGTCGGAAATTTTTCTCAGACGAATACCGAATGGTTAAAGACCGGGAATATTTGCTGATTTCGCTCTATCTGTCAAAACCAGATAAGGTTTATTACATTGAAGAGGAGAGTGATGGAATCAAATTTCCGGTCAATCTTTCGTTCGAAAAACTGGAGCGGACTGCTAATTTTAGGTTTTCAACCCATCCGAATGTGGTTGATTTCGATATGGATCAACTTGTTTTTCCACTCCTTCTTCGACATTGGCAGGAGGGTGAATATTTCCAACCATTGGGCATGACTGGTCTAAAAAAGTTGAGCGATTTCTTTATCGACGAAAAATATTCCATTCCGGAGAAAGAGAATGCCTGGATTTTGGCCAGTGGCAATCGGTTGGTTTGGATTGTTGGCAAACGCTTGGACGACAGGTTTAAGATTACTGATAAGACGAAACGGATTTTGCGGATCAGTTTGGGATAGGAATGTTAGGTTTAACTTATCTGATATTACGAAGGAGGCACAAAACGATATTTATCAGGTAATTGATCATATTTCCAATATTTACAAAGCCAATTTAACTGCGGAGAAATTTTTAATCGGATTATACGATGCCATATTTTCGTTGGAAAACATGACCGAATCCCTGCGGATTTCTACTAAATCTGACATTTTGAAATACGGTATAAACGAAACAGTGCCATCCACACCATAAAATTCTATTTCATTGATATTTCCATAACTACCATTTGGAGCTAGATATCGTAAATATCGGTAAGCTCCAGAGGCGTTAACTTCTATTTGGTTCCAGACACCGTCATTGGCAATTTTAATAGTACTTTTTAAGTGTACCTTCTTTGAGGTTGGATTCTTTAAGTGCCTTTTGGCTGAATCCGGGATAACTCATTTCTCCACGTTTGGATAAATAATGCAATGAAATTGTTGAGTCATTTACACTTTATACATCCCAAATTACCGAATTGAATTCACTTGAATCCAACAATACGACCTCCCAAATTGGTAATAATTGCCTGAATGTTTCAGTTTTTTACGAAATACATGTTGGTTTGCTTCCCGTCAATGGTCTTTTGAAAATCTTCGACTTTCAGTAAAAAACAGTTTTCATGATTTGCCTGTGGCTTTGAAGTTTAGCGGCTAAAGCAACAAAGGCAGCAAAAGCCATCGAAAATAAAATAATTCGTTTCATGCTTATTTTGCTTTGCCTGTTAGATTATTAACATTTCGGAGATGTCAACTGTCTTTTTTTCAAGTGGTTTAGGTTAGCCAAAATCTATAAATCGAGCTGATTTGTCCATATATATGCCACATAATCAATAATTTACAACAAAATTTCCATTTTCTACGGATTATGCCGCCTTTTTGAACACTTTGTCGGGTATGAGTTTGACAAAGCTATTATAGATTTCTTGATTCTGCATCATTTCCTGTTGTATCGTTATTAAATCACAACCAGAGCTGGCACTAAATATTCGGACTAGTTCCCAGAACAAGGCCAGTAATTTGTTCACCAAGCTAAGCTCTACCAATTCATCGTGTAGCTCTTTGAAGAGGCCACCCAGACTCATTTGGCAATTTATTCTTTTGCAGTATGTTAGCATAATATATTGAACCATAGTGATGGTGGTGTCTGCTATTTGGGCATCGAAATTGCTTGATTTACACTGCCCTAGATTCAAATACTGTTTGCATTCCTTGAAAAACTTATGGAAAGCTTTCCATAAAACCTTCAGAATACTGAAGACAGATTTGGATTTACGTCCGATTTTTCACAAAACCGACGATGCTATGATGGCACACCTTAATTTGGGATTGTTGGCCTATTGGCTGGTATCCACCATCCGTTATCAATTGAAACTACAAGGCATCCATCACGATTGGAGTGAAATCGTGCGGATAATGAACACCCAAAAAAGCGTAACAACAATTGTAGAAAACAAAAAAGGAAATATCATCCAAATCCGTCAGTGCAGCGAACAAACAGGGCAGGTCAAACAAATCCAAACTATTTTTCCTGTTTAACCGGTATTTCTCATTGGGTTTAAGTTGACTGAATACTTTTCTTTGGCAAAAGTAATTTCTATTTGAATGGGACTGTTTTCAAACCGACATTTTTACCTTTTTCCGAACTCCAGGAAACAATTTTCAATGAAATCAAAAGCAGAAAAACACAATTTAATATGCTAAAAGGCAAAATTATACTCCGGTGTTTCATAAGCCTGCTTTATATGTCTCATTTTTCTTTAGTCCGGTTTTGAAAACACGTAATTCGTATCCGTCCGACCAACCCATCTTGACAGTTGTATGCGGATGATCTAGCTTTGTGCAAAAAAATTATGCAAGAGGAAAGCAAAAGCTCAGCGATGTTTGATTTGGTTCAGGAGTTTCAGCAAAGTGGAAAGAGGTAACTACTCAGGTCTTAGTTTTTTGGAATAAATCTGCTCGGAATAAGAATCGTCTATTTTTCACTTAACTCGTTTTCCTTGCAATGGGTCGTTCATTGTCAGTTTGTTTGCATTTATGCGATTTTCGTTGAGGTTCGTTTTTGAAACGCGTGTATTATGATTTAATTTGTTGATAACATGGTCGTTGGTTGTTGATAAACAAATACATTCGGATAAGATACATTGCCATATCATCAACGATCTTTGTTGAAAACAAACTGGTTAT
>JBBQMW010000053.1:0-23656 GCA_038329265.1 Bacteroidales bacterium | reverse complement strand
GTGTGTATATTCTGACCAGGGAGGCTATCCATCATCCAGGTTAGGCATAACAGCTTCAACAGCCGTTAACCCCACAGCCGGATGGCAGACAATACAACTTTCAACTCCTATTCCAGTTGTTTCAGGACAAAAGGTATGGCTGTCGTGGGTATTTCAAATTGCTCCAGGAATCCATTATACTGCCGGTACTCCAGGCAGGGCAGCATCGTCAAATACCTGGGCAAACGGAATGCCGGCATCCTTTGGTACATCAACCATTGCACCCAATAAATACTCAATTTATTGTACTTACTCAATAGGTGGAGCGAAATCTGCAGAGATTTTTACATCTCAAATCGATCCTGTGAATGCAAAATCGGACCTGAAGGCTTATCCTAATCCGTTTACCGAGAAGTTAAATATTGAGTTTAGCAGTGTAAACGATACAAAAGCTACTCTGGAAATATACAACCTTGCCGGCTCAAGACTGGAGGTATTGTACGATGGGCCGATTATCGGCGGTGATTTGTACACGTTCGAATATTTTCCACGTTTGACTAGCAGTCAGATTGTTGTATACCGCCTCACCTTGGGTGACAAATCTTACACAGGTAAAGTGATATACAATGAGAGAAAATAATCAATCGTGATAAGTGAGTAAAATTATTCAGTAATAGAAAAATTTGAATATTAACTAGGAGGCTGTCTCAAAAGAGTTCAGCCTCCTTTTTGTTAGTTTCAAAAAAAAGCACCTAAATCGTTAAATTTAAGTGCTTTAATTCATTTATATATCCCAGTGTATCCCGGCAGGGATTCGAACCCTGGACCTACGGCTTAGAAGGCCGTTGCTCTATCCAGCTGAGCTACCGAGACATCCTTTTTAGCGGTTGCAAATATATGAAAATTAACGAACCGTCAGACATGTAAGCTGAAAAAACAGGATGAAAGTATCTATCAGTAAGGAATAGAGTTAATTAGCTCAACAGCAAAGCTTTTATATCAGTTCAATCTTATTCGCTTTGCAAATTGTTTTCATTTCATCGGGCCAGATACTTGATTGAATCTCGCCAATGTGAGCTTTCCGGAGAAAATACATGCACAAACGCGACTGGCCAATGCCTCCACCAATCGACAGTGGAAGCTCGTCATTCAGTAATCGCTGATGCCAGTACAGATTTTTGCGATCTTCGTTACCCGAAATTGCCAATTGTTTTAAAAGAGCATCTTTGTCGACACGAATTCCCATCGAAGATAATTCCAGAGAGGTTTCCATAATTGGGTTCCATACCAGAATATCACCGTTCAGGCCTTTGCGGTTTCCGATGGTTGGAGTCGTCCAGTCATCGTAATCGGGAGCACGACCATCATGCTTTTCTCCACCTGGCATTACACCGCCAATGCCGATAATAAACACAGCACCATACTTCTTTGCAGCTTCGTGCTCGCGTTCTTTGATCGTCAGCGTTGGATACTGCTCTTCCAGTTCTTCAGCATGAATAAATGCTATTTCTTCAGGAAGTATTGGCTTAATTTGAGGAAAATTTTCGGTAACAATAAACTCAGTGCGCAAAAGCGTTGAATAAATTTTCTGGACGATCTTCTTCAGAAAATCAAGCGTTCGCTCTTCCCTCGAAATTACGCGTTCCCAATCCCATTGATCGCAATAGAGCGAATGGATATTTGTCAGTTCTTCGTCAGGCCGAATCGCGTTCATATCGGTGTATAAACCATAGCCATAACCAATCTTCAGATCAGCCAAAGTCATTCGTTTCCACTTGGCCAGCGAGTGAACCACTTCGGCTTTGTTATCGCCTAATTCTTTTACCGGAAAAGTTACCGGACGCTCAGTTCCATTCAGGTCGTCGTTAATTCCGGTACCTTTCATCACAAATAAGGGAGCGGTAACCCGGCGAAGACGCAATTCAGACGCAAGATCTTGCTGAAAACTGTCTTTGACAAGCTTGATTGCCTTTTCAGTTTGATTTACATCAAGCAAAGGCTGATAATTTTGAGGGATAAATAATTTCATTTGAAAAATTGATTTATTGAGAATTTAATAATATCGAACAAAAATAACAACAAACCAATCAATTCGAAGCATTTTTAATCTTTTTCGTAATCATTTTACAGTTTTTTGTACTGTTTTGTGACTATTTTTCAGAAACACAAATAGTGAATAATAACCTCAACCAAAGAATATTTGTAAATTTCAAGACCGTAAAAATTGGAAATCAATGTTCCATTTTAGGGTTTCAAAGCAAAGAATACTGAAAAGTAGAATTAGAATTTCTATTTTCACGCAAAATTAAAATTGAAGAATCTTCCTAAAAATACGCTGCAGTTATACCTGATTAAAATCGCCAAATGGTTTAATCTGGTCATGCCAATCGTTGTTCTGTTTTACCAGGAGAACGGGTTGAGCATGTCGCAGATTTTTTTGCTGAAGTCAATTTATTCCATCGCCATGGTTGTTACCGAACTGCCCTCCGGATATCTGGCAGATGTTTGGGGCTGCCGCAGAACAATTCTTTTGGGAGCCATCATGGGAACTTTAGGAATTCTGATCTACAGTTTATCTGCTAGTTTCGCCAGTTTTATAATTGCTGAAATCATTCTGGGAGTAGGGTTCAGCTTTGTTTCAGGGGCAGATTCTGCCATGCTGTACGATTCGTTAAAAGCTGAGAACCGCGAGGATGAATACATCAAATACGAAGGAAGAATTACTTCGGGTGGAAATTTCGCTGAAGCGCTGGCTGGTGTAGTCGGAGGTTTATTGGCCGCAATCAGCCTGCGAACGCCCTATTATTTCCAGATCTTTGTTGCAGCAACAGCCATTCCGGCAGCTTTCTTCCTGAAAGAACCACAGCACGTTCTGGAAAAAACCCGTTTGAAAATGACGGAGATTTTAGGCATCGTGAAACTGACTTATCAGCAGCCCGAAATGCGAAGCGCTATACTAATTTCGTCGTTTACAGGAGCAGCCACTCTGACCTATGCATGGTTCGTGCAACCCTATTTTCAGAAAGCCGGCGTGCCTGTTTCAGTATTCGGAATTCTTTGGACTTTGCTCAACCTTTCGGCGGGCATTTTCTCGATGTATTCTTACCGGATTGAGCGCTTGCTCGGACAGAAAAGAACCTTGCTTTTAATAGTAGTATTCATCTCGGTCGGATTTATTCTGACTTCCATAGAAATCAGCCTGGCCGGAATTGCCATTTTGTTTGGATTTTATATGATTCGCGGAATTGCAACACCAGTTCTGAAAGATTACATCAACCAATACACCGACTCAAACGTTCGGGCGACTATTTTATCCATACGAAACTTCGAAATACGAATCATTTTTGCCGCCGTTGGTCCGGTTTTGGGCTATCTTACTGATACTTTTAGCATAAAAACCGCCTTGTTGGTTGCCGGAATTGCATATTTTGTTGCAGCCATGTGGAGTATTTGGCCACTATTAGCCCCCTCCAAACCTCCCCCGAAAGGGGAGGCATAAAGAAAACCGATATTCAGGAGATTATTCTTTTACATTGAAATACCTGTTCTGAAAAAACAAAACTATTCAGAAACGTAATTACCAAAAAGTCTCCCTTTGGGGAGATTTAGAGGGGCTTTCTAATTAAAAATCTGCAAACATCCTTTTTGAACCCGAAAACATTGATCGAAGTAATTCTTTCTCCCTCCCCATCGGGGTGAGTCGGGGTGGGGCTTCATTTAAAAAGCTTCTTCAGCTCGTCTCCAATTTTCTTGACAGAGCCTTTCAATTCTTCGACCGAGGCTTTTTTTACTTCCTGTTCAATTTGTTTGCGGGCTTTGCTTAAATCGAGCGAAACATCGGGTTTGCTAACCGGACCTTTCAGAATTACAGAAGCTTCAACCATTTTGATGTTCTGCGAACCCGGCAAAATATCAATTCCCTTGTTAATATCGGCACCCAAATCTTCGCGGTTCACAATAAAATCCATGTTCAGGTTAATTTCGCGGGTAGCCGACAAATTTCCGTAGATTGTCGCCTGCTGATCAGCAATATTTGTTTTAAACGGATTCAGTATTAACTGCCCGTTTTCGAACTGGAACTTGGCCGTAAAATCATCAATTTTTACATTTTTTAGTTTCTCTTTTTTGATGATTCCGCGAATCTGATCAAAGATTGGCGAACCAACAATCATCAGATTTGAGGTGGTCAAAACACCCAATCCATTCAAGCTTGTCGGTATTAATCTCATTTTTTCGTTCATTGCTCCTGAAAGTCCAAATTGAGTAGATATTTTACCCTGACTTTTCCCTGCAATTGGCATATACCGCTGAAACGTTGGAATTGATTGAAAAGCCGATGGCAAATCGACATTTTCCATGTTCATTTTAAAATCGAAAAGCGGCTTATTTTCTTTTGTGCTGGTGTACGAACCGTTAACTGTCAACTTTCCCTGTAAAATATCCATGACGAGATTCGTGAGATCCAAACGTTGGTTCTTCAACTTCACCAGTCCGCTGATAGTACTGAGTGGAATTTTATTGTACACTGCGCGTTGAATGGTCGATTGAATATTAAGATCCAGTTTCTCCGGAACCTTAAATGCAACCACCGAATCTGCTGGAGTAACAGGGGCTACAGAGGTTTCAGCCGTTGCTTTATTATCAACTGTTTCTGCTGTTTGCTTCTTTGCAGGCTTCTGAATATTCGACAATTCAGTGAGATTCAGGAAAGAAGATTTCAGATTAAAATTTCCTTTGAGTACTTCATTTTTAAACAGATAAGCCAGATAATTACTCACATCGCCACGAAGCGCGAAATCACTTTGTCCGATTTTCCCATCAAACTGATCGACTGTAATTTGCTTGGTATTGGCCTTAATTTGTCCCTGACTTATTTCAATTGGCTTGGTCAACTGGGTACTTTCTATCCTGAAATTCCGGATACTAGCCTCGCCATTCGATTGAAATTTATCGTATTGCTGGTTTTCGATGGCCGACATTCGTCCGGCCAATTGCATCTGAGCTTTCAAAATCCCGGTAATATCCAGACTGTCGATGGGCAGAGCTTGTTTCAGTGACGCAAAATCAACGATGCCCGAAAATGAAGCATCAATATTTGGATCGGTCATGATCTCGCTCAGTGACATGCGCAAATCAACCGGATTATTTTTGATGGAAGCATGAGCTTTTTCAACATTCACTTTCAGTAGATTTAAATCGCCTTCGGGTTTAGAAATTTGTGCCGAAACCTGAATATCCTGAATGCTTTCAGGTAAATCCTGATATTTAAACGAAGCATTGGTCACCGCCAGTAAAACATCGATGGCCGGATAAATTTCGTTAAAGAACAATCCTTTTACTGAGCCCTTAAATTCGGCAGAACCTTTGATATCAGCCTTTTCAATATACTTTTGATAATCGGCTGGCACCAAAGCCAAAAGGGTCGCAAAATCACTTTTCTCACTCCTGAAAGCCAAATCGAATAACATGCTGTCGTTGGGCATTTCAAAAAATCCATTCACTTCCAATGGCAAACTATTGATCCACAACTTGCCCTGTTCGAAGGCAAAGTTCATCTTTTCAGTATCCACTTTCAGTTTGGTTTCAGCCTTCAACTTTGTTTTCGAAATGTATTGAACAGAATCATATTCCAAAATAAACTCTGCAACATCACTTTTCAGGTCGAAATTTATAAGCGTACCATCTACATTTCCGGTTGACGTCAGCTTTGAATTATTCACCCAAACTTTCATTGGCATAGCCCGGTTATCATACTTCAGGTTCAAATTATTAATCCGAATATCATTCAGCTTCATTTTAAAGGGTTTCTCAGCACCAGCCACCGGACTAGATTCCGAAGTAGAAGTAGAATTTGACGTTCTGACAATGTCCCAATTCACTTCACCTTTTTCATTGGAAATCAGCAAAATTTTAGGATTTTCGAGGATCAGGCTTTTCAACTCCAAATCTTTACTTCTGATCAGTTCCGTCAGCGAAATATTGGTAGAAACAGAACTGGCCGACAGGATTGTATCTTTTGCAAATTCACCTGTGCCGATGAGTCTCAGGTTCTGAAGTTCCATGGCAACCTTAGGAAAATGCGAAAATACCGACAACTTAAAATCAGAAAAATCGATGGTTGCATTGATCTGACTATTCAGAGAAGCTTTTACTTTAGCGAGAAGCTTATCCTTGTATAAAAACGGAAGAATGGCCAGTAATCCGATAATGAGCAATACAATTCCTGAGATGATGACAATTTTACGTTTCATTTTGCTTCCGTTTTTTCGTTTAAAATAAAGATCCGCAACATATTTAACGCGGTTTGTGAGGTACGTATTATATTGCGCTCACGATTATGCTTAAACAGATACATTTTGCTTTTCACTCCGGAAGCACCAGCTACGGCAATCCAAACAGTTCCGATAGGTTTTTCCTCTGTTCCACCATCAGGTCCGGCAATTCCGGTGGTTGCCACTGAATAATCAGCCTGAAGAACTTTTCGGGCACCTTGCGCCATTGCTTCAGCAACTTCCTGACTTACAGCACCAAATTTATCAATTATTTCTGAAGAAACATTAAGCAAGCTGGTTTTAATTTCGTTGGAATAGGCTACTACCCCACCCTTGAAATAAGCCGAGCTGCCAGGATTGGAAGTCACATAATGAGCAATATTTCCACCGGTACAACTTTCGGCAACCGCGAGGGTTTGCGACGATTTAACCAAAGTACGGCCAATTACCATGGCCAGATTATCATGATCGAATCCAAAAATATTTTCAGGAATAATTACAAGTAACTCCTTTACCTGATTGGCAATCTCTGTTTCGAGCAGCGATTTGTCGCTTCCGTAGGCACTGAGCCGCAAACGAACCATTAAGGGGCTGGGAAGATAGGCCAGTTTGATAAATTCAGGCAAGGCACTCTCCCACTTTTCAATTTTTTCGGCCAGCATCGATTCGGGCAAACCAATGGTTAGAACTGTTTTATGCACAATCGACTGCGTGATTCCCAATTGAACCAGCCGTGGAAAAACTTCTTCAGCCATAATGGCTTCCATCTCAAAAGGAACACCGGGCATGGATACAAAAATGGTATTGTTGCGTTCGAACCACATTCCGGAGGCAGTTCCGGCAGAATTGTGCAAAACCTGACAACTTGCAGGCAGCAAGGCCTGATCACGGTTCAACTGATTGATTACCACATTCCGGGAAGAAAGAAGTGATCGAACATGCTCAAAGACTTCCGGATTAAACAACAATTCGGTTCCGAAATATTCACAAAGACATTTTTTGGTGATGTCGTCTTTGGTTGGCCCCAAACCACCAGTAATCAGAACCAAATCTACCCTATTTTCAGCATCCTGAAAGGCTTTTAAGATGTGGTCATGTTGATCATGAACCGATGTCACCTGATAAACCTCAATGCCATGCAGGTTGAGCTGCTGCCCCATCCATGCCGAATTGGTATCAACAATCTGTCCGATCAATATTTCGTCGCCTATTGTAATTAGTTCTGCTTTCATGTGAAATAAGTTTCAAGTTCCAAATTTTAAGTTCCAAGTTTGGGTCGCGGTTATTTGCATTTCAAAATTGGAAATTGAATATTCAATATTGGTTATTTATTTGAATTTAATGCCTTTAAACGTTGTAATAGTGTTGGATGCGAATAGTGAAAAAACACATAGGCCGGATGTGGCCGAAGATTGCTGAGATTATTTACCGACAGTTTTTTTAATGCTGAAGCCAGTTCGTTTTTGTCGAAATATTGGGCGGCAAAAGCATCGGCCTGAAATTCGTTCTTGCGCGAAAAAATATTCATAGCCAATCCGGTTACCATTGAAATTGGCGAATAGAGAATCCCAAATGCGATTAATCCGATATGAAAACTGGGAGTTTTAACTCCCAATGCGGCTGAAAGCTCGGGACTGTCAACGAAAAGCGAGAAGATGAATAGCATGATTCCGGTTTGCAGAATACCAAGCAACAAACTCCAAACTACATGTTTCTTTTTATAATGACCGATTTCGTGCGCCAAAACTGCCACAAGTTCATTCACCGTCAAATCATTGATCAGGGTATCATACAAAACAATTCGCTTTTTTGCACCCAATCCGGTAAAATACGCGTTGGCTTTAGTCGAGCGCTTCGAACCGTTAATCACGTAAATATTATCGAGTTTGAAACCTACCTTTCCGGAGAAATTCTCGATGGCCGATTTAAGTTCTCCTTCAGGAAGAGGTGTTTGTTTATTAAACAACGGGACAATCAGATTCGAATAGAACAAAACCATAAACACTGAAAACAGAGTAATTACGAGCCATGTATAAATCCAGAAGTTGGTTGTGGTCAATTGATAGATGTAGATAATAAGCGATAAAAGTCCGCCACCAATGACCGCTCCAAGCAGCCAACCTTTTAGCTTATCGAAGATGAAAGTTTTAGTCGTAGTTTTATTGAATCCGAATTTTTCTTCAATCACGAAAGTATCATAGACTGAGAAAGGAGTATTGAGAAGGTCGGAAACAAACAATAGAATACCGAAAAACAGTAACGCAACAAGTATTGGATTCGCTGAGACCGAAAGCGCCAACTGATTAACCCAGGCAAATCCTGCAAGCAAAAACATCAACAGCATGACTAAAAAGCTAAACGAAGAGGTAATTAGCGAAAACCTGAAATTGACTTTTTCATAAGTTTGTTGTCTGCTGTACTTTTCTTCATCGTAAATTCCTTTCACTTCCTCCGGAAGCTGATCGCTCCATTGCGTTGAATTCAGGTATTCGAGAAAACGATCAAATAAAAAATCGGCCACCAGCAAGCCAATGATGAAAAAAAATAAGATCTGTGACATGTGAAATAATTTAGCTCAAAGTTAGCAAAAAGCTTTTCTTCAATCCCATTGAACGAAAAATCAAAGCTTTGGTAGGTGAAAGTTCAAATAGATTGAAAATCCTCCAAACAGTTCAGATTGAAAAATAATCGGGGATATTTCTGAATCAAACTGTTACAATCAATATAACTGGTATTGAGTCTGGCAAGCAAGTTCATCAGTTTAAAATCACCGGCATGAATCATCTCTTCAATTACGGGTAAACATTTTTTATTATAGATCCCCAGCAAAGGCTCAACTCCCGATTTGTGTTTCGGTATAACACAATCACAGCCGGTTGCCTGCGAATCCAATAAACTGAATAGTTCTTCATTAACAAAAGGGGAATCAACGCTCACAATCAGATTCCATTCGGAAGAAGAAAATTTCAAACAGGAATACAATCCTGAAATTGGGCCACATTCCGGAAAAACATCAGGTATCAGAGGGGCATCAAAACCCGCATATTCAGAGTTGTGTCCACTGATAAAAACCTGATTACAAAATGGTTCCATCAGTTTTTTCATGTGCCCGAGCAAAGGTTCATTCTGAAACACCAAAAGCGCTTTATCGGTTCCCATCCTGCTACTTTTACCTCCGGCCAATACGAAACCCGAAAGTTTTGATTTTACTTCCATTTGTTCAAATTGATAAAATTTCACGAGTATCCGAAACCTGAAATTGAAACTTGAAACCTGAAACTTTCCTGCCGCAGGCAGGGAATTTGGAATCCTAAACGCTGTTCATTGCCTCAACTGGGTCGAGGCGCGAAGCCGAAAGCGCAGGAATAAAACCGGCCAAAACGCCGATTACTCCTGAGATTGTCAGTCCTAAAACAATATTTGACATAGTTAGTGAAATAGTCATGTCGGCTACATAGCTGAAAATGATCGTACCAATAAATATCAGTATCAGTCCCAAAACACCACCAAGCATTGAAAGTACAACCGCTTCAAAAATAAACTGAAGGAGAATGAAATATTTTTTTGCCCCGATGGCTTTTTGAATCCCAATGATTTTGGTTCGTTCTTTCACCGATACAAACATGATGTTGGCAATTCCGAAACCTCCTACCAGAATACTGAACCCACCAATAATCCACCCAGCCAGGTTGAATACCTTAAAAAATGAATCGAACTGGTTCGAAATAAGGCTCACTTCGTTAATCGCAAAATCGTTTTCTTCCAGGGGTTTTAATCGTCGAAGTGTGCGCATTAAACCTTCGAGTTCGGCAACAAACTCGTCACGGTCAGCATCAGGTTTAGCTTTCACATTAATGGCTTGTCCCATATCGCGATCGCGAATATCAACCATATTCATGGCATAAACCACCGGAATATGAACCCGTTTATCCATACTGGTTCTGAACATATCCGTGCCCTTCTTGGCATAAACGCCGATAATCAGGAAACGGTAACCCTGTATTTTGATCATTTTCCCAACCGGATCGTTCTGATCAAAAAGTTTGGTGGCCAGTTCGCTTCCCAAAATAGCGATACTTGCTCCAGAGTTTGATTCCGATTCGGTAAAATATCGGCCCCGCTCAATTTCGAGACTCCAGGTATTGATTAATTCATGAGTAGTCGCCAAAACTTCGGTGTTTTCGGCCTTGCTGTTTTCGTACTGCACAGTCCGGTTGAAACCGTAAAAGAAAACTGCATCTTCAATATTTTTTGACCGGCGAATCAAATCTTCCGTTTCTTCCATGGTTGGTTGAGGTCGGTTTAGGTATTTCCACCAGGGATATTCCGATTCACCTTCAGGAGGTGCCCATGGCCATTTCTGAATATAAACCATGTTGCTTCCCAACGAGTTCAAGCTGTTCCTGATGTAATTTTCGAGCGAATCGATGACCGTAAAAACCGAAATAATGGCAAAAATACCAATGGTAATCCCCAACAACGAAAGAAAAGTCCGCAGCTTATTCCCTTGAAGGGAATTGTAGGCGAACGAAAAACTCTCCAATATTAATCTGGTTAACAGCATATCTTCCGGTTTGAAAAGTAAATATAGCAATACTGAACATGAAAATTAGTTGCGAATTTCTGAAATGATTACAGATTTTGAGAGAAAATGAAAAAATAAAACAAAATCCGAATGTTACAATTAGCTTAATTAGTCCGACACACAGGAGAAGAAATCAAGCTGTTTTATTATCTTTGAGCCCGAATTACAAAAGGATTATCAATGAAGGACTTAAAAAAGATTAAATCGGCATTAATTTCAGTTTATCACAAAGATAAGCTGGATGCGATTGTCAAAAAATTGAATGAATTTAACGTTACTATATATTCAACGGGCGGAACACAATCATTTATTGAAGAATTGGGAGTTCCGGTTATTGCGGTAGAAGAGCTGACCAGCTATCCTTCCATATTGGGCGGACGTGTAAAAACCTTGCATCCAAAGGTCTTCGGTGGAATTTTAAACCGCAGGGATAATCCGGGCGATCAGCAACAAATTGCCAAATACGAAATTCCTGAAATTGATCTGGTTATCGTCGACCTCTACCCGTTCGAAGAAACAGTCGCTTCAGGAGCTTCAGCAGAAGACATTATCGAAAAAATAGATATTGGCGGTATCTCTTTGATCCGTGCGACGGCGAAGAATTTCAACGATGTGATGATCGTTTCTTCCAGAACTCAGTATCAAACTTTACTCGATTTGCTGATTTCGAATGAAGGTGCAACTTCGCTCGAAGACCGTAAAGAATTTGCACGACTGGCATTTGCAACCTCATCGCATTACGATAGTGCGATTTTCAATTATTTCAACGATGGTAAATCGGAAGAAGCCCGCATCAGCGTAAACGACGGTCAGGTGCTTCGATACGGAGAGAACCCGCATCAGTCGGCCAGCTTTTTCAAATTCAACAACAGCAATTCTGAAATCACGCTTTCGAATGCCAAAGTTTTGCAAGGCAAAGCTCTTTCGTACAACAATATGCTCGATGCCGATGCAGCCTGGAAATCAGCCAGCGACGCGTTCTATTCGGTGACACACATCGAAAACAAAGTCGCCGTATCGGTAGTCAAACATCTCAATCCATGCGGATTGGCTGTTACCAACAACATTTTAAAATCACTCGAACTGGCATGGGCTGGCGATCCGGTGAGCGCCTTTGGTGGTATCATTTGTTTTACCGGAAAAGTTGATCAAACTATCGCTGAATGGTTCGATAAACGTTTCGTCGAAATCCTTATAGCTACTGGTTATACTCCGGAAGCGTTGGCCGTTTTGGGCAAAAAGAAAAACCTTCGCGTTTTGGAAACTCCTGTTAAACCTGAAATCGCCGGAGAAAAGCTATATCGCTCTATCAGTGGCGGTTTGCTTATTCAGGATGAAGATGAAGGTTTGGAAACAGAATTCACGAATGTGACAAAAATACAATTCGACAGCAATAAAATGAACTTGTCGAAGTTTGGTATTACTGCATGCAAGCATCTGAAAAGTAATGCTATCGCGCTGGTAACCCAAAATCAGGACGGATCGTTCTGGTTGACCGGAGCAGGAATGGGACAACCCAACCGGCTCGACAGTCTTCGCCAGTTAACCATTCCGCGTTTTAACCTGAAAGAAGGAATCAGCATTCAGGACTCGGTTTTAATTTCAGACGCTTTCTTTCCGTTCCGCGACAGTGTTGAAGCTGCCAACGAATTTGGAATCAAATACATTGTAGAACCCGGAGGAAGTATACGCGACGAAGAAGTGATTGCGGCCTGCGACGAATTTGGTATTGCAATGATTTTTACCGGAGTACGACACTTCAAACATTGATACAGGAAATAGTCAAAAGTCATTTGAAGAGGAAAGAATTTACAATGACCTTTTCCTAATGACTAATGACTCTTTTCGATTAAAGAGTATTAACAAAGAAAAAACAGATATACAAATGGGATTGTTTTCATTTTTAACCCAGGAAATAGCCATCGACCTTGGAACGGCAAATACAATTATTATCCATAACGATAAGATTGTAGTTGACGAACCATCGATTGTTACCATCGACCTGAAAACGGAAAAGCTGGTAGCCATTGGCGAAAAAGCCCGTCAGATGCAGGGAAAAACCCACTCGAACTTAAAAACCATCCGTCCCCTTCGTGATGGTGTAATCGCCGACTTCAACGCCGCCGAGCAGATGATCAGGGGAATGATAAAAATGATGAATCCTAAATCAAGGTTCTTTGCACCTTCGCTCCGAATGGTTATTTGTATCCCATCCGGATCAACCGAAGTTGAAATCCGTGCAGTACGTGACTCGGCTGAACATGCCGGAGGACGCGATGTGTATATGATTTATGAACCAATGGCCGCAGCTATCGGAATTGGCCTCGACGTTGAAGCCCCTGAAGGAAACATGGTGGTGGATATCGGTGGTGGAACAACCGAAATTGCAGTCATTTCGTTGGGTGGTTTGGTTACCAACAAATCGATCCGCATCGCCGGCGACGACCTGACTGCCGACATTATGGAATACATGCGCCACCAGCACAACATTAAAATTGGTGAACGCACCGCTGAAGAAATTAAAATCAATGTCGGATCGGCTTTATCACAGCTCGAAAATCCACCGGCAGACTATGTTATACAAGGCCCAAACCAAATGACCGCACTTCCGATTGAAGTACCGGTTTCGTATCAGGAAATTTCGCATTGCCTTGAAAAATCGATCGCTAAAATCGAGACCGCTATATTAAGTGCCTTGGAGCAAACACCTCCGGAATTATATTCCGACATTGTTACACGAGGCATTTGGCTCGCAGGCGGTGGCGCACTTCTTCGTGGATTGGCCAAGCGGTTTTCCGACAAAATCAACATTCAGTTTCATGTTGCCGAAGATCCCTTGCGCGCTGTAGCCCGAGGTACAGGCATCGCCCTAAAGAATGTAAATAAATTCTCTTTCCTGATCAGATAAAACTGAAAAAGAAGGAGTTAAACCTTCCGGCTAATGAGAAGTTTATTTCGTTTCTTACTGCGAAACTATTTTTTAATGATGTTCCTGGCTCTCGAAGCCATTTCATTTACTTTAATGGTCAGTTTAAACAACTACCAACGAGTTGCCTTTCTGAATTCGAGCAATGATTTATTTGGTACAGTCTACGAGCGGTTTAGTCACATGGACGACTATTTCAGCCTTAGCCGAACCAATGCCCGCCTTGCCGCTGAAAATGCTTCGTTGCGCAGGCAGTTGCATTTCAGGATTCAAAATCAGGAAAAATATCCCATAAACCGGCCCGACACCATTGAAACTCCAGCCTATGTCTTTACATCGGCTAAGGTGATCAGCAATTCGACTAACAAGCAATTCAACTACATTACCCTGAACAAAGGATCGAGGCATGGTATGAAACCCGATATGGGAATCATGAATTCGGAAGGTGTAGTTGGTGTAATTACCAATGTTTCACTCAATTATTCTACCGGATTGTCTGTGCTGAATAAACGAATGAGCATTCCGGCCAAAATCACAAAAGATAACTACTTTGGAGCCTTGGTATGGGATGGCGAGCATTTTAACTCCGCCGATCTGAAAGAAATTCCCTATCATGTTATTGTAAACGTTGGCGATACGGTCGTTACCAGCGGTTATTCAAACATATTTCCGGAAGGAATCATGATTGGTACAATCAAAAGTTTTAATGTTGAAAGCGGGACAAATTTCTATAATATCAAGGTCGAATTGTCGACAAATTTTAAGACACTAAAATACGTTGAAGTGGTTCAAAACACCAAGCGTACCGAATTAATCAAACTGGAATCAAACAACACCGGTGAATGATAAAAGATCTGGGGAAATATATGATTATGTTTGTAGTACTGGTTTTAGTCCAGGTACTTATTCTGAACAATATACAGGTTAGCGGGTTGATCAATCCGTACATTTATATTTTATTCATCCTTCTGCTGCCATTTACAATTCCCGGGTACTTTCTGCTTGGGTTTTCGTTTTTGATTGGGATAACGATCGACATTTTCAACAATACGCCTGGCATACATGCCGGTGCAACTGTTCTGCTGGGTTTTTTACGACCAGCTATTGCAGAATTAATCTCGTCGCGAGAGATTCTAGAGAAAGGAAATATGCCAAACATGGCTTCGCTGGGTTTTGCCAGTTTCCTGAAATACACAGTAATTGCTGTTCTGATCCATCACCTGTTTCTGTTTTTTGCCGAGGCTTTTTCGATGGGTGGTTTTTTCGAAACTTTCTTCCGGTACCTCATCAGCAGTGTTTTTTCAATTTTGATTATCTTGGGCAGTCAATTCATTGTTTTTAAAAACTAGCAAAGGGTGGATACTTTTTCGAAACGTAAGTTTATTATTGCAGGCATCATGCTTGGGATTGGAGCCCTTTTCATCATCAGGCTTTTTACCATTCAGATTACCAACAAGACCTACAAACAATTTGCTACCCGCAATGTACTCCGGAAAATCACTGTTTTTCCGGCCAGAGGTTATATTTATGACCGCAATGAAAAATTGATGGTCTACAACAAGGCGGCCTACGACTTAATGATCATCCCCCGGGAAGCAAAGGCTTTCGATACACTGGAATTATGCCGGATTGTGCAATTGGAAAGACAGGATTTGCGCGATGCCATCAAAAAAGCAAAACAATATTCACGATACAAACCATCCATTGTTGCCGGGCAAATTTCTCCTGATGTGTATGCCCCTCTTTCTGAAAAACTTTATAAGTACCCTGGTTTTTTTGTTCAGACCAGAACTTTGCGCGAATACCCCAGCAAAAGCGCTGCACAGGCGCTAGGATTTGTGGGTGAAGTCAACCAGCGAATCATTGAAAGCGACAGGTATTACCGTTCGGGCGACTATATTGGCGTGAGCGGACTCGAAAAAACTTACGAAAAGGAACTTCGGGGAATTAAAGGCGTCAGTAATTATATGGTTGATGTCCACAACCGGATTAAAGGTAAATTTAACGAAGGAACTGCTGATACAATTGCCATTCTTGGACAGAATCTGCTGACTGGATTTGACGCCGAACTTCAGGCTTATGCTGAATTACTGATGACCAATAAAAAAGGTGCAGTAGTAGCCATCGAACCGGCCACCGGCGAAATTTTGCTCATGGTGAGTGCACCTTCATACGATCCAAATCTATTGGTTGGCCGGCAGCGGAGTATCAATTATGGTATTCTTGACCGTGATTCGGTTTACCGCCCCATGTGGAACCGGGCAATTATCGGCCAGTACCCGCCCGGATCAACTTTTAAACTCGCCAATGCTTTGATCGCCCTTCAGGAACATGCAGTTACTCCTTTCGACCGGTTCTCCTGTTCCGGAAAATCCAACTCTCCCATAAAATGTACACACAGTCACGTGAGTCCTTTGGGTATGCGCGAAGGAATTCGGGAATCGTGCAATTCCTATTTCTGGAATGTTTTCAGGGAAATCATAAATAATCAATCAAACCCGGGAGAAGGATATCAGAAATGGCGCGACCACATTTTGACTTTCGGATTTGGACAACGCATTGGAACGGAGTTGTCTTCGGAAGTGAAAGGAAATATTCCGGAGGTTACATACTACGACAAGTATTTTGGCGCAAACCACTGGAATTCAATGACCATCCGTTCACTGGCTATCGGACAGGGAGAAATTCTGGCAACTCCTCTTCAGTTAGCCAATATGGTTGCATTGATTGCGAACCGTGGTTATTACATTACACCACATTTGGTTAAAGCTATTCAAGACACCAACCGGGTATACCGCGTACTAAATTTCGATAAAAAGATTTCAAGTATAAATCCGGAGTATTTCAATACGATTATTGACGGAATGCAGGCTGTGATTGAAGAAACAAAAATGCAATATACCGTAAAACAGGATAGTTTTATTGTTTGCGGAAAAACGGGAACAGTGCAAAACCCCCATGGCGCCGACCATTCGGCTTTCGTGGCTTTTGCGCCGCGCGATAATCCAAAAATTGCCATTGCGGTTTTTATCGAGAATTCAGGTTTCGGGGCAACTTATGCTGCGCCAATCGCAGGTTTGCTCATCGAAAAATACCTGAACGATTCGATTGCCCCTAAACGGAAAGAAATAGAGCAGAAACTGATTGAAACAAACTTATTAAATGTTCTTGAAGTAAAAAAGAGTTTATAACGTGCAGAAGAAAGACAATGTTTGGGCAAATTTGGATTGGATCACAGTATCCATTTATCTGGCCATGATGCTCATCGGCTGGATAAATATCTATGCCGCCGTATACAACGAGGAACACAAAAGCATCATGGATTTTACTCAGCAATATGGGAAACAGCTGATGTGGATTTTCGCAGCAATATTTATTGCAGTACTCATGATTAATACCGATTCCAAGTTCTTTGTCACATTTTCCTTTCCGATTTACATCTTCTTTATTTTGGTTTTACTTTCGGTCATGGTCATTGGTTCCGAGGTAAAAGGCGCCAAATCGTGGATTCAATTTGGGAACTTTTCTCTTCAACCCTCCGAATTTATGAAAATGGCAACCTCACTGGCCATTGCCCGATACATCAGTTCGTACAACTTTAAAATGCACAGCTGGAAATCGCTTTTAACCTTGGCCGGAATCATCTTGTTGCCAGTTGGCCTGATATTTCTGCAAAACGATACCGGCTCTGCAATTGTTTTTGGCGTATTTCTTCTGGTTCTTTACCGCGAAGGATTGAACGGAATTGTGCTCTTTTTTAGTTTCATGATCGCACTCGTCTTTATTTTCACCATGGTTCTTGATCCTTTTGTGACGGTTCTGATTTTAACCGTTGCGGCATTCATTATCAATTACCTCATGAAAAAGAAATGGCAGCGAACACTCATTGCAGTGAGTCTTTTCATTGGTGTTTTCACGATATGCTGGCTAATCAATTATTTGCTTTCAGGCACAATCGATCCACTGTATTTCCTCCTGATTGCCGCAACGATTACCTCTGTAGTTTTCTTCATTTGGGCAATAGTTCTGAAGAAAAGAAGTTTGGCTATTTTAATTGGAATTTATTTTGGCAGCGTGTTATTTGCTGTTTCGGTTGATTACGTTTTTCACAACATAATGGAACAGCACCAACGCGACCGTATCAACGAATTGCTCGGCATTCAGTCCGATTTGCTGGGCGCCGGATATAATGTCAATCAATCAAAAATTGCCATTGGTTCAGGTGGATTCTTCGGAAAAGGATTCCTGAATGGTACCCAAACCAAGTTCGATTTTGTTCCAGAACAAAGTACCGATTTTATTTTCTGCACCGTTGGCGAAGAGTGGGGATTTCTGGGCACCATGACCGTGATGGGTCTGTTTCTGGGTCTACTTATGCGACTGATCTTTCTGGCTGAGCGAAACCGCTCGAAATTCAGCCGGGTTTACGGATATTGTGTGGCAACCATTCTGTTTTTCCATTTTGCGGTAAACATTGGAATGACCATCGGCCTGGCACCCGTGATTGGGATACCTTTGCCCTTTTTTAGCTATGGAGGTTCATCTCTTTGGTCGTTTACGTTGCTTCTTTTTGTATTCCTCAGGCTCGATGCCAGTCGATTCGAACAGTTGAGTTTCTAATTCATCCGACTTTATTTTCATTAAAACGATTTGGTAATCACCGAACCTGAAATTGAAAACGTAGCTGTCTTTTTCAATTTCCCGCCAGCACAGTTGTGCAGTAAATTTCCAATAGTTCAAAAAGTAATTCTAAAAAATATTGCAATTTTTATCCATAGGAATGAACTTTTTATACTTTTGTTCGCTTTATATTAAAATATATAGATTTATAAATATGAAGCAATTTATTATCATTTCAATTCTTGTCCTTGCATTTATCGTGGATTCGAATGCCCAGACCGTTCAAAATGTGAATGCTTTGAATTTCAAAGAATTAATTGCCAAAGGTGATTATATTCTGGTCGATGTGCGCACTCCCGATGAATTTTCGAGAGGCCATATTCAGGGATCAACAGCAATTAATGTGGCAGACCCCGGTTTTCCATCGAAAGTCAGTTTACTCCAAAAGGATAAAACAATTCTGATTTATTGCCTGACCGGAAGTCGAAGTTCGTATGCCGCGAATTATCTAATCCAAAATGGATTCAAAAAAGTTTACAACCTTCAAAATGGCCTTATGGACTGGAGCCAGCAAGGTTTCGTGCTGGAACAGAGTAGCAAAACTGTTGCCAGTGAAAGTACAACCTACACCGAACAAAGTTTCAATCAGTTACTAAAGGATAATAAGCTGGTTCTGGTCGACTTTCATGCGGTGTGGTGTGCACCTTGTAAAGCAATGAATCCGGTTATTGATAAGGTATCAACCAATTTCAAAGGAAAAGCCCAGGTTGTTAAAATTGATGTGGAAGCCAATAAAACAATTACAACGGCATGGCAGGTTCAGTCGGTTCCCGGTTTTGTAATTTTTAAAGAGGGGAAAAAGGTATGGAGCCACAACGGAACCATAAGTTATGACGATCTGGTGCTGGCGATTACAAAATTCATTTAGCGGTTCATAATTAGGGCTGCATCATAGTTCTAAAGTAAAGCTGGAACAATCTGTATCGAAAAAAGGAAATAGAAAAGAGGAAAGCTGGGTTCAGTTTTCCTCTTTTCTATTTCTTACTTTTCTAATGACTTTTCCTGTTTTTTTACTTGATTTGAACCGATCCCATGTATTTCACATCGCCAGCTGAAGTGGCGAGGTTCAAAATAAATTCTCCGGAATCGATTACCCATTTGTTGGTTTTCTCGTCCCAGTATGCCATATCCTGAACTTTCACCGGAATAGTAATAGTCTTCGTTTCACCGGCTTTCAGGTATACTTTCTTAAATCCTTTCAGCTCTTTTGCGGGACGTAAAACCGGAGCTTTGGTCTGGGTCACGTAAATTTGGGGGACTTCGGCACCGGCAACTTTTCCTGTGTTCTTAACCGTAAAGGTCATTTTAATGGTTTCGGCTCTGGAATATACTGGTTTATCGGTCGATGGTTTTGAAACCTCAAAAGTGGTATAACTCAATCCGTAGCCAAAATGGAATTGCGGCATAATGTATTTGGTGTCGTACCAACGGTATCCAACCAAAATGTCCTCTTTATACACGACGTTAATGCTGTCGCCCGGAAAGCAGAGTTTATCAAATGAATGTGCTCCGCAATCGGTCAACTGTTTCGGGAAGGTAAATGGAAGTTTTCCGGAGGGATTGACCTCGCCCGAAAGCACCGAAGCCAAAGCATTTCCAGCTTCAGAACCGAGGTACCAGGCCTGCACAATCGCCGGAACCTTGTCAACCCAAGGCATGGCTACCGCGTTTCCGGAAACCAGAACGACGACTACATTTTTATTCACTTTCTGAATTTCGTTAATCAACCGATCCTGACCAAATGGCAAATTATATGAAAGCCGGTCGCCGCCTTCACAATCCTGAAAGTGATTTTTATTCAGTCCGCCAACAAAAATAACCACATCGGCAGTTTCAGCAATTTTAACCGCTTCTTTGCGCAACGAATCCGCATTAAGTTTCGAAGGAATTGCCCGTCCATAAGCTGGAGGACCTGAAGCATAACCAAGGGCATAAGTAATTTTATCGCCATATTTAGCCTGAAGTGCCTTAAGTGGCGATACTTCAACCTTTGCTTTCAATTCAGAACTACCTCCGCCTTCAGTCATTTTACGGGTGGCATTTTCGCCGATCACAGCAATTTTATTGAGTTTCGAAGCATCCAATGGAAGAATCGATGACTCGTTTTTCAGTAATACAATACCATCTTCAGCAATTTTTCGGGCAACCTGAGCATGTTCAGGCGTAGCCAAACTTCCGTAAGGACGTTTCGAATTCATGGTTGTCCGAAAAATCATGCGCAAAATACGGCTGGCTTTGTCGTTCACCACACTTTCAGGAATAGTTCCTTTTTTGAGTTCGTCGAGGAAAGGAAGTGCCAGGTAATAATTATCGTAAGCATTCTTCAACGAGCGGGTCATGCCATCGGTTCCCGTTCCCATTTCAATATCGAGGCCATTCATGGCAGCCTGTTTGGTATCGTGCGCGCCACCCCAGTCGGTGATTACTGTTCCATCGAATTTCCATTCGCCTTTTAAAATCTGATTCAGGAGCAAATCGTTGTGGCAGCAATGTTCGCCGCGAAACTTATTGTACGAACCCATCACCGACCATACTTTTCCTTCGGTAACCGCCGCTTTAAAGGCCGGAAGATAGATTTCGCGTAAGGCGCGATCGCTCAGTTCAACATTGATATGACCACGCCAGTTCTCCTGATTATTCAGAGCATAATGTTTCACACAGGCTGCAACACCGTTTTTCTGAACTTCCTGAATGTATGGAACCACCATTGCTGAAGCCAAATATGGATCTTCTCCCATATATTCAAAATTACGGCCATTCATTGGAGTCCGATAAATATTTACGCCTGGTCCGAGCAAAACTGCTTTATTGCGATATCGAGCCTCTTCGCCAACAGCTTTGCCATAAATGGCAGACATTTCAGGATTCCAGGTTGCAGCCAGACAAGTCAATGCTGGAAATGCAGTACACGAATCGTTGGTCCATTGGGCATAACCCCAGCTATCCCATAAAATTTCGGCACGGACTCCGTGAGGTCCGTCACTCATCCATACTTCAGGAATACCCAACCGGGCCACTCCTTTGCTGCTGAATTTTGACTGGGCATGGCAAAGCGTAACTTTTTCTTCCAATGTCATTAGCGATAAGGCATTCTTCACACGTTCTTCAATCGGGCGAGTTTCATCAAGGTAAATAGGTTTTAAAGGTTGAGCCTTTATGCCAGTTCCCACCACAAAGAATAACAGCATGTAAACGATAAATTTTCTCATGATTATTTTGTTGTCATTAGTTTATTTCTTCTTAAGAATTATAGATCGCCAAAAATATTACTTTTTCTGACATCAATAGAGCCTGACTGATAAAATGCAATAGGATTAAACGAATTCGAACCTATAAAAAACGAATTTTTAAATATTTGCTAGATTTTACTTCCGAATTGTAATTTAAGTGTCTGTTTTCAAAAATATTTCACATCTTTGTCACCACAAACAAATATCACTTAACTCCTTTTAAATTAGAGGTTTATTATGTAACGAGCATGTTCACTAATCACGGATACTTATGAACATTTCTCATGCGAGTTCTTGTGACAATTAAAAAACAAAATCTAAACACATGAAAGTATTAAAATTTGGAGGAACCTCCGTAGGATCGGTTGAAAATATGCGGGCAGTCATGCAGCTGATTACCGATGGAAATCAAAAGATTGTTGTTCTGTCGGCCATGTCGGGTACCACAAACTCGCTGGTTGAAATTGCCAACTATCTCCACAAAAAAAACAAAGATGCTGCCAGACAAGTAATTAGTCAACTTGAACAGAAATATAACAAAGTTGTCAACGATTTATATACCACAAACGAGAAAAAGGAAAAGGGAAAAACTCTTGTTTCCGGAATATTCCAAACAATTAAATCATTCACTTCCGGTGAATTTACCGAGGTGGGTGAAAATGCTATAGTTGCCCAGGGAGAGTTGCTTTCGACTGCACTTTTTACTGAATTAATGCTCGAAAACGGCTTTAAAACGGTCTATCTTCCAGCATTGGATTTCATGAAAATTGACGGCGATAAAGCGGCTGATTCTTATTTCATCCGCGAAAATATTACCAAAGTCATTCAGCTAGCGGATGTTGCGGATTACTACATTACACAAGGTTTTATTTGCCGGAATGCAGAAGGGAATATCGACAATCTGCAACGCGGTGGAAGCGATTATACTTCGACATTGATTGGTGCAGCCATTGATTCGGAAGAAGTTGAAATATGGACCGACATTGACGGATTCCACAATAATGACCCGCGTTTTGTCGAAAACACGAAGAAAATTGATCGGCTTTCGTTTGACGAAGCTGCCGAGTTGGCCTATTTCGGAGCAAAAATTCTTCATCCGCAAACTGTTCTTCCGGCCAAACTACAAAACATACCGGTTCGTCTGAAAAACACCATGAATCCAAGTGATGCAGGAACTTTAATCTCTTCAGAATCAAGCAGTCATGGAATAAAAGCAGTAGCTGCCAAAGATGGGATAACAGCCATCAAAATACGTTCGTACCGAATGTTGAATGCCTATGGATTTCTAAAAAATGTATTCGAAATTTTCGAATTTTTCAAGACTCCAATTGATATGATTTCAACTTCGGAAGTGGCGGTTTCGTTGACCATCGACAACACCAAACACCTGAACGAAATTGTTTCGGAACTGAAAGAATATGGTGAAGTGGAAGTTGATTCCGATTTAACCATTGCCTGTATAGTGGGTGAAATGATTGCCGAAGAAACCGGTTTTGCAGCCAAAGTTTTTGCTGCCCTTCAGGAAATCCCAATCCGTATGATTTCTTACGGAGGAAGTCGCCATAATATTTCGGTACTGGTGAAAACGGAGCTTAAAAAACAAACATTAAATGCCTTAAGTAACAATTTACTGAACACATAATATTTTAGTGTAATAAAAAAACGCCGAATTGAGCGCAGTGGAAGTGGAAAAGTTGCTTGCATGCAAATATAAGTGTGAGATTCGAGATTTTAGGATATATAATCAGATGCAACGAAAGCAATGAGCATTTATTTTATTCCATATTAGCATTTTTTAACGTTTGTTTATGTGCGCAAAATATTTTTTTTTATATTTGCAGCCATATTTCAATTTTTTTATTAATTATTATGAAAACAGGTAAAGTTAAATTTTTCAACGAATCTAAAGGATTCGGTTTTATTAAAGACAGTGAATCTGATAAAGAATACTTCGTTCACGTTTCAGGTTTGGTTGACCAAATCA
>JBBQMW010000052.1:0-24707 GCA_038329265.1 Bacteroidales bacterium | reverse complement strand
CTTAAAATGGTTCAAATTGATAATTATGATTTTAGATACGAATCCTATTTTAAATCGCAAGATAATATTTCGGTAAGTTTATTTTTTAAAAATTTTAAGAACCATATCGAACTTGTAAATGCCGGTCCCTCCGTAGGTTTTGTTTATACCAACAATGAAAAACATACTTTTTTAAAAGGGCTTGAAATTGAAGGTAAAAAGAAACTTACAAAAACCCTTGATTTTAGAACCAATATAACTTTAATACAATCAAAGTCAACACCTTCATGGATTTCTTTTGATCCTACTACTGGCGAACAACAGAACTTTTCTGACACGTCAGGAAAAACAGTAACCATGTTCGGGCAGGCACCTTATATTGTGAATACCATGCTATCGTATGACTCAAAAAAATCCGGGTTTTATGCAAGTGTTAATTATAATATTCAAGGCCCAAGGCTTGTAACTATTGGGGTAAATCCCTTCCCAGATGTATATGAGTTGCCAAGACATTTGGTCGATTTTAAAATCGCAAAATCAATAGGCAAACATTTTAGCGCCAGTTTAAAAATAAATGATGTGTTGGCATCATTAAAGTATGGGCCACTAAAAGATTTAAATACCGACATAGTAAGAGCTTATAAAATAGATTCTGACTATTTAGACTATGATAGATATAGCTATGGTACGAATTACGTGTTTGCTATTTCATATAAGTTGTAATATTCTACACCAAATCTTTAAAAAATTACAGTATGAAGTTCATATTTTTCATAATTTTCACATTCGCTATACTAGTTTCAACCCATGCACAGGATGCAATAAAAAAAGTATTTGTTGAAACTTATTATATTTCCGATGCCAGTGATGCCTCTGATACCATTGCTGGCAAACTTGAGTCTGGATCAAAAACTTACCGCATTTATATTCAAATAAAACCGAAGTGTAAGCTCATTGCATTGTTTGGAGACCAAAACCATCCAATGATCATAAAAAGCACAGCCGATTTTTTCAACAACCGCGACCGTGATTTCTCATTTGGAAATCAATTTTCGGAGAGTAACCTGAAGAACAATACGGTTGCTTTGGATACATGGCTAACCATTGGACAAACTACAAAGAAATCAACAAGAACTTATTTCGGGGTTTTAAAAGAGCAGGATAGAGATGGTTCAATTGTAGGTGGAAAGAATAACAATGAAGGGCTGTTAGTCAATGCTGACCCTCTGGCTGGAATTGCATTAACGACAGCCGATGGGATGGAAACTTCAGCAAATGTGCCAACAAACTGGGTATACTCAGGATTTAATGATTTATCAGGAGTTGATACAACTATATTTGGAGCAACAAAGCCTCAAAAAGAATTTAAGAGTTACCATGCTCTTCTGGGAAATTCAGGTGTTATGGGAGTTGATCCGGTGAGCAACAAGGTTTTAGTGGCCCAATTAACTACAAAAGGCGAAATATCGTTCGAATTGAATGTTCAGATTGAGGATAGTACAAAAAGAGTTTTTAATTATGTCGCTTCAGGCACTTCAAAAGGTGATACTATTTTAAGCCCCGATTTGAAATACCCTGCTGAATGTGGATGTACAGACCCTGACTATTTTGAATTTGACAACAGATACGCTTGCAGCGACCCTACTTTATGTAAAAAACGTATAATTTATGGTTGTATGGATCCAAATGCATGTAATTACGACCCGAATGCAAATTATAATATATTGTGTTGTTACCCGGGCGATTGTGATCAACGCGATATTAGTCTGGTTTGCCCCCAATTGAAAGCAAAACCAGCAGAAATAATAGCATATCCTAACCCACTGGGAAAAACGCTAAGCTTAAATTTAATAAACTTCGATACCGAAAATGTTAGGCTAACCATTCACGATATTTATGGAAAAAAATTCTATGAAACCACGCTGGATATGAAGGCTACAAGTACCCATGAGCTTAATGTTGCAAACTTATGCAAAGGGTTCTATTTGCTGCATGTTTGGAATAACAAAGGGCTTAGTGTTACCCAGTATTTAATTAAGAATTAGACAAAGTAGGAATACATTCAAATTTTTTTCAATGAATACAATACATCAACAAGCGTGGATAAAGTTCATCGTTATTAACCTTATTTCATGTACTCTTTTGTTTTCTTTCGGCTGTAAAAAGGAAAAAGTAGAAACAAAGCTGGAAACAAGCACTGTGACCGATGTAGATGGCAATAGTTACAACACAGTAAAAATTGGCAAGCAATGGTGGATGGCCGAAAACCTGAATGTAAAGCGCTACCGTAATGGAGATTCAATCAATAATTTGGGCAATACATCAACGCTCGATTCGGTAAAATGGGTAAATTCTGATTCAGGTGCATATTGCAAAGGAAATATAGATTTTTTATACAATGGATATACCGTTCTTGATTCAAGAAACATTGCCCCAACTGGTTGGCATATTCCTACCGATGAAGAATGGAAGCAACTGGAGATGACTATTGGCATGAGCAAAAGTGATGTTGATAAAGTGAATTGGCGGGGAAACAATGAAGCCAATAAACTTAGGTTGCATTCCACTAAGTATTGGGCTAATTCACCAGATCTATTTGAGATTTGGGGTACAAATGACAGTGGTTTTACTGCACTTCCAAATGGATGCATCATGTTTTATGGAAAATCTTCCTCTTCCTTGGATGAGATGGGTTTTTGGTGGTCATCAACTTTAGATGCCAATCAATTGTGGTATCGTTATATGGATAAAAACAAAGGGGGAGTGTTTAGGTATTTTGGCCCTAAGAACTATGGATTTAGTATCCGGTGCATTAAAGATTGAGTGATGCGCTATAATACAGGAAAATCGCTTTTAATATTTTATTTTGACGATATTCTTAAAACAGGTCAAAAATGGTGATTAAAAATCATTCTTCCCTTCGAAATAACCATAGGAACTTGTCGTACACCTGAACATCGAAACCAATAACATTTGCTCTCATTATAAAGGCGAAGAATGGTGTCACCGCTAACGCAGCTTTGAGGTCATAGCCGCAATTATGTATCTACCATACTTTCACCCCGAGCATTCGGGGTTATTCAGGTGCATTGCGCCAACAGTATGGTAGAAACAAGCTAGAAGTAGGGTAAAGGTGCATAGCATTGCCAAATGCCAGCTCTTGGTTTATCTGGTCAAAAATGTTTTTATTGCTGTTCTGTCCCATGTCGTTTTTTAACACAAAATAAAAAACCAGAATAAATTATGCTAATTTTGAATATGTGATTTTTATCGCACACCACATAGGTACTGTCTGCTCACTCCTTCCGACTCAAAAAATCGATTATCTTTGTCACCCTCAAATAATACAAGTTCAATGACTGAGTTTAAACGTACCCTCATTACCTCGGCTTTGCCATATGCCAACGGACCGGTTCACATCGGGCACCTCGCCGGTGTGTATGTTCCGGCCGATATTTATGCCCGTTTCCTCCGGATGAACGGTCAGGAAGTGGCTTTTATCGGCGGTTCTGACGAGCACGGTGTGCCAATTACCTTGAAAGCCAAGAATGAAGGGGTTACCCCGCAGGATATCGTGGATAAATACCACGGAATGATCAAAGATTCATTCCAGCGTTTTGGCATTTCGTTCGATATTTATGCGCGAACCAGCGATCCAATCCATTACGAAACGGCTTCCGAAATATTCCTGAAGCTTTATCAGGATGGAAAATTCATTGAAAAAACATCCGAACAATATTACGATGCCGAAAACAAACAGTTTCTGGCCGACCGCTACATTACCGGAACATGCCCGAAATGCGGTTTCGAGAAAGCCTATGGCGACCAATGCGAAAGCTGCGGAAGTGCACTAAGCCCAAATGAATTGATCAACCCGAAATCGATGATTAGCGGAAATGTTCCGGAACTGAAAGAAACCAAACACTGGTTTTTACCACTCGGCGATTACGAGCCATGGCTTAAAGAATGGATTCTGGAAGGTCATAAAGAATGGAAATCGAATGTTTATGGTCAATGCAAATCATGGATCGATGGTGGTTTGCAGGCTCGTGCGGTCACACGCGACCTCGATTGGGGTATTCCGGTTCCTGTTAAAGGTGCTGAAGGCAAAGTGCTTTACGTCTGGTTTGATGCTCCGATTGGCTACATTTCGGCAACCAAAGAATGGACTCCGGAATGGGAAAAATGGTGGAAAGATCCGGAAACAAAACTGGTGCATTTCATTGGCAAAGACAACATCGTTTTTCACTGTATCATTTTTCCTATCATACTGAAGGCTGAAGGTTCGTATATTTTACCTGAGAACGTTCCGGCCAACGAGTTCCTAAATCTGGAAGGTGACAAAATTTCGACTTCGCGGAATTGGGCTGTTTGGCTGCACGAATATCTGGAAGAATTTCCGGGCAAGGAAGATGTGCTGAAATATGTACTCACAGCCAACGCTCCCGAAACCAAAGACAATGATTTTACCTGGAAAGATTTTCAGGCTCGTAACAACAACGAACTGGTTGCCGTACTGGGCAATTTTGTAAACCGAGCACTGGTGCTGACCCAAAAATATTACGACGGAAAAGTCCCGGCTACTGGTGTTCTTTCAGAAACAGATCAACTTGCTTTGGCCGAAATTTCAGTGATTAAAGCTGAAGTGGAAAAGAGCATCTCGCAATACCGTTTCCGCGAGGCATTGAAATACGCCATGGATTTAGCCCGTTTGGGCAACAAATATCTGGCCGATGCCGAGCCCTGGAAAGTGGTAAAAACCGATCCAGCCCGAGTGGAAACAATCATGAATGTATGTTTGCAAATCACCGCCAACCTGACGATAATCTTTGCGCCATTCCTGCCTTTCAGTATGGATAAATTGCGTGTTTGGCTGAACATGAACGAACTGAACTGGAGCAATCTGGGTCGTACTGATTTGTTGCTGGTCGGTCATCAAACTAATACTCCGGAATTGTTATTTGAGAAAATTGAAGATGAGGTGATCGAATATCAGGTAAATAAACTTTTGGCAACCAAAAAAGCGAACGAAGCAGCCAATGCCGAAGTTACACCATCCAAAGACAACTGCACATTCGACGATTTCAACAAAATGGACATCCGCACCGGAACCATTTTGGAAGCCGAGCGTGTGCCCAAAACCAAGAAACTGCTGAAGCTGACCATCGATACCGGAATTGACCAACGCACCGTAGTTTCGGGTATTGCCGAATATTACAGTCCCGAAGAAGTGATTGGCCAACAAGTGAGTATTTTGGTGAACCTCGAACCCAAAGAACTGAAAGGAATCCAATCTCAGGGAATGATACTGATGGCGCAGGATGCCGATGGTTCGCTGAAATTTGTAGCACCAGTTTCGTCCGTTAAAAACGGGTCGGAAATAAAGTAAAAGCCACCTCTAACTCCCCCGAAGGGGAGAACTGGATGACTGCTTCAAATGTGTAACGGATTTAATAAAGAGATACCCAAATCCCTCCCCTTCGGGGAGGTTAGGAGGGGCTGTAATAACCCTGCCAACTATTGTTGGTGCGGTTTTCGTAAGCCTCAGTACCGTCGTAAAGGCGGATCGGTTGCTTACCCTCTATAAATCGGAACCGCTTTCCTACGGGAAGGCGGGTTTTTGTATTATTTTTTGCTTTACGATTTCCATTCCAAAGCTCCCAAATCAGGGCCTTCGTCTGCCAGTCGGGAATAATTGTATAAATCATTTGGAAATTGAGTGGCAATCACTTGATCCCCTATATTTCTTGCAGGAGATAGGGAATCTATTGAATAGTTGCTTTCTGAAATGTCAGAAAACATTGGATCTTTATTAAAAATTGAACCCGAAAATGCAGGATCACCTGAATAAAGAGACTCATAAGACTTTATCAGGCAATTCTGAAACCGGTAATTAAATTGAGTTCCCATCTCAACATGATTCAATAAAACTTCATTTTCCATTGCCCCATAAATGATACAGTTTGCGAAATATGCATTAAGATTATATGCATGCAGCTCGCTTCCGTAGGTATAGTAATTATTCAATATCAGCGAGGGTTCTTTCCGAATACTATGCCTGGAACTATAATAGTTAGCCAAAGTACAGTGATAAAACTCGTAGCTACCGCCAAAACGAAGTGCGACACTATAAGAACCACTATTGGCAAAGATGCAATTGAATACCTTCAGTTTTGTAGTTCGTGCATCAATACAATTTAACGACATATTCTCAATTCGTGAATTAGATAAAACCAAAACCGGATTATTCGAAAAACCCATACTGTCGATTTGAATTCCTTTATACGTGTTTTTAATAATCGCATTATCAATGCTATTATCTTTACTTCCTTTCAGAAAATGAAGGCCTCCGTATATATATTCGCTCTGATTGTCAAGTACTGTTGAGGCACCCCACTGGCCCGGTTCATTATCAAAATCATGATCCAACCGGTCACCCAGAAATTTCACTGGTTCATCCAAAGTTCCCTTCACATTTAAAGTTCCCTTCACAAATAAGCTGGAGCCTTTGTGGAAATGAATACGACATCCCGGATCAATTGATAATGTTTCAAGAGAATCAACCAAAATCGAATTATAAATCAAATATGGCTTGTCATTCTGCCAATGTTGGGTATTTATGACCTCTCCATTATAGAGGTGAAAATCTTGACCGAAAGCAATTAGGTCAACATCCTGACTGTTTCCATTCACTTCAAAAACAATTGAGTCTTGAACAACCATCGAATTATTTATCCCTATTGGGTCGATTGTCACCTCAACAAATAAATAAATACTATCACCAGCTGGTATTTTAACATCCTGATCTTCAACAGTATTCGCTCCATTAATATTTATCCTAAATGGGGACTTTTCTCTACCGGCCAGAAATATTTTAGATATGTTGACCGAATATTTACTTGGATTCTTGACCGTTAGCCATTGCGTAGAGGAGCCGATGCTTGTAAAAATGGTATCAAATGACACTGTATCGGTCGTAAATTGAAGTTTAAAATCACTAGTCGTTATAAATTTTTCTTTTTGGCAAGAAATAAGGATAAAGCAGAAAATAACAAACAGGCAGAAGTAATTTTTCATTTTGATCATTCGATATCTTTTCCACACAAACGAAAAAAATGTATGATCATTATCTAAACATAAAATATTTTAATCTTTTTTTGCCAATCGTCTGAATATCAACAGTTGAATGTCTGAAATCGTTTTATTATTTATATTGAGTTTTTTACCAATGATTCTATCCCTATTTTGAGGAATGGAGAAAGTTACCCTAACTTTGTGACAAAAATCGACTAAAATTACCCTAACTTTGTGACAGAAATAGTCATCCATGAATCAAACAGTCTATGTTTCAGGTAATTTGGGAATTGAAAGTAAAATTTAAGGAGCGCGAAAAGTTCGAGCAGTTCTATGATGCAAAAGGTGATTGGGTCAAATTCTTCAGCAAATCGCCCGATTATTTGGGAACTGATGTGCTCGAAAGCGGAGAAAACGATGGAACTTTTCTGGTTATAGATGAATGGCAGACGGAGGAAGCTTTTACCGAATATCTGAAAAGCAGGAAAGCCGAATACGACCAGCTTGAAGAAAAAGCCAAAGTGGCCAGCCGGTCCAAAAAACGCATTTTCATTAACCTGAATCCAGAGGAATAATAGTGTAGAGACGCGATTAATCGCATCTCTACCAAAAGAAATATTTGTTTATGCCCAATTTTTCTCATATCTTCTTCGATCTCGACGGCACCCTTACTAATCCACGACTTGGTATTGGCAATTCACTGAAATACGCATTGCACCAAATGCAAATCGATGGATACAACGACGATATTCTTGAGCAATTTGTTGGTCCGCCACTTCAGGATGGATTCAAAAACCTGTTTGGGTTGAACGAGCGGAATACCGAATTGGCGGTGGAACATTTCAGGACGTATTTTGGTGAAAAAGGATTGTACGAAAACATTCCGTATTCGGGAATTTCGGAATTGCTTGAGAACTTGCACTTCTCCGGAAAACGCATTTATGTCGTTACCTCGAAATTGGAGAAATATGCCAGAATGATCATCCGGCATTTTGAATTCGATCGATACGTGGACGATTTAATTGGGGCAGAAGCTACCGGAAAACATTCCGGCAAAGGACAGTTAATCAAGCAACTGATGGAGCAATACCAAATTCAGGCATCGAAAGCTGTAGTTATGATCGGAGATACGCATTTCGACCTGATTGGAGCAAAAGAGAACGATATCTCGAGTGTTGCGGTGTCCTATGGTTTCGGCACTAGTGATTCGCTAAATGCCTGCAATCCTGATTTTCTGGTCGAATCAGTTGAAGAACTGGCGGAAATTTTGAACAGCTAAAACCTGTTCTTCGATAAATTGAAGCAATTAGAATAGAGATATGGAGGAGAATTCCGCAGAGTACCAATAAGAAAAATACCGTTCAATAATCACAATTCAGTTCATAACCAGCCCTTTCTTCTAAAATAAAGTAAGGTGAGGCCGGAAGAAGCAATCATTAGCAAAATCGCAAACGGATAGCCAAATTGCCAATCAAGTTCTGGCAATAATTTAAAATTCATTCCGTACATACTGGCAATAAGGGTTGGAGGCATGAAAATAACCGCAACAACCGAGAACATTTTAATAATTTTATTCTGCTCAATATTCATTAATCCGAGGAACGTATTTTGCAGAAATTCAAGTCTTTCGAAACTAAAAGCAGTATGAGTGAGCAACGAACCAGTATCTTTGAGCATGATCCTGATCCGTTCATCCTTTTTAGCCGGAAACCTTTCACTTTTGAGGATTGCCGACATCACTCTTTGTTTATCGACAATATTCTCCCGAATCAACATGGTTGCCTCCTGTAGAAAAGATATTTCCAGAATGCTATCTTCATCAAGATCTTTCTCTATTCGGATGGTTTTGGTCATTTCGTTGATGGTGCGACCAATACTCTCGATAATGTCAGCAATATAATCAATTCTCACATCCAGCAAAACCAGGAATATGTCATATCCATCAATTTGTTCGATGGTTTGACTTTGCAGCCGCTCATAAATTGCCGAAAAAGTTTTAATCGATTCGTTGTGATAAGACAACATTACCTTATCCTTCAAGGTAAAAGAGACTGGGACAGTATCGTAATGACCATTTTCCAGCTTTAGAAAGTTAGAGTTTGCCCGTATCGTATCACTCGTTTCAAAATAGCGGGAACTGCTCTCGATTTCCTCAGCTTTTTGCCAACTAAGTAATTGAATACCAAAATAGTTTTCAATCAGGGCAATTTCCTTCTCTGTTGGTACATCCAGATCAACACCGAGAATCTCCCGACCGGAAAATTCATCAATCGAGTTGTTGATATCCAGTATTCGGATTCTGCTATTCTCTTTATACAAAAAACTAATCATTCGGATTGAATTTTAAATTTATGCAGTTGTATTTTAATATTTTAAAGCTATTTGATCAAAGAATACAGCAAACTGATTTCCTGCGCCCATAAGCTTTCATCGGGCGTTTCGAGAATAATCGGCATATTGTCAAAATGAGGATCATTCATCAATACTTCAAAAATTTCCATCCCCAGAAAACCTTGACCAATACTGTGGTGCCGGTCTACCCTGGTGGCAAATTCCTTTTTCGAATCGTTCAAATGAATTGCCTTCAGATATTTCCATCCTACAACTTCATCGAATCGTTCAAAGGTCTGATTAAAAACCACTTTATTCCGCAAATCGTAACCGGCAGTAAATGCGTGACAGGTGTCAATACAAACACCAACCCGCGATTTATCCTCCACCTGACTTATAATTTCCGCTAGCTGTTCAAAAGCAAAACCCATGTTGGTTCCCTGACCTGCAGTATTCTCAATTACAGCTGTTACACCGTTGGTTTTTTCAAGCGCAATATCAATCGATTTGGCAATTCGGGTCAAACATTCCGATGGTGATATTTTATTGAGATGGCTTCCCGGATGGAAGTTAAGCATCGTCAAACCCAGTTGCTCACAACGCATCATTTCGTCGTTGAAGGCTTCACGCGATTTGGCAAGTCCCTCCTCTTCCGGATGTCCGAGATTAATCAGATAACTATCATGTGGCAAAATCATTTCGGGAAGAAACCCGTTAGCAGCGCAATTTATTTTAAAAGCCTCGATGCTTTTCATTGTCAATGGAGAAGCATTCCATTGCTTCTGGTTTTTGGTGAAAAGGGCGAACGCTTTAGCACCAATCTCTTTTGCATTAAGCGGAGCATTCTCAACACCACCACCTGCACTAACATGTGCACCTATATATTTCATTTACAATCGGTTAAAATCAGACTTAAAAAATTAAAAAAGGAAAGTCAAACCTTTCAGGTAAGCATGACAAATATGCTAATTAATAACGATTTCAAAACCAGTTCACAGGGAAATAGCTTTTAAAAATATCTCACTTTATGTTTGAATTGTTGGCCTTTTTTATATCCCGGCGGGATATCATGTTTATAGAAAACGAACAATTCTACAATTGTGTTCGACCCCTCAGGGATTGAATGTCGCTGGACTAATCAATTTCTATCCCGAGTCTTCGGGGTCGTTTTCGGAACTAAAAAAGAACTACAAATTCTAAAAGCGATTTCCCTGAACCAGCTCATCACAAAGTTTTATTCTGAAATTGGATTTTTCTATTCTTCATTTTCTCTTTTTTTTACGACCCACAAATTATCTTCCGTCATGTCCGGCTAATTGACAGAGAAGCCGACGGAGAAATGCTTAGTGAAAATAAATTCCAGATTAATATGATTTCAAGAAGATTAAATCTAACTTATCATCCTGAAAAATGATAAAATATTTCCGGATTTATTCTCCTTGCTCCGGAACAAAATAGGTAGTTAAATAGTTATATTCATCAAACTTAAAATTAACCTTTATGAGTCTAGTAAAAGAATTTAAGGAATTTGCGATGCGCGGAAACGTGGTTGATTTGGCAGTGGGTATCATCATTGGTGGTGCTTTTGGAAAAATCGTCAGTTCGGTAGTTGCCGATGTAATTATGCCGCCAATCGGGCTTTTGCTGGGTGGTGTAAAGTTTACTGATCTGAAAATCATGTTGACCGATCCGGTAGTTGATGCAGCCGGGGTTATAACTAAACAGGCCGTATCAATCAATTACGGAAATTTCATCCAGGCACTGGTCGATTTTCTGATTATAGCTTTTGCCATTTTCATGATGATAAAAGCGATGAATAGCATGAAAAAGAAACAGGAAGAAGCTCCGGCTGAAGCTCCTGCTCCTCCAGCTCCGACAAACGAGGAAGTTTTACTCGCTGAAATCAGAGACTTACTCAAGAATAAATAGGAAAGAAAAAGTCATTAGTTATTGGGGAAAAGTTAAGTTGAATATTTTCTAATGACAAATGACTAATTTTGATATTTTAATTATTAACTGATGATTTTCCCTAAGCATCTTCTTCCCGGCGACCGTATTCGAATTATTGCTCCTGCTGGCAAAGTCCAGAAAGACAAAGTACTTCAAGGCATTGGATTGTTGCAGGATGAAGGCTATGAGGTGATTCCGGGCAAGCATGTTTTCGATAAAAATTTTCAATATGCAGGAACCGATCAGCAGCGTGCCAATGATTTGCAGGAAGCGATCAACGATCCGAAAACCAAAGCCATTATTTGTGCCCGTGGAGGATATGGAAGTGTTCGCATCCTCGAAAAACTCGATTTTTCACCACTTCTGAAAACTCCCAAATGGCTGGTCGGATTCAGCGATGTCACGGTTTTGCATTCAGTATTGAACAAACTTGGAATTGCCAGCATTCATGGCGCAATGCCGGGATTTTTCATCGAAAACAAAAAACCTACCCGCAGTTTTTTAAGCCTGATGGAAATCCTTACCTCCGGAAAATCGCAATTTGAGATTGTATCGAATGACCTGAACCGAAAAGGAACCTGTTCCGGAGAATTGGTTGGTGGTAATCTTTCTCTGATTTATGCCCTTCAAGGAACACCTTATCAGCTTGATACTTCGGGCAAAATTCTGCTAATCGAAGACCTTTCGGAATACCTTTACCACCTCGACCGGATGATGCAAAATCTTCGGCTGGCAGGTCAGTTAAAAAATCTGGTCGGTTTAGTTATGGGTGGTTTCACCGATATGAAAGATAACGACAGTCCGTTTGGCAAATCGGCGCAGGAAATTATTCTCGAAGCGGTTCAGGATTACCATTTTCCGGTATGTTTCGACTTCCCGATTGGGCACATTCCCAAAAATATTGCAGTTATGTTTGGAAGTAATTATCAGTTGAATGTTGCTGAAAACGTCCGATTAACGCGGCAAATGCCATGAGTAAAGCCAAAGAATTGGGAAATAAAGGCGAGGAACTTGCAGTTGCACACCTCAAATCGTTGGGTTACCAAATTCTGGATCTGAACTGGCATTCAAGCCATCTCGAACTCGATATTGTTGCCAAAGATGGCGATGAACTGGTGATTGTTGAAGTAAAGGCACGCGGAAGCGATTCGTATGAACATCCGTCGGAAGCCGTTTCGAACAAAAAAATCCGTTTTTTGGTGAATGCAGCCGAGGCATATATTCAGGAGAAAGACATCAATTACGACACCCGCTTTGATGTGATCTCAATTCTGTTTCTTGGCAAATCCACAGAGCTGGAACATTTTGTAAACGCCTTCTATCCTCCGGTTGGATAAAATAGTTGTCTGAGAATAATAATCCCCGGTAATCATATAAAATATGAAATGCCGGGGATTCTTATTCAATATTGCAATAGGATTCGTTCTAAAAAGCACTCTCCAAAGTCTGTATTTTAAATACTTCCTGAAATTTCTCTTTCGTCATTTTGGTTTCCAGTTTTACTTTAACTTCCTGACCGGGAAGCAGATCGAAGTAATTATCACTGAAAAATCCTTCCTCTACACCAATCGTCATGTAGAGGTTTTTTGCCAATTTGTCGGTATTCAGGGCAATTTCAAATCCGCCATCCACTGCATTAATTTCGAATTTCAGTTCAGGCTTTGGAAGCATAACATCTTTTATGGGTTTGAAATACAGAATATTGCTTGAAACAACTACATTGTTTTTAATCAATTCGGTAACTAAAAGCTGATTATTCGGTTGCACCTTTTTCATGAAATCAGCAGTTTTTGTTCCGAAGAACGAATTGCTCGAATTCGCCGGAATAGTCACTTCAGTCAATTCTCTCCAGATTTCCTTTCCATCGAAATCGAGGACTTTTAGCAGCATCTGAGCTTTCAGTTCAGTTAGTTTGTCGTTAATTATGTCGACTTTTAGCGAATCTTTATCGGTATATGGAGAAATCAAAACGGGTTCAAATCCTTTTTTTGCGAAATATTGCAAGGCTTTCCAGCGCTGGTAATAATCGGTCGAACTCCACGACGCCACCGGCCAGCAATCGTTAATTTGCCAGAACAAACTTCCCATGCAGAAAGGCGCTGCTCGGCGGTGACCTTCGAGCGCAAATTTGATTCCTTCGGCCTGCAAAACATGGTTCACATACAGGAACGATTCAAAATCCTTCGGTTTTTTATAATCCTGAAGCATATAATATTCGATAGTTCCGTTCCCGATTGAGGAGCGCTGATGCGATTTCATCACCTCAGAGAAAATGTCGTAATCTTCAGGAGTAGCATACTGTTTCACGGTTTTCATTTCAGGAAACGACTGGAAACCATACTCGCTCATGAAACGGGCGATGTGAGTGGCATACATTTTAAACGGATCTTTTCCCCACCAAACTCCCCAATAATGATCGTCGCCGTTATTCAGGTCAGATGGAATTCCCATTCCGGCGCTAGGTGAAGAATCCCAGTAACTGCGTCCAGGATCGTTGGCCGCAACCGCATCGGGCAAAATATGATGAAAAATATCGGCATACGATTTCCATATCTTATCGGCATTTTCTTTGCTTTTGGCCTCTTCTTTTTGTTTCCAGCCCCAGCCAAACCAGGCAGCCAGAATTTCATTGTTCCCGCACCATAAGGCGATGCTCGGATGGTTGCGTAAACGTTTAATATTGTCGGCAGCTTCCTGTTTCACGTTTTCCTGAAAAGCGGCATCTCCCGGAAACATCGCGCACGCAAACATGAAATCCTGCCAAATCAGAATTCCGTTTTGGTCGCACAAATCGTATAGCCGGTCATTTTCATAAATACCACCGCCCCAAACACGCAACATGTTGAAGTTCGATATTTTGGAAGTATTGATCACTTTCTGGTACATTTCGTCGGTTACCCGGGCGGCAAAAATATCGTTTGGAATGTAGTTGGCCCCTTTCATAAATACCGGAACACCGTTTAGCTTGAAATAGAAGGAAGTTCCCTGAGCATCTTTATCGCGAACTAATTCCAACGTGCGGATTCCGATGCGTTCCGATTTTTCGGTAATGCGCTTGCCAATCTCCAATTTTCCTTTGATGTTGTAGAGATGAGCTTCTCCAAGCCCGTTGGTCCACCACAATTTTGGATTTTCGATTTTGAAATCAACCGGATACGTTGAAATGCCTTTGGTCAGCTTGATGTCGGCTCGGGCCAGTTCTTTGCCATCGTTTTCAATGAAAACAGTCGCCGTATTTTCTGAATTCCCTTCGATCTCGAAAACTGCAGTAAGAGTAGCTTCTTTTTCTGAAACCGAATTCTGTTTCAGTTGAAGGTTTTCGATGCGGGCATCGTCCCAAACAGTCAGATAAACAGGCCTCCACAAACCGCTTGACACAAGTCGAGGACCCCAGTCCCATCCAAAATGATAACCAGCTTTGCGGGTATAAACCGAAATTGCTTTTCCTCCTTCTACTTCGCCGTTTATGGCCTGATCGTTGTCTGATACTGGTATCACATAGCCGTTGGCATCATATTTTTTAAGGCCTTCAACAACCGGCGAGCGAAATAAAATTCGGAGTTCATTGGCTCCTTCCTTAATCTGAGGTTTTACATCAACCAACCATTCGCGGAACATGTTATCGGCCGACAAAACCTGAGTACCGTTCACAAAAACATCGGCATAGGTATCCAATCCTTTAAAATCGAGGGCAATACGGTCGCGTTTCATAGCCTCCGGATCGATGTTGAATGAGGTTTTATATTCCCAATTTACCTTGTCGATCCATTGCAATTGGTGTTCATTCAGGCGATAAAACGGATCTTCAATTTTTTTATTTGCCAGAAGGTCGGTGTGTACACAACCCGGAACGGTGGCTGGAAGCCATTCGTCTTTATCAGCCTGACGGAATGTCCAGTCGGAAGATATTTCGCTGGATACCATCAAAACGGGATCTTTTTTCTGACAGCCGACCAGAGAAGTGACAGCCAGTATAGCCAGAATAAGAATTTGGTTACGATTCATAATTTATTTGTTAGTGGTTTTTAGAGTCCCAAAAATGGGGAAAATTTAGCAGATGGCAAAGGTCATCATTGAAAGCAATAAGAAGATTATAGTTGCTGAACAAAATTTCAATTTCTTTGTAATCTATGTACACTCAAAGCTCAAGATATTTCTGCCATGAACGTAATAAAATTGGAAACATATCATTCAAAACTTCTACTCTTCGGCGAATATGGGCTGATGTATGATGCTATGGCACTGTCTGTTCCGTTTCCAAAATTTTCAGGATTTCTGGATCTGGATACCGATCAATCTCATCAGGAAAGTACAGTCGAAATCCGAAAGTTCTTTGTTCATTTAAAATCAGGCAATTCAAGCCAAAATCTAAATTTTGCATTCGATCAGGAAAGTCTGGAAAATGATCTCGCCAGAAATTTGTATTTTAATTCGAATATACCACAGCAATATGGAGTTGGAAGTTCAGGGGCATTGGTGGCGGCACTTTTCAGCAAATATGCAGCCTATGCTATTCCTGCAAATCAGCTTACTCCTGAACTATTAAAAGCCGATTTTTCGGTACTTGAAAGTTATTTCCACGGACGGAGTTCGGGACTTGATCCGCTAACTTCTTATCTCAATAAGGCAATGCTCATCGACTCAAAAAAGGTGATTCATCAGGTTGATGTTAATTTATCACAATCAGGATTGGCAATGGCTCTGATTGATACCCAAGAAACCGGAGCAACAGGTCCTCTGGTTCAGCATTTCATCGATCAAATGAACTTCCCGGAGTTTCAGAAGGCGTTCGAAAATCAGTTTCTACCTTCCAATAACGCATGTATTGAATCTTTGCTGGACCGTCGTACTCGTGATTTTTTCGAAGCATTAGAACAGCTGGTCCGATTTCAGTTGCAATATTTTGAGCGGATGATTCCCGGGAATTTTAAGACAATCATCACTGAAGCCTTAAACAATCAGGTTTTTATTAAACTTCTGGGTTCGGGAGGAGGTGGATTTTTAATTGCTTTTGCCGAATCAAAAAATATTCTTGACCAATGGGCTGCGAAAAGCCAAATCAGTTTATTAAAGGTAATTTGAACTCAGCTAATTGAGGGGATATCCTTTACCGTTGACTGTAGTCAACGGCAAAGGATAACTTAGGTATACAATCGTATATTCATTTTAATTCTCCGGCCTTGGAGCTTTATTTACCTGCGGTCTAATTCTTTCAGGTCTGTTCCCGGAAGTTTTGTTTCGCTCGGTTCTTAATTCCTTTTGAACGGTTTCCATTGTATTAGTACTCGGTGGACGTTCTCCTTCCGTCCGGTTGCCTGATCTCCGATTTCGGTTGTTCCGACCTTTTTTCTGCTCCGGCTTGGTGAAGAATTTTTGATCCAATTCTCCCACGTTCATCATATTTTCCTTCTTGGCCTCTGGCTCATTATAGCCTTCGAAAGAAGGTTTCTGGCCACGCTTGTTCATGTTCAGGAACTTCTTCACATCTTCCAGATCGAGCACAAATACACGTCCACCATCAGATTGAGAATAACTGTACCAAACTTTCTTCTGAAGAATATCTGTTTTAAAATGACGGGCCAAACCTTTATCGGTTTCAATCGCGAGCAACTCATTCGGGAAATCTTCCAATGCTTCAAGGTAATGATCGAGTTCGTAGGTCAGACAGCATTTCAGCTTTCCGCAACGTCCGGCCATTTTTTCAGCATTCGGCGATAATCCTTGTTTGATGGCAGCATCCGAAGTTACACTCGTAAAATCAGTCCGCCAGGTAGAACAGCACAAAGCACGTCCGCACGAACCAATTCCGCCGATGCGGCCAGCTTCCTGACGCACGCCTATCTGTTTCATTTCAATCTTGATCCCGAAATCGCGGGCATAAAGCTTGATTAAATCCCGAAAATCGACCCGATCGTCGGCAATGTAATAGAAAATAGCTTTGTTATTGTCTCCGCGGAACTCGACATCGCCAATTTTCATATTGAGCTGCAACTCATTGGCGATCACACGGGCACGAATCATTACTTTATTTTCACGTGCTTTCGCTTCTTCCCATTTGATGACATCCGCCGGAGTAGCTTTCCGGTAAATTTTATTCCATTCGTAACGCTCCGGTTTTTTGACCTTTCGCTTAAACTGAAGTTCAGCCAGTTTTCCGGTTAATGAAACCGCACCAACATCATGTCCCGGCGAACAGGCGACCACAACCAGTTCGTCGCGTTTTAAAAACAAACCATCTTCGTTTCTGAAAAACTCTTTCCGGGTTCCTTTAAAACGTATTTCGACAATGTTCGATTCGTTGGTTGTGTCAGGTATATCGTTAAGCCAGTCGTAAGTTCCAAGCATTGCTGGCCGGTCAAGGTCAATATTTGTGTTGCATCCACTGCATCCCATATCTCTCTATATTTAGAACAAAGCGACAATATTATCAATTTTTGGGCAGACTTGCTATTTTTATACAATCTAAATAACGAATTAGAGATTTGCTGTTCTTTAATTAGTTTTGAATGATTGACTTTACTCAAGAAAGCTTTTCTCCTAAAACCAGTCTTTTGTTCGATCCAAAATTATAGCAAAAGATTTATCTTTGAAACCAAATTTAGGTTTATGTACAAACGTCTCTTTCTACTTACTTTCCTGATTCTTCAGATCTTTCAGCCCAGAGTACATGCACAGCAAATCAGTGCGGAAGCCACAATCAGCATCCTGACCTGCAATCCCGGCAAAGATGTTTATTCGATTTATGGACACACTGCCATCCGGATAAGTGACCCGGTTCAAAAGCTTGATGCCGTATTTAATTATGGTGTTTTTAGTTTCGAAACACCCAATTTTATGTACCGTTTCGCCAAAGGACAAACCGATTACCTGATGGTGAGTCAAAGATTCAGCAGTTTTATTCCGGAATACGAACAGGATCACCGCAGTGTTTACGAGCAAACTCTCAATCTTTCTCCGGAAGGGAAGAACCTGCTGTTTCAGGCATTGATTGAGAATGCGCGGCCCGAAAACCGGGAATACCGCTACAATTTTTTCATGGATAATTGTGCAACCCGAATTCGCGACATGATCGAACGCAATGCAGGCGCTCAGGTTCGTTTCACCGAGAATCACCCAACTGAAAGCTATCGCGACCTCATTAAAAAATTCCATCATTCGTTTCGCTGGATTGATTTGGGTATTGATCTGCTGGTTGGCAAAAAAGCCGACGAGCCTGTTTCAGCATACGGACAAATGTTTCTTCCTGAATATCTGCAAAACCAGTTCGCAAAAGCCTTGATAACTATTGATGGGAAACCTCAACCTTTGGTTTTGGAAACCCGTACTTTGGTCGATTACCCCAATTCAAAGTTAAACTCAGATTTTTCAGGACCGGTTTTTGTGTTCGGATTGGTCTTTTTGTTGACTGTCATTATTTCGGTTTGGGGATTTCTCCGGAAAAAGAATACCGATTGGATCGACTACTGGCTTTTTTCTCTGAGTGGTCTGGCGGGACTAATTATTGGCTGGTTCACGATCTATTCGGAGCATCCTGCCATGAGTCCCAACTACAATTTATTCTGGGCTTTTCCACTCAATCTGTTTTTTGCGATCAGTTGGTCAGTAAAAAAATGGAGGGAACAAACCCGCTATTATTTTTATGTGGCCGGCGCATTTTTACTTCTATCGTTTTTAGCGGGCCAACAGTTTAATCCGGCAGTTTACCTCATTATCCCAACTATGCTGGTAAGGGTTGGAATTAATTTAATTCCGCAGAAAAAGTAATAATTTTTCCCATTCACCGATTTTAAACTTTTACTGACCGATCATTGATGCTGTGATGAATTCCTCTGACATACATTTACATCATCAAAACAATCAGTCATGGAAATAGCATATTGAACACCGGAAAAATTCAGGCTCATTTTTCGCATGGATACTCTCATGAGATTATTTTGAGGCAGTAAATAATCCGGATTACCGGTCAAATCGGTCGTTTTACCGATACATGGTCTATCCGGAATTGAAAGTAAATACATTTGTAACAAAGTAAAAATCACAACATGGAACGTAGAGGTATTGATAAGCGTTTTTATTTTGGAATTATCCTGATTGCATTAGGCGTAATTCTAATTCTTGAAAGATTGAATCTGATTCCCGAATCAGTAGCTGATATGCTCATTTCCTGGCAAATGTTGTTGGTTGGAATTGGCGTACTTTCGCTGATTGGAGGAAACCGTACAGCCGGAACTATCCTAATAGTAATTGGTGGAACCTTTATGATTCCCGAATTAATTACCGTTCCGCACGAATTGCGCCGGATATATTTCCCGCTAATTTTGGTCGCCATCGGAATCTACATACTGTTTCGCCAACGTAGCCCGCAGCGGATTAAATCGTTCAGGGCTGATGATCCGGTGATAAATATTCCAAACAATGGAGATGCGTTCAATACTTTCGATGATTTTGTGATCTTCGGTGGACGCGAAATATTTGTCAATGCTCAGGCTTTGGCAGGCGGTAAAGCAACCTCAATCTTTGGCGGGATTGAATTTGATATGCGTAAAGCAAATCTGCAACCGGGTGGGGCAGTGATCGATTGCGTCAGTGTTTTCGGCGGATGTGAATTTAAAATACCAATGGACTGGAACGTACGCAACGAAGTGACTACCATTTTTGGAGCCTTTACCGATAAACGTGGCGATACCTACAGCGACAAGTATTACGATCCTTCCAAAACTATTGTAATCAAAGGGGTTTCAATTTTCGGTGGCATTGAAGTAAAACACTTCTAGCCATGAAGCACCCACTAACCCATAATTATCGTTTACTCGGGTTTTACGCCCTATTTTGGGCAGTAATTGCAGTTATCAACATTGTTCTGCAAGTAGTTTGGTACAATGTCCCAATTGTTTATTCGCTGCTAGACACCGGCACTAACTATGTACTCTATCCGCTATTGGGATCAAGTATCTGGTATAGTATCCGCTACAATAGTCTGGAAGAGGTAAGTGTTGTTCGTCTTGTATTCTTTCACTTTATTGCTGCATCGATCCTTTGTGGAATCTGGGTTTACATCAGTTATGCCATCTATCAGCCATTTATTACCGAGCAAAACGATTTCCTGAATAAAGGAATTCCTTCCAAGATTTTTGCCGGATACATCATGTATGCGATTTATCTGGTCTTCTTTTATGCGGTAAATTACTACCAAACCCTGAAGGAAAAAATCAAGAAAGAGGGAGAATACAAAGTACTTATCCGCGAAGCTGAGCTACAGGCGCTTAAATCCCAGATCAATCCACACTTCCTGTTTAACAGCTTGAATTCCATTTCTTCGCTCACGGTTAGCAATCCTGAAAAGGCTCAGGAAATGGTGATCAACCTGTCGACATTTATGCGGTATTCGCTGATGCACAACGAAAAGGAAATGGTTTCTTTTTCAAGAGAACTCGAGAATATTAAACTCTACCTGAGCATCGAGAAAGTCCGTTTCGGGAAAAAACTGAATGCCGAATTTGAGATTGATTCACATTGTCTCGAAGCCGAAATTCCGAATATGATTTTGCAACCTTTGTTCGAGAACGCCATAAAATACGGCGTTTACGAAACCACCGAACAGGTCACCATTAAAACCACCTGCGAGTGCGATGGTAACGTTCTGAAAATAACTATCGTAAACGATTATGATGCCAGTTCAGTGAAACGAAAAGGCGAAGGTATCGGATTGCGCAATATTCGTAAACGCATGGAAATCATATACAATCAACCCGATTTGATGAAGATTACCAATCACATTACTAGCTTTGAAGTACAATTAATCATACCACAAAAACAAGCAATGCCATGAGCGAAAAATTACAAACCCTGATTATTGAAGACGAAGAACTGGCGCGTAACCTGTTACGCTCATATTTAAAAGACCATCCAGATATTGAAGTGATTGGTGAATGTGAAAATGGCTTCGATGGCATAAAAGCCATCAACGAAAAAAAACCCGATTTGGTTTTTCTTGATATTCAGATGCCCAAAATTACCGGTTTCGAAATGATTGAACTACTCGATTTCAAACCACAGATCATCTTTACCACAGCATACGATCAATATGCCCTGAAAGCCTTTGAAATGAATGCGGTAGATTATTTACTGAAACCGTTCTCGAAAGACAGGATGCTTGCAGCTATCGACAAAGTGAAACACCGCATTCTGACTGATGAAAATAACGAAGAAAAGCTGGAAGAACTTACCAATTTCAGGGCTGGCGAAGCATTTATCGACCGTGTGGTTGTAAAAGACCGTCATAAAATTCACATCATTACCGTCGACAAAATCCGGTACATCGAGTCGCTCGACGATTATGTGATGATTTATACCCACGATGGCCGACACATGAAACAAAAGACCATGAAGTACTTCGAGGAGAACCTCGATCCAAAAAACTTTATCCGAATCCACCGCTCTTTTATCGTTCAGGTCGATAACATCGCCGAAATACAGCAGTACGAAAAAGAATCGTACATCGTTATCCTCAAAGACCAGAACAAAACCAAGCTCAAAGTGAGCAAAACGGGGTATAAAAAGATTAAAGAGGTACTGCATTTTTAAGACCTGAGAATACAATCATAAACATTGCTCCTGAAAGGGATTCCATCTTTTTAAAGAGATGGAATCCCTTACTTAAACCGGACTCGAACCCGAATACCTCGAAGAATAATCCTTTTCTTTCGCATCCTTGTTTATTCTGTTTAAAACCAGAAAGGTAAACCTGAGACTCATTTTATTTTCTATGTTTAGTAAAATCTTACATGCATAAGCTTATCTATTAAGTGCTTATGACAAATGGGGGGGCAATTTCAATTTTGGCTGTTGACTTTGATGATAGGATATTGTATATTTATAGCACATTAGAAAAGGAACAACTTTCTGAATTTTAGGCAATTAATATACTCACCAGCAAAAAATAGATTTAAAATAAAACGACCCGGCAGTTGCCGGGTCGCCAAAAAAAATGATTGTTAACCGGGGAAGGAAGTTAGAGCTTACCTTCCCACAAACTTTGTAAAAGTATGAAAAAGATTTCAATGTTTTTAAGCGTGTGTTTAGTGGTTCTTTCTTTAGGTGCGTTTGCACAGCTAAAAGTGAACTCAACGGGTAAAGTTGGGATTGGCATTGACCCCAGCTTCGTATAATCTTAGCCTTTACTGAGCAGTTTTTAATACTGGTGGAGGTTATCCAAATTTAATAATTTCGGGTGACCCATCATTATATGGTAGAGCAATGTATCCAAGCAGTAATAACTATTGTAAATTGGGTCTTTCAAATTTGGCATTTAATGCCATATATACCTATAATTTTACCAATTTATCTGATGGTAGGCAAAAGGAAAACATCCAGGATATTAATAATGCATTAGGAATTATCCTGAAACTTAAAGGCATTAAGTATGACCTAAAGAAAGAATACTCATACAATGTTGGCATGATTAAAGATGAAAAAATTATATCAAAATTGGAAGTACAAAGAAAAAACAAGGTTGGGTTTATTGCACAGGATGTTAACATCGTTCTGCCAGAAGTAGTACGATATGATGATTCGACTGATGTTTATGGTATTAATTATTCTGAAATAGTACCAGTTTTAGTGGAAGCCATGAAAGAACAACAGACTCAGATAGAAGTATTAAAAAGCGAAGTTGCAAACTGTTGCACGGCCAACCTCAAAAGCGCCTCCCTGGCAACCAGGACAACAAGTAGTTTAGCTGAGGACATCGCTCAGTTAGATCAGAATATCCCCAATCCGTTTAGTCAGGAAACCCGTATTGGATGCACCATTCCAGAAAGCTCAACAGCTTCGGTTTTGTATATCTATAACATGAACGGAACCCAATTGCAGCAATACAACGTAAACGGCAAAGGAAAGCAAACTGTAACCATTAACGGCAACAGCCTTGACCCGGGAATGTACCTTTACGCACTTGTTGTCGATGGCAAAGAAGTGGATACGAAAAGAATGATTTTAACGAAATAAAACTCATGAAATGAAAAATTTAATTGCAACACTTTTATTGTTATTGCTTTGCTTCTATAGCAAAGTAACAAGCAAGCCTAAAAAAGGACATAGCAACCATCGACAGGACAGCTAAACAATCGACCTTTGACATCCTAACCAGACTTTTTCAAACGACCTAACTTAGCTGACAATTTCGCTGTATTTCGACAATGACCAGCAGACCAACGTGGCGACACTTGAGCCAACCCAAGAAAAAATAAATCACCCCACCGCACAAAAAAAATTGAATTTCTGCCTACGCACATTGCACACATTTGCCTTTGCTTGCCGACACACAATTAAGCAAAGCGAATCACGAACACCTTTAAAAGAAAAATAAAAAGTGACTAAACCCACCCAAAAGCAAAGTCAAAAGAGTGCAATCGCCAACGCTTTTCCGTCTTCGTACCAAACTTATCTGCTAATTTGTAGAACCCATACTTAAAATTATATTTGATAAAAAATTTAGGTCGTGGAAACTTTGGCTATATTTGCACGGTTTTGTAGAACAATTACACAGAAATAAATTTGAAAACGGACTTAAAACATATCGCTTCCATCCAAACAGGACTATTTGCAAAACCAATTGCAAAGGGTGAAATCGTGTATTTACAAGCCAAGCACTTTGACGAAAACGGAAAGCTTAAGACCTCACTTCACCCCGACCTGAAAACCGACACCATTACGGACAAGCACATGCTTAGACACGGTGATGTTTTGTTTGCAGCTAAAGGCACAAAGAATTTTGCAGCATGGTTTGAAAAAACAAACCAACCTGCGGTTGCTTCTACTTGCTTTTTTGTAATTCGTTTGCAACAAGATTTCAGCAACAAAATTTTGCCTGAGTTTTTAGTATGGTTAATTAATCATCCGACATCGCAACAATTTTTGAAAGGAAAAGCACTCGGTAGTTCCATCGCCTCCATTTCAAAAACTGTTTTGGAAGAATTAGAAATTTCAATCCCGAACATGGAAACTCAAAAGGCAATCTTAAAAATTAGCCACCTTCGTAACACAGAAAAGAAACTGAAAAAAGAAATTGAATCGCTAAGAGAAAAACAAATATTCAAAATTATAAATGATAAATTATGAATGATAAACCAAATCCATTAAAAGATAAATCATTTGCTTTTGCAATCAGGTGCATTAATCTCTATAAACACCTTGTTGAAGCTAAACGGGAGTTTGTATTGAGCAAACAATTGTTGCGTTCAGGAACTTCTGTTGGGGCAAATATCAGAGAAGCTCAAAATGCTCAGAGTAAAGCAGATTTCATTCATAAACTCTCTATATCACAAAAAGAATGTGATGAATCACTCTATTGGCTTGAACTTTTGAAAGCCACA
>JBBQMW010000051.1:0-24816 GCA_038329265.1 Bacteroidales bacterium | reverse complement strand
TATTTAGCAGGTCATCAGCTTTTATATAATCAACTCCCCATTCTACATACATTTGAACCAGCGAATCATAATACTCCTGAGACCCGGGTTTCGTCATATCAACTGTAACCATCCCATTAAACCATTTGGATGCATCTTTGGCAGTGGCAATATCTTTTGCCATGAAATTTGTACCCTTGACCGGTGTGTTGTTTTGAACAGCTTGCCATGGAATCCCGCGCATGATATGAATTCCAAACTTCAACCCTAAACCATGCACGTAATCAGCAAGAGGTTTTAATCCTTTTCCACCCGCAGCGGATGGAAACTTCCGAAGATTAGGGATGAGCCGCCCATAGGCATCCATCTCCTGAGGCGGATTTTTAATCCCAAAATTATAAGTATTAAGACCTTCTGCAAAATTCCAGCCCATATCTAAAACAATATAATTCCAGCCGTAGCTTTTCAAATGTCTGGCCATGTATTCTGCCGTCGATTTCATCTGATCCTCTGTAATGTCCATACCAAAGCAGTCCCAACTATTCCATCCCAAAGGAGGAGTTTCGGCAAGCCCTTCCAATTTCTGCCCTGAAACATTCATGTAAAAGAAAGCAGCAAAAATCCATAAAAGTTGTTTTTTCATAGTGGCAATCATTTTAATTTGATAAAATTAACTGAACTTCTGATATTTTTTAAATTTTTCATCGTACCATTTCGTTTTCGATAAATCCGGTGAAAAAGTTAATTCAGTATTAACCATCGAATCTATTGCCTCATCAAAAGATAAGAACACCTCACTTCCTTTGCCCGCAATGATAGCAGCACCTAATGCGCTTGCCTCCGATACCTTATTTGTAACGATGGTTTTACCGAGAATGTCCGAAGTTATCTGCAACCATTTGCATGAAACCGACCCTCCTCCGGTTGCAACAAGAAACCCGATATCGGAGAAAGTATCTCCAAGCTTTAAGAAACAATCTTTGATATAAAAACTGATTCCCTCCAACACCGCCTTTAAAATATCTCCACGGTGGTGGTTAAGGGAAAGTCCGGAGATACACCCCTTGCTTTCATTGAGAAAATCTGGCGGACCAGTAGCTCCGAACCGGGGGATCACCAGGATATCGGTTGAATGGTCAGAGATTTCACTAAACAATTCATTATAACTAATTTGCATTTCATAACCTTGCTGATCCAAACAAGATGTGAATGTTTGTTTAAACCATTTTACAAGTGCGCCTCCTGATTGATTGTAAATAAAACTGATAAAGCAACCAGGAATAACGTGATGCTCAATATGGAGTTTTTTACTGAACATGGTGTAAATGTCGGGCATTTCTGAAAATACAGGGACTACACAAATGAAGGTTCCCATTCCATACATTGCAGCTCCCGAATTGCTTTTTATACCACTTCCCAAGGCGGCACAGCATTGGTCATGTCCGCCACTGATAATTGCAACAGTATTCCCCAAATTAAGTTTCTTTGCTAAATTTCCATCCACATTACCCAAATAATTCCCGGATGGTTGAGGAGGCGGAAATTTCGACTGATCCAGATCCAATAAACAAAATAAATCATACGACCATTTACTGGTTTGAATGTCAAAAAGCAAGGTACGGCCTGCCAGACTGTAATTTGTGATGGCCTTACCTCCTAACATGAAACAAACAAAATCTGCCCATGTCAAAAAATAATTAGTGTTCTGATACAAACCGGGTTGATATTTTTTAATCCATGCAATCTTAGGCATACTATAAAAAGTACCGGGTAAGTTTCCGGTTATGCCGAAAATATCTTCACTACCACAAGTTTTTTGAATAAGTTCTGAAAATTCAACCCCACGTTGGTCGGAACCCAAAATAGAATTTCCCAGGATTTCCCGGTTAAGTGAGACAGGAACCATGGCTTCCCCCAGCGAACTTACCGAGAGTGCCCCGATGGGGTCGCTCTGGGTTATTAAAGCAACCTCCCGGATGGTTTCCAATACTTTAGCCCATACGTCAACTGAATCGACTTCGGCGTAACCTTCTATTTCGCTGATTATCTCATAATTGCGATACGACATGGCAAGTTGTTTCCCTTGCACGGAAAAAACTACTGCTTTACATCCTGTTGTCCCTATATCTATCCCTAGTAAACTCATCCAAATAAAAGATCAAATGATTATTTCAGATTACAATAGCCAAGTGATTCCATAATACCTTCCATAATAGCGGCGGCCTTTTCAATTGAATCCATTAAGTACTGGTGGGATTCAATGGCATTGAAATCATTATTCATGATTTTATCCTCCCTGGCTTTTAACCTTTCAATGGCATACAATCCTGAATCTCTCGCAATTCTTGTCCACATATTGACCCTTAAAATTCCATCCTCGGGTAAGGTACTTATTTCCTCATTCGAGAGGCAGGATGTTCCATGCAATACCAACATTCGGTCAGCAAACAGTTTTTGAATGTTTCGGGCTCTTTCTTTCAGATAGACACTTTTCCCTACACTTGAAGCTTGTTGTTCTGTACCTAAATCAGCTACCAGATAATCTACGTTTGTATTTTTTACATATTCAAAAGCCCTTTCAGGGTAATTATCAATTGTTGTTGCTGAATGGATTTCATGCCCCTGATAAACGCTCAATTCGTCCATAATGCCTTCCACAAGAACTTTGTTGCTGTATTTTTTCACATACTCCGAAGTTAATGCCACATTTTCCTTTATGGGGTATTTTTGAGCATCAAACATCACAGACACCAGATATTCTGTTCCTTCAGTTAAAGCCCATTTATCCCTCACAGGGTCTGCATGATCGAGATGGGGTAATACAGATACGCCGAAATAGGGCGACCTGGAGTCGTCTGTGAGCACCTTTAAATGTTTCATGTTCGATATAAAACCTAATCTCGCATCATTTGTATAAGTAACTCTCTGCGCCTGAGGCATGTGCTCATAATTGAAAGTCATGGCTATAGCTACCGGAACATTTTTTATATTGTATTTTTCACCAATATTTTTTGCCGCCAGCAATATGGCCTCTGTATTCCAATGACTTCCTGTACAAAAGATAGGCAAACTTGTTTTGCTAGCTTTTATCCTTTCTGTTACTTCTTCTGCATTTTTTCTTCCAGTAATTATCATATTGAAATCCTCACTTAATTTGAACGTAATTTTTTTCTGATTTGGTCAATATTAGGTTCAGCAGGATCGAAGGTTACACCTTCAAGATACCTGGTCGCCTCATACAAGACCGATGAATATTTCCCGTAAATACACGAGGTATGATGAATATACGGACCATAGATTATTTTTTCCTCCCACATCGGCCAGTCATTAACTTCAAGATATACATAAGTTCCAAGTGTGTAAGGGCCGTCAATAGCCTTTCCCTCGCCGCAAAACAGACTGTATTTACCATTGATCCCATCAAAACGGATAACGGTCAAGTCTCCTTTTTTTAATTGCCAATTACAAGTGCCAGGGGCATGTGATGGAAGGACAAAATGCTCACCTATAATTCGCTTTTCTTTATTAATACCAAGCGACGGGGGAAAAGCCCCGCAATGCCACAATAATTCGGCATTATCATTTTCCGGATGCCGGATTGTGAGATCGGAAAAAAACGTGGGTTCGGTAAACATACTGGCTGCCTGCAACATTAAACTACTAATAGCGCCATGTATATCAGATTCACAAGCAAATGGAGTCCCTTCGTCAGTAATCAAAGCATGAACAAAACATGAGCAAATACCCAATTGAAATTGTAATTCATCCCAGCATTGGAAGGCAACTGCCTGCAAGTCGAATTCACTGATCAGGTTGGTCATCACATATTTTAACGCAGCTATCTTTCGGACCGATTCTTCCGTAAGTTTAGAAAAATCGGCTATCTTTTTAATAGCCTGAACGATATCATTAATTTCCGGTTGATTATCCTTTAAGGCCACGTTTACCTTTCGAACTACTGTGCTTAAGTTAATGGGGACAATCTCAATCCCAAATTTTTCCAACAATTCGTTTTCATTAACAATTATAGAATAAAAGGACTGAGGACGGGATGAAACCTGTCCTATCCGTGTATTTTTAGTGAATTTTACTACATTGGCTGCTTGAATAAAGTTCAAAAAACCTTTTCTGAAAACATTGTCTGTAACATGTGAATTCACAATATATGTAAATGGGACGTTGTATCGTTGCAACACTTTCGAAGTAGCAAACAAACCACACTGAGTATCTCTAAGTCTTCTGCCGGAAGCCAGGGGAGCTTCATCACGGGGTCCCCAAATCAATAAGGGTTTTTGAACCTTTTTTGCAACCTGGCCAACTGCATTTTCTGTTCCGAAGTTACAATGGGGTGCGAATAAAGCATCAACCTCGTGACTGATAAAATAGTTTGCTACTTTGGACGCATCTTTATCATCGTACAATAACCCTTCATCATTAAGCCATTCCAATCCAATAATCTCAACATTTGCAGGTACAAGTTTGATTATTTCATCGTAAATTAAATTTTTGTATTTCAACGCATCTTCCTTTGAAAAGAAACTCCTGCGTGTGGGCATAAAGCCCAATTTGAAAATTTTATTCATTTCATTATATTTAATGTTAAATAATTATAAGTTCATTTCTATTTGAATTTGCTCAAGCGTTTTACCCTTTGTCTCAGGGAAAAACATCCAGACAATGAAAAATTGTAAAATCATAGCAACCGAGAAGAATGCAAATGCCCAGCCGCCCCCATTACTTTCGACAATTGTAGGGAACATCCAGGAAATAACGACTGCTGCTGTCCAATGGGTAAAACTTCCCAGTGTCTGTCCTTTTGCCCTCACTGAATTAGGAAATATTTCAGAGATAAATACCCAGATGACCGTACCTTGTGAGAATGCAAAAAATGCAATAAAACCGGAGAGATAGATCAACATCATGATGCTTCCATTGGTCGTTGTAAAAACGGTTTTAGCAACCATTCCAAGAAAGAATGTCATCCCAACTGCGCCAACAAGAAGCAGTTTCTTCCTCCCAAAACGATCGACCAGGAACATACCTAATAACGTGAAAACAAATAAGGTTACCCCGACAGATACAGATTGAAGCAAGGCTGAATCTTTAGCATACCCAACCATTTCAAATATTCGTGGTGCATAATACATGATAGCATTTATCCCTGACAATTGATTAAATACGGCGACAAGAATAGCTAAGATTATAGGCTTGAAATACATTGACGAAAAAAGAATTTCACGTCTTTTACCATCCCTATTTATAACGGAATTTTCAATTTCCCAAACCTCTTCAAGCGGGTTGTAGGAACCAAATTTTTGCAGGATTTTTTTTGCTTCTTCAGTTTTACCTTTTAAAACTAACCACCGGGGAGAGTCAGGTATGAAAAATATCAAAACAAAGAATATAAAAGATGGAATGCTTATTATTCCAAGCATCCATCGCCATGCATCGACCGTAATGATCTGGGCAATCCAGTAATTGGAAAAATAGGAAATCAATATTCCGGCTACTATGTTCAGCTGAAATGAAGTAACTAATCGACCCCGCAAGTTGGCCGGAGCAATTTCTGCAATATACATAGGTCCGATTACAGATGAGGCTCCTACTGCTACTCCCCCGATAAAACGGTAAATAAGAAAGCCGATCCAGCTATTGGTCAGTGCGCTCCCCAGAGCCGAAACGGTGAACAGGACGGCGATGGCTAAAAGGGCATTCTTTCTGCCATAAGCATCAGCGGGTTTTCCCGAGATAAGCGCACCAACTAAAGTGCCAATCAAAGCAATTGCAACTGTAAAACCATGCCAGAACCCGTCTAGGTTAAAAAGCTGCTGAATGGTCTTTTCTGCTCCTGAAATGACTGCCGTATCAAATCCAAAAAGCAAACCACCTAATGACGCAATAAAAGCGCTAAAAATAACGTACCTATGTCTTCTCATTCTTTTCGAAATCAATTAACTTACATAATTAAATGTCATATTACAATATTTTTTACGTATCCGGTCAGGAAGCTTTTTCGATTCTCTATACAGCTCCGCCTCGTAAGTCACAAACTTTTAATCTGTATTTACAAAATATCTAATTATATATCTGCCACTTAAATAATTTATCAATTAAGTTTTATCAATTTTGAAGTAACCCATGATGGCTGCAGAATCTATATTTGACCAATCGAAATGGCTTTGTAAGGTTGGAGCCAATACGCCAACAATACAACCATCAAAATAGTTGATAGTAGTAGCCATAAACACTTAGGCAAGGATTCTATAACGACATTTTCCTATCTTTTAACTTAATTCTGCCATAAAATATGTTTTACATAACTATTTAGTTTTCGAATTAATTATTCGACTGAAAGAATCGTTTTCTGAATTATTAACTTTCCATTACAATATTGTTATTTATTTGGCAAATTCCATTAATTTAATTATTATCAGTATTATCACTAAAAAAATCAAGTCATTCTATTATTTATCAATTAATTAATTTGTACTTAATAAAATGTTGTTTTTAAAAGCCCAACAAACAAATATTTTGTTCGATACGGAAATTTTATTCACTCTTTCGTGAAAATATTTAACTTTATATGAAAATTTATAATTGAATATATTAAATCGGCGTAAAAATATACAAACGACATCTGAATACTGGCACATAAAATGATATTATTACTGTATAAAATGGCATAACAATATAGAGGGTCTATAAATATATCTCAGTGGAGACGACTCCTCGTTTGACAGGTCAAATGAAAATCGATTAGGATTAAAGTTTTTACCACACCAGCTCCGTAGAACTTCCTTTATGCCCAAAATATGCCTAAGAACGCTAACGTTAAGATCTTATCGATATTTATCCATCTTATTAAAAAACTCATCATATAATATACTGACAATAAGTTATTTAATTGATATATTGACCTTGCTTGGGAGTCATTTTTAAAAAATTAAGGAATAATCTTTTAAATTACTGTTTTTAAGATCCCGACCAATTTTCCTTACTCTTAATTTTTGTTTATTTTATTGATATTTAATTATTAATCTTATATATATTGAACCAGTGTTATTTTGCCAATTTCTTTTAATCGTTTGTTGGTTCGGCGTCTTAATTCATATGATATTATTTTGGCTTCCATTGAGGATTTTGTTTCGTGTGGGCGATTGTCGCAGGGGTAAAATCAAAAAATCAGAAATATTTTGATAGTTTGTTGATAACATGATGTTTCGTTGTTGGTAAACAATAGGTTTTAAATGGCGTGAATTATATATTCAGCAACGATCTTTGTTAAAAACGAAGGTGTTATGAGGTCGAGGGAAAAATTGCTAAAGCTTAAAAAGGAACAACTGGTTGATATCATCCTGGATCTTTATACTATAATTGACTCATTGAAGGCGGAAATACTTGAGCTTCGTGACGAAGTTCAAACACTGAAGAAGCCAAAAAACAGCGGCAACAGCTCACTTCCACCATCTCATGATTTATTCCGGTTAAAAAATCAAAGCCTCCGGGAAAAAACCAATAAAAAATCAGGGGGGCAACCTGGTCACAAGGGTGAAACCCTTATCATGTCCTCCAATCCAGATAGAATTATTGAACATTGGCCTCAGGAGATATGTCCTAAATGCGGGCTAACTCATGTGAATCAAAGTTCACAAATAATTGGGAGACGACAAGTTATAGACATTCCTGTTATTAAAGCCAGTGTCCTTGAACATCAGATAGTCCAAACCACCTGCACATGCGGTTTTGTCAGTGCCGGAAATTTCCCGGCGGATGTTTCTGCACCTGTGCAATATGGGAACAATTTGATTGCACTTACGGCCTACCTCAGTTCTCGTCAGTACTTGCCATATGCCCGTTTGACGGAATGATTACAGAGCATTACAAACATCTCCATGAGCGAGGGCACTGTATTTAACCTCCTTAACAGAGCCGCCAATATCGTGTTGCCAATCTACGAAGGTATAAAAGAAGAGATTACACAAGCAATCACAGTTGGTGGCGATGAATCCGGCGTTAAAGTGAATAATAAAAATCACTGGGCCTGGACCTGGCAAACAATACTTGCCACTTACATCGTAATAACCAAAAGCAGAGGGTTTGTAACAGTCACGAACACATTCCCCAATGGATTTCCAAATGCAACTTACGTCAGTGATTCTTTGAGCGCACAATTAAAAACGGTTGCCAAACGACATCAATTATGCCTCGCACATTTGCTGAGAGAACTTAAATATTTTGAAGAAATATATCACCACAAATGGGCTGTTGATATGAAGGATTTACTGAAAAGGGCAATAATGGTAAAAGAAACAATGACCCTGGAACAGTATACTGAACCTTTACAAGAGAGAAATGCCATACTAAAAGATTTTAAAATACTTTTAAACCAAAAATTACCGGATACCGTTTTAAAAATATTTCCTTTTCAAAATAGATTAATAAAACGTCAGCATCAGGTATTTAACTTTCTCTATTATCCAGATGTACCCTATGAAAATAATGATTCCGAACGGTCAATACGCAATGTAAAAGTTAAGCAGAAAGTTTCAGGAAGCTTTCGTTCAGAACGTGGTGCTGAAATATTTGCCATAATGCGTTCAGTGGTAGATACGGTAATCAAAAAAGGAGGAAATCCATTTGAATCAATCCGCTTTGCGATTAATTTAGCTGCCTGTAAGAATGAATTCAAGGTCAATAGGCAGAGATAAATTTTCAACCCAAATATGATTAGCAATATATTGCTGGGATTTATCCAGTGATGGAGATTTCTATGTTGGTTACTTACTGACCAAATTAAATGAATCGACCTGAGTAGTTACCCATCTTTTAATATTTCTTTATCATACCCTTTCAGCCAATCTACATTAATAGCTTGAAATTGAATATTAGCACCGGCAAATTTTTCAAAAGACTTTAAAGCTGTAGTATATTAGAGTTCCAAACCTTTGTGATTTTTGCATTCAAAGCAGTGTTCAAAGAATCGTTTGCACATTTACTTAGGCGGCTGTTTAAAGCATCAAAGAAAAGGCATTATCTGATTCCAAAGCCTGCACGATCTCTTTCACTTTTTCGAACGAGATATTGACTCGATGTTTCAGAAGTTTTCGGGCAATCGGAAAACGTTTTAACCAAACGGCTTGACCGTTATGATGTAAATGGGAGGTGGCAGACTTATTCCGCTTTGAAAATAAAAGAGCAAAAGAAATTATCAATAATATTAAATACATCCTTAAATACCTGATGAATAGTAACTTCAATATACTTTTATCCAAACGGGACAAGAATTGATTTGAACTGCAATCGATGTTACAAAGTACTTTAATTATTTACCCGATTTATTAGGAAAAGCCATAAAATTTAGTTATATTTGCCTCAATATGTGAGTGTTAATCTATGGGTTCTGTCACTTGTGAACCATTAGGTGACCTCCGCTGAAATTGACAAGATAAGTATTTGATATAATGACACATGTGGCGTTTGGGTGTAATCCGGCTACCCCGACAGCTTAAAAGTAAAGAAAATCAGTCACTTACAAGGTCATTATAATATCGGAAGGACCTTTTTTATTGTGTTCAAACTTGATTTTTACGCCGATTTATGCATAAATGTTTTACGGATGTTTTACGGATTTCTGTTTTTTATTTCAAAATACATTATATTTGAAATAAAAACGATATGGCAACTTTTACAATTTCGATCTTGGAACACCAAAAAAGAGCAAGTGATGGGAAATACCCTGTTTCGATTCGATTAACATTTAAAAGAAATACAGTTTATCTCAAAACAGAATATTACGTCGACGGTAAACAAATAGACAAGGATTTTAAACTGAAGGATAAATTTCTGATCCGGCAACTAAATGACAAAATAAGGGTGTATGAAGATGCTGTTATAAAATTAGGTGCCAGGGTAGATCGCTACACCGCAACCGAGCTTAAGGAATACCTGTTTAAGACTACCAAGGTAGGTACCGATACCTCAATTGACTTTGTAGCCTTCTCGCTTTCCCACATCGAAAAAATAAAAACCAAGCAGAAATCAAGATCCTCAGTACTTAACCGTACCCTTAATTCATTTGTTGAATTCTGGGGCAGAGACCGAATATCAATATCTGAAATCACGTCCAAAAAACTGAAGGAATTTGAGGAATATCTATACGAACCCCGGACCATCACCCGAAAGAGCCAGACAGGAAAGGATGTTATCTACAAAAAAGAGCCTTGCATCGCCGCAGGTGTGCATGATTATTTAGGAAATATTAGAACGCTCTTCAATGCAGCGAAGGAGAAATTCAATGATGATGACAAAGGGGAAATATTGATAACCCACAATCCATTTTCAAAATATGAAATACCGCCAAAGAAAAAAACAGCACACCGAAATTTAGATATTGAGACAATCCGCAATATCATAAATTGTGCTGATATAAAAACATTTGGCTCGCATGGAGTCAACCGGGCCGGATTTGCAAGAGATGTTTTTGCACTCAGTTTTTTCTTGGTAGGCATCAATTCGGTGGATCTCTTCCGTGTTGATTCTTATAAGGATGGCAGGATTACTTATAGCCGGTCAAAGACGAAAGACAGCAGGCAGGATGAAGCGGAGATCTCAATTAAGGTTGAACCAGAAGCGATACCCTTACTAGAGAAATATAAAGACGAGACCGGGCAAAGAGTATTTCGCTTTTATCAAATGTATTCCACAATCGAAGGTTTCAATTCTGCAATTAATAAAGGATTGAAACAGATTGCCACTGCCTTAGAAATAACAGTACCCTTGTCAACTTATTACGCCCGGCACTCCTGGGCCACCATCGCGCGTAATGACTGCGATATTTCAAAAGATGATGTTCATATGGCACTTAATCACGTGGATAAGGACATGAAAATAACAGATATTTACATTGCTAAGTCATGGCTGAAAATAGACCTGGCAAACCGGAAGGTGATTGATTTTGTCAACAACAAACCAGTTGAAAAGCCGGTGACAAAGAAAAAATCCCCCGCTAAAAAGCAGGAGATCTTACCATCAAAATAAAACTAACCTAACAACCAAACCTTTACGGGCGCAAGAGATTGCGCCCGTTTTTATTTTAATCCTTATTTTGGGAAGGTGCCGCCCCCTACCCTGTTATTCGGGACAAAGAAATTTATAAATTTATCAAGCACCCCAAAAATGTCGTCGTCCTTTTTCGTTGGTGTGAGATTAACGGCGATTTTCAAAAAGGCAAAAGCGCCTAAAAGGATTTCTGCACCATTGAACCGAAGAAAACCTAAAATACCAGAAGCAGGAACTTCGGTAACCGGCAGTTCCGGAGCGGCAACAATTATTACATCCGTTCCAGCATCCTTAACAAGACCACTTGGCTGGGATGTGTCTTTCACACATTCGGGGTCAGAAGTAAATCCCATTATTAAAAGCCCGATAAAAAAAATAAAACAAACAATTGCATTTTTCATGACGCTGATATTTTTGATTTGTAAATAATCCTGCGATTAATTATAATATTTCTATCACAAGATTAAGCCATCACCACCTTATTATATAGGACTGAATACCCCGATTTATCAGTTGTACGGGCGAAATATCTTTCGCCCCGACCTTTCATTGCGAGAGAAGCGAAGCAATCCCTTATTGCTCTTTTTCTCCTTTTTCCTCCTTCTCCCTTTGCTTTTGCCTTTTGCTAATCCGGCGTACCCGAGTAATCCTACAAAACCTTATTGATCGGACACTTGCGTTTTCACCAAGCTACACTGGTTGTTTTAATTTGATATTTAACATTTACTAACACTTTCCCGCTATCGCAAAAAAATGGGCGAATCCTGCATGTGCAGAATTCGCCCTTTTATCATTGCGTTACTTTGGTTTTCAAAATAACGCCTTGTGGTGTGAAATTAAATCTTCAATAAGTGTCTTTCCTTAATAAATCACCGAAGCTTAAGAAGTTGTTCAAAATCCACTTCCAATGGTTGATTTATCCGAAAGTCGTACAAAGTGAGGTGACGCACCTCAAAATAACTGCTCCAGTAGTTGGACAGCGATTGTATGTACTGAAGTTTTGCATTGTCTTTCGCTTTTTGTGAGGAAGTGAGTTTTAAAACATCGGCACTTCCTTTCCTGAAACGAACCATTGCCAGTTCGTAACTGTTCAGCGCAAGCGTATCCGATTTTGCAGCCGAGGCCACCTTGTTTTTCCGGATATTAAACTCCATCACCTTTGTGACCACATTCTGCTGGAACAGGTTAATGGTCTGCTCGGTGGCAATTCTGGTCACTTCCTGTCTCGATTTTGCCATCATATACTGTCCTTTTCGCTTACCCCAATCCAGAATAGGAATGGTGAGCCCCACATTAAGTTGCTGATAATTTTCAAATTCGGGCTGGTAAACATTTCCTATACTTCCGTTATCAGCTCGATTATTTTCATAGTCGTATTGACCATCGGCCTTATTAATACCGTATGAAACACCCAAACTTGCCTGGAAGCGGTTTTGTGCTCTTGTCTGCGCCACCTGTCGTTCTGCCTCGAGCAATATCAATTGCTGATCGAGTATTTCCGCATTGTTGATCATCGCCTGTTCAAGCGCTATTTTGTCAGATACTTTAAAATCCGGTGTATCCGGTAACACAAGTTCAGGATCAGCGTCGAGGGGTAAACGGAGAAAGGATAAAAATGCCTCTTTGCTCTTTCTCAAATTCAGCAGCGATTCCTCGAGGGTTATCGCGGCATTGTTCAGGTTTAACTCCAGATCGAGCAACTCGTCCTTTGAAATGGTTCCCAAATCGAAACGCTTGCGGGTAATGCTGAGCAGCGTGTCAATGGTGCGGTAATTGTAAGCGGCCATTTCCTGATTGGTTTTGGCCAGGACAAGCTGAAAAAAGTAACTGCAGGTGGTCAGGTTCATTTTTTCCACGTTTTGCAGGTATTCCAGCTTTGCCTTTTCAAATTCCTTTGGCATCGATTTCAGGTTCCACTTAAAATGGTTGTAACCAAATAATTCCTGATTGTACCCGATGCGGATCGGCGATGATGAATACTGCACAAAACCTTTCGTTCCATAGTTTTCAATACGCCCCAAATCTGAATTAACATAAAAGGTTCCCCCTGTAACACCCACATTCTGGCGCAATGAGAGCGATGCATCCGAATTTAACGTTTTGGTACGGACAAATCCGTCCGTTTGCGTAAGCGAATTATACCTTAACTGGTTGGCATTTGAATAAGTCAGCAGGTTTGATCTTAAACTTAACGATGGGAGATAATCTGCTTTAAAACTCTGGTATTGCCAGTACTGAGCAAGGTAACTGTTTTTTACCAGGAACGATTGTAATGATTGCGACTGAGCCAGTTGCAAGGCATTGTCGAGGGTCATAATCATTTTATCCTGTGCCCTGACTGTAAGAGTGACAGAAAGAAAAATTACTGAAATAACGATTCGGTTCATTTTGATTTGTATTTCAAACTTTGAGTTAGGAGATCTGAATTTTGATACTGCACCGTTTTTTGTACTGTATTACGGTATAAATAATAGTAGAAAATAGGTACGAAATAGAGGCTGATAAATGTACCCAGAACCATTCCTCCGATCAGTGTGAGCGAAAGAGGTTGTTGTAACTGACTTCCCATATCGCTGGAGAAAAGGAAAGGAACAATGGCCAGGATGGTTGTTAAACTGGTCATCAGGATGGGTTTGAGCCGCCGGTTTCCGCCCGTTTCGATGGCTTCAAGTAATCCCATTCCCTGCTTTCGGAGCTGATTGATCGTATCTACCTTCAAAATAGAATCGTTGATGATAATGCCCGACATAATCACGATTCCAATCATGGACATTACATTGATGCTTTCGCCCCACAACCACAGCATTCCCAAGGCTCCTGCGATGTCGAGCGGAACCTCCAGCAGCACAATCAGTGGTTGCGAAAAGCTCTCGAACTGTGCTGCGAGGATAAAATACAACAACGCGAGCCCGATAATCATCACAATAATCAACTCGTTAATTAATACGCGTGAAGAGAATATTGAGCCTACAAACGAGACATTCATTGAATAGTTGTCCTGCAGTAATTTTCTTACTGATCCCGACAATACATCAGGTGAAATGTCCGCAACTTTTTGAAAGGGAATTTTTACATATTCACCCTCTTTGCCGCCATGGATTATTTTGTAGTCGGTTTTTAGCTGCAGAGTGACCAGCTGGTTAACCGGAATCTCGCTCCCGTTTTTATTCCTTATTTTTAAATCCCTCAGTATGGTATTGATGCTTCGTTCCTGGTCACTGATCACAATGGGCACATAAAGGGTTTTTGATCTTAAAATACCAATCTGGTATTCATTCAGTGCCGATTTTAGTGAAGAATAGAGTTGGCTCTGGTCAACTTCATAGAGTGATAATTTCTCGGGCAATGCGCGTACTTCCATAAATTCATCGGCCGGAATCTGCCCGATTTCATTTTGATTATACTGCGCCCGGAAAGTAGTCATAACCGATTCCATTTCGCTGAGTTCTGGAACGCCCTTAATTTTCTGACTGCTCACCCGTGCCACAAAAGGAGCTTCCTGGTCGGCAAATAGCCGTTCAAAGATGGTTTCCGGGAATCTGAAGGAGACCTCTGCCAGGGGAAATTGTTGATTGAACCACTGTTGCAGGCGGATTTGTACTTCCTTTACCACGGCTATATCTGTTAACTTCAGGTAGATCAGCGATTCGGTACCGGATAAATCCATATCTTTTTGCAGGATAAACTGCTGGCGGCCCACAAATGAACTCGAAATCTCCGTGCTTTCTTTCACATATTCCAGCAATGCCTCCACCCGCCGCTGATTTTCCGCCAGGTTAATCCGTTCGTTCCATTCTGTTTGAATTACCAGCTCCTTTTGTTCGAATGAAGGAAATCGTTCTTTTGGAAGATGCCAGGCCATATATGCCCCGGAGATCAGCAAAAACAGGACAACCGGCCACATCCAATTTTTATGTCTGAAAGCCCAGTGCCACCCTTTTTCATAGACATCATCGACTTCCCATAAATTCAGGCGTTCGACAAACCTTACTATTCGCCCTTTATTATCAGATCCTTTCCGGTCACTCCGTAACCAGATTAACCTGTAAAGAACCGGCAAAAGTGTGACAGCCACCACCAGGGAGACAAATAATCCGATGGTAACAGCGATTGCCTGGTCGTAAAACAACGCTCCTGAAATTCCGCTGATAAAGATAAGCGGGATGAAAACCGCGCAGGTAGTCAGCACAGAGGACAAAAGCGGACGAATCACCTCATTGGTTCCGGCAATACACGCTTCCGTGAGCTTTTCGCCCCGGTCCATCCGTTGGGTAATGTTATCAATAACAATGATTGAATTGTCGATCATCATCCCCACTCCCAGGATTAATCCCGACAGCGAAATAATATTCAGCGACATGCCGATGAGATAAAAAAGCAGCAAACTCAGCACCAGTGAAACCGGTATGCTTAAACCGATAAGTAGTGGCGAGCGGGTATCCTTCAAAAAGAAAAACATGATCAAAAAAGCGAGCAGGCCGCCAATGAGCAGGTTTTGCTTCAGATTGTCGATCGCGTATTTTAATATCCCTGTCTGATCGCGCGTCATGGTCATTTCAACTTCCGGGAAATCGTTCTTAAAGGTTCCCAGCAACTGGTCTACCTCAAATTTAAGATCGTCCATGCGGGCATCGCTTTGCTTGACGATGGCCATGCACAACGCCTGTTTGTTTCCCTGCATAAAAAGGCCATCGCGCGAACGGGGTCTTAAACCTATTTCGGCAATTTCGCGCAGTTGAAAAATACGGTCGTTGATTTTAAGGTAGATATTTTTCACATCTTCAACATCTCTGAGGGCATTCGAAAACCTGATGTTGTACTGGTACTGACCGTCGATTACCTGTAATGATCCCACGGTGATGTTGTTTTCCCTCAATACATTCTGGATGGTTGCCTGGCTCAGTCCCAGTGCATCCATCCGGCTCTGATCGGGCTGAATATAAAGTTCAGGCCACAGCATACCCGTAATATCGACCATTGCCACCTGGGGCAGTTGTTCAATCCGTTTACGGATTACAGCATCGGTAAACTCGCAAAGTTCCATGAAACGGGCAGTACCTGCATTTTCTTCGCGTGGCCTGACATTGATATAAAACACGGGCAGATCAGTTGCGTTCGCTTTGATAATGGACGGACGATCGAGCTCTTTGGGCAGATACCGCATCACTGCATCGACCTTTTCGTTGGCATCGATAAACGCGTAGTTGATATCGGTACCGTATTTAAACCGGAGATGAATCAAGGCATGACCCTCGCGGGTTTCGCTCGAGATGTCGTTGAGATGAATTACCTGCATCAGGCTTTGGCGCAGCGGCTGCACCACGGTGTTCTCCAGCTCCCTTACCGATATTCCTTCGCGTTCGACCTGAACGGTTATTTCGGGAATATCTATATTAGGCATCAGCGAAACCGGGAGTAATCCGGCAGCCACTGCACCCAAAAGCAGGATGGCAATAAAGGTCATGATAACCGCAATGGGCCGGTGGACAAGAAATTTTACCATGTGAAATAAAATTTTTAATACTTTTAGTAACAAAACTCTTTATTGTCGTATTTTTCACCCCCAACCCCCTGAAGGGGGCTCATGCTGTTAATATCGTCAGTGCTTGTGAGCAGCCAAAGTCCCCTTTAGGGGATTTAGGGGTAAATCAAGAAAAGAATACGACATTTATTCATTATTTTAACTTATTAACGAAACGATCGTGATCAGGACGTTCCGGTTATTTGTTTGTTTTATAATTTAGTCTCAACAACAAGGGGAGCCATAGCACGAGTGCAATAACCGAGAATGCCAGTCCGGAAATGGCTCCAACAGCCAGCGAGAACCAGAAGCCTTCCCCGAGTCCATCGATCAAAAACGGGATCAATCCAAGCGAAGTAGACAGAATCGTAAGTAAGATGGGAATGATTTTGTGATTAAATGCGGCCAGGTAATTTGTTCCCTTTGATCGCAATGGCTTGTCGAGCTGATTATTATTGAAATCGTTGATAATGTACAGGGCTGAATTTACGGTTAGGCCACACAGCAATACCATCGACGCATATCCCCCCTGGTTAAACGGAAGTTCAAAAAATGCAAACGCCACAAATACCCCGATAAATGAAAGCGGAATGGTCACAATCACGGCCAGTGGCTGCCAGAACGATTCAAGCAGGATGGCACAAATAAAATAGATAATGCCGATCACCAAAAAAAGCAACCAGTATTGCTGCGATTCCTGGTTGTTCCACCACCCGTTATTGCGATCCGACTCCGCCGAAAACCCCAGGGGCAGGTAAGTATTGATCTTTTTTACTTTTTCTTCACTCACAAGATTCGATAAAGAATAGGGTCCGATAAAGTCGTAAGCTACGGTAACCTTATATTGCTGGTTCCGTTTATTGATCGATCCGTCGGCCCGCTCCTTCACCACTTTACCCACATCTTTTAAGCGCAGAATGCCTGCTGATTTGCTCTTAACTGAAGCATTCTGAAGGTTCCAGATACCGGCCTCTTCGTTAGTTGAGGGCCTGAGTACCACGGGCAGCAAACTTTTTTCGTGCAACGCATAACCTGCCTGCCGGTCAGCCTGTGCAAGAATGGAAAGCTGATAATACAGATCGCCCAACGAAGAACCGTTGTAGGCCAGGGTTTTTGGATCTGCATCCAGTACAAATTCATAACGGGGCTTACCCCACCACGAATTGTCCGTACGGATAAGAACATCCTTTATTCGTTGGTTTTTAAGTAATTCATCCCTTAAATACCGGGCATGCTTCATCAGCTCATCAAAATTATAGCCATATAAACTGATGCGGGAGTTGAGGCTGTTTTCGTTGAGTGCATTACTGAATCCACGTCCGACTCCGTAAATTGCGAAATCAGCGCCATCCGTTTCAACGGCCTTCGATTCGAGCATTTGTTTCAGGTAATAAGGAAAGGAGGTATTTTCCTCCCGCTTTTTAAAGCTGATGACAACCGAAGACTGATCGATACCGGTTACCCTCGACACAAACCGTTCTATTTCATCAAATCCGGCCAGGAAATTTTCAAACTCAAGAATTACCTTATTCATCTGATCGAGCGTAGCACCGTCTGGCATGCTCACGTTCATCGTCAGCTGTGTCCGTTGCTGATCCCAGTTTGTCTCCTGGTTCGCCATGTACGATTTAAAGTAATAGAGCGAACCGCCCAATATTTTATTCATCCATGGCTTCACTTCAGTAACAAAGGTGGGATTCCCCAATGAAATATTATACCATTGCTGATACCATTTTAATTTCTCATTGTACTCTTTGCCCAAACGATCTGGAACCAAAAACAGGGGTAATCCGAAACCCAGGATGCCAATGAGCATAAAACCCCATTTGAACCGGTACGAAAACCCGATGAACCGGTTATACCCACGGGTGATCTTAACAACGCGCCGGTTCTGTTTAAAGAATTTCCGGCCACTTTTCACCGGAAGAGGTACTTTATCGAGTAACGAAGGGATGAAAAACAGCGCAATAAACAAGGATACACCCAGGTTGACCAGCATCACCCAGGCAAAATCAACCAGGTTTACACGCTGGGCCTCTTTGAGGAAGAAAATAATAGCCAGGGCACCCATGGTTGTAAGCGTCGCAGCCAGTATGGCCAGAAAGACCCGCTTGTTGCGGTGATGCCGCAGGTGATCGGCCATAATAATGGTGTTGTCGATGATAATTCCCAATGAAACAGTTATTCCGGCCAGCGAATAGAGGTGTATATCGATCCTGAGCCAGTAGTAAAAAATCACCGCAATAGCCAGGTTTACGATCATACTTACCCCAATCACAAACAGGTACCGCCAGCTTCGGCTAACCAGCAACACAAAAATCAAAAGGATGAGTATGGCCAGGCCGGAACGCTTCAAAATCTTCGATGTCTCTTCGCGTAATTGTTTCGAGGCATCATAATTCATCATAAGTGAAAAATTGGGAGGGAACCCCCGTTTAAGTTCCTCCACCTCGCGGTATACCTGGTCTGCCACCTTCATCTGGTTCGCACCCGCAGCGGTAAAGATATTAAGATAGATCGTGTTGAGCCCGTTGATGCGAAAATAGGCCCTTGGTTTCTGCTCTTTTAATCGTATGGTTGACAAATCAGTAAGCCGGATAATACGTCCGGCACTGTTCGCAACGATAACATCATCCCAGATCAGGGAGTCGCCCGGCTGACCGTAAAAAGAGAGGTAAAGATGCGAAGTATCTTTTTGCTGCTCAAATGATGCGCCGCCTAATTCGCTATTGGTTAAGTGATTACTTATCGCCCGGCTCAGGTCGCTGGCCGACAGCTTTAATCCTGCGAGTTGTGTCGGATTATAGGTCACCTCCCATTCAAGCGGGGTGGCGCCGTTGACCTCCACACGGTTTACCTTGTCGATTAGCGCAATCGAAGGCAGCAGATGTTCCTGGGCATATTGCTGCAGCGTGAGACTGCTCCCTTCACCGTTCAACGTGTAGGTAATCAGAATTTTGTTATCTCCGGCATTCCTGTCTTGTCCATTTACCGACGGGAGGCTGACTCCTTCAGGAAGTTTCCTGTAAATATTTCTAACCAGTGAACCCACCTCAAACCGCACGGCGTCCATGTCCGTCCCTTTTTTGTACCGGAGGGTGATCTGTCCGTATCCTTTTGAAGACGATGAGGTGATTTCATCCAGTCCTTTGATGACCGACAAGGCCCCTTCGAGCGGTGTGGTCACCTCTTTTTCAATAATTTCGGCCGAAATATCATTCCACGACCAGCTCACATAGAGATCGTTCCCTTCCGTGGAAGGGTATAGCTGAATACTCAGCAACGGGATCATACTTATCCCTATGATGGTGAGCACCAGGAAAATAATGTTGATGGTGAAAGAGTTTTTTACGCTCATCGGTTAGTTGTTCACGATTATCGGTGTTTCGTGTGCGAGGTTCAGATTGTTGCTGATAATCACCTCCTGGCCGGCCGCGAGGCTTTTGTCCGATATGGTGACTTCGGACGAGTTTTCCTGGCCGGTCTCCACGTAAATCCATTTGGCAATGTTATTTTCATTTACAAAGACCACCTTCCTGTTCTGACGGTAAAGCAAGGCCGTTTTTGGGATAATCAGGCAATCGGGAACTTCGTTTTTCACGAGTACCTTCACATTCATGCCGTCGATCAGTTTGCCCTGAGGGTTGTCGATCTCTGCTTTTATCATGACCATTCCGTTTACATCCACGGTTGGGTTCACTGCCGTGATGCTGCCGATGAAGGTTAGCGAAGGAAAAGCAAAAGGAATGACTTCGACCTTTTGTCCGTTTTCAACCATGATCATTTCGCCTTCCAATACCGGAAACTCCACCTGCATCTTGCGGTCGTCGAGTACTTCGCAGCATCTTTTATAGTTTGACGAAGGGTTATTGGTTTGTGCTTCAAGGTTGGCTACCACCCCTGCGATCGGCGCCACCAGCCTGGTTTGCGAAAAGTTTCGTTCGGCCACTTCGAGGTTCGACCGGGACTGGTTATAGCCGCTTCGTATAAGACACATTTTGAGGATATTATCGGGGGCATCTGCGGTGTCTTTCATCGCATAGCCATAGCTTAACAGCTGATCTTCGAGGTCTATACGGGTCTTCTCGTACTGGTTACGGGCCTCCTCGAGACGTTTCTCGTATACAAATGGGTCGAGCTGGGCAAGCAGTATTCCCTTATTCACGCGGTCGCCGTTATTGACATGTACAGCAGTTATCTGATCCTGGACAAGAAAGGGAACAACCGCTTTTTGCGAGGCTGACAGTTTTCCGTTGCTTAACAGCTCGCGCGAAAAGAATCCTTTCCGGACCATCGAAGTAGCGACTTTTACCACCTGCTTTTCAACAAACGACTTTTTAGCAATCTCTTCCTCTTTATTATCGGACTGAGCTTTTGATCCGCAACCGGACAGTCCCAGCGAAAGCAGACCTATGACAAGATAACCCTGAATAAGCGTTTTCATAAACGAATGTTTTTTAGTTGCAATAAAGATAATTTCAAATATAATAATTAATCAATAAGATATTTCATTTTGTTGATGATTTTGATTCATTCTCCTGATGATACCTCACTCATAATAATTCAACGCTTCTGCCCCCAGTATTGCAAATAGTTTCACGGTTTTTTTAAATCGACCTGGGTATTTGGCATGAATGCCGATTTCGTTAAAAATATTTCTTATTTACAATTCCAAAATACTTCTTCACCATTTCCGGTTCGTTTATCAATGGGAAAAAAAACATTTCTGTTTCAGACCTCTTTTTATTATAGATAAAAAAACATGGATACTTATTTTCTGCAATATTTACATTGGTGCCAAGAATGGAAATTATTTTACACTTAAGCATGTGTATTGCTTTTAAGTTCTTAATTGAATTCTGATTGAAATTTGCCAAAATGACAAAATTAGAATCAGGTATAATTTTTGAATTTGAGGTATAATACTCTAACATTGCATTTACACATGAAGCACACTGATTTTCAGAAATAAATAAACAGAATGTGAAATCTGACAAGCTCTCACTTCCTGAAAATGAAATTTTGTTATCGTTGTAAAATTGATTTTCAATAATTGCACCTTTTAGGTCCTCATTTACAGCTTTTAGCTTATTAATATCGTTCATGGAAACCATTTTAGACCGATCAAATTGTTTCCTTTCTCTACAAAACAGAAACCCGATCATAAAATTAAAAATCAATAAAACAATAATAATTGTTATAAATATATTTTTCATAATTTTACGATTTGATTTTATAAAAAATAAGAACAGGATTGCTGTTCAAATCGAAATTTTTAAATTTCCCGATTAAATTAGTATCGGACATGTTTTCAAGCATTGATTCTTGAAATTTATTATTTGCAAGCTGTTCCGTTATTCCGGAGGCAATTACTGAACCAAACAAATCGCCTGTAACATAGGATGGGAACATGAGAATGGGGATATTTTTTTTCATTAATGATGCAGAACTCAATTTTAAACTTGTTGAATGTAAAATTATTTTATTTTTTTCCTTTGAAAAAATAACTGAACAAATACGATTATCTCTTAAATAATTGAATGTTACCAGATTTTCATTCTCACAAAAATTGCAAATATCGGTTGCGCATTTATTATACCGATCTGTATTTCTTGTTCCTTTTATTATTGCTTCCTTTACGGCATCCTGATAATCGTTATTTTCCGCAAATAGCACTTTATATCGGGCATAAATACTATCTTCCTTTAATGAATATATGATATTATCGAATCTATTGAGCATACAAAGATTTTTCCCATAGAAAAAACCCTTTGGATTTGAATTTGACATGAATTTCCCCATTTTTTCATCAATTCTGAAATATTTTTTTTCATCTTTTATTTCATCAGATGTTTTAATCAATGAGTAATGATATTTGTCTTCTCGTGGATAGTTGAAAGTAAAAGGATTAAAAAAATACAAACTATTCGAATTCCATGCAAATGCTGTTGGATAAAAGTTTATTTTATGCTCTTTAATAAACTTTCTTTCTGCGATGGAATAGCTTAATACTTTATGCGAAAATTCATCTAATATTATTATGTTATTATTTGATTCATCTATCGTAAAATCACATAATTTATGATATTGTCCTGGCCCTTTCCCTTTTTGATTGATCTGAAACAAATACTTCCCATCGATTGAAAAGGCAATTATACGATCAGTGATCTCATCATGGATATAGATATTATTTTTGAAAAATAATATTCTTGATATACTTCCAATCAGGAATTTTGAATCAAGGAAAACATAACTCGCACTTTCAACAAAATCGTTGTTGATTATTTCCTCTAAAGGAACATTAATTATTTGCAGAAAAGAATCACTCGTCCGACTTTCAATATGGCGGTTATTGCAACCAGGAAGTAAAATCACAATACTTATAAATAGTAAAAATCTCATGGCTATATATTTGTTAATCTGATGAATTTGAAAATTGTAAAATTGATAGAAACAAGATAGTAAAATTCCAAATCGCGGATTATCTGTTTATTAATCCTACAAAAAGACCTAGGAACTTAAAATAATTAATTATTTGAAGTTCCTAGGTGAGCAATTTTTTTGGATATTAAATACCTTTTAAAGGATTTCACACTCTTTTGGTGAACAATTGCCAACCACAGCCCAATGACATACAATTTTATTATAACCAGCTGGACATATGCTTAAATCGCCTGTCAAAATATTAATACAAAATGTATAACAGGGTCTTCCTTCCTCACTCCAATATCCAGATGCTACCCAATCACATTTGCCAGTCACAATATTGTAGTTTGGACTCCACGGGTAACAATCAGTACCAGTATCAGTACCAGTATCAGTACCAGTATCAGTACCCGTTGCAAAAGCAGCATCACTCATAAATGAAAATGGATCGTCCAATGTAACGATTACATTAAGCGCGAGAGCAAATATAAACGCAGCTCCGGCAGAGTATTTCAACAATTTTTGTAATTTTGTTTTCATTTTAATATTTGAATACAGCGTAATGAGCATTAACTGTTAAGAATTTTAAACTCATTATAGCTGTGGTTTGGGGTGTGACCGGGATTTTCCTGGTTGCACCTTTTAAATTGAATCTATTCTTATCGTGTCTATTTAAAGGCACGCCCTCTTTTCCCGTTCGCGGTCTAATGGGAGAAAAGCGGATTTGACGGGTAATTATTTTACGGTTATGTCATGGCAGATTTGATTTTTGATTTAAGATTTTTGATTTATGATTTAGTTTTCGGGTTTTAAATTTAAAAGCAATTGGCTAAGTGGTTTAAGTAAGAAGGAGTGTCATTCAAGGATTATTTTTAGTTGATCGAATTCCCAATTCGACCCCAATTTACGCTTTGCCACCAGGGAAGATCAGGATCCCGGCTCCAGCCAATCGCAATAGCTTTGCCAATTAACTGTTCTTCAGGTACAAAACCCCAGTACCTTGAATCACTGGAATTATGCCTGTTGTCTCCCATCATAAAATAGTAATCCTTTTTAAAGGTATATTCCATTATAACCTTGCCATCTGCCCAATACTTTCCTTCTTTACATTCAATTTGTATCTTTTCAGATTGTTGCAGAACGGCCCCATAACGAAGCAAGTTGTCAGGTGTTAAATCTATCTTCATCCCTTTTTTCGGGATTATTACCGGACCAAAATTATCAACCGACCAATTGTAATCGTCTTTTCCGGGATAAAGGCCATAGCACTCTTTCGGCATGAGGATTCTTAGCCTTATGGAGTCAACACTTTGACTTTGGCTCACTGCATTCTCAATTTCCTTACCAACAGATGCAGCAACTAAACATTGGTTGGTATTTTTATCAAAGCTGAAAGACTTTACTTTCAATGTCTTCAACAAATCCAATACCCTCGCGGAGTCATTATACCAGATGCGATAGTATTTTAATAAAGTTGTAGGTTCAACCATCATTGAACCGTTGACATAAACAACTCCACGGGAAATTTGCAAAGTATCACCTGCCAATGCAACACACCTTTTGATAAAGTTTACGGAATTTTTATTCAGTTTAAATACCACCACATCGTTGTGTTTAACAGATGATAAACCAGGCAACCGGACAGGCTGCCACCAGACAGAATCAATCCGTGATCTGACTTTTTTGCTCAATGAAAAAAAAGTATTAAACCACGGAATATCCATAGGCGATTGAGGCAATAAGGAACCATAATGAATTTTGCTCACCATCACACGATCGCCTGGCAATAGGGTATTTTCCATTGATCCGCTTGGAATTTGATACGCAGATAA
>JBBQMW010000050.1:0-24881 GCA_038329265.1 Bacteroidales bacterium | reverse complement strand
TATTGATTAAGATCTGACTAAAATAATACGCCACCGAACCAATAAAACCAATCGGATAATTCCGGTATTCCGGAAGTTTGACCACGTTGCGTTCAAAGAATTCCATAAATTGGTGTTGTACGAATTCCTGGCAGTAGGCCGAATGGGCATGATCGGATAGGAATGGCGTAAACTGAGCCAGAAATTGGTTGGGTTTTTCACTTCGATAGACGCGATTCAAAGCTTCTTCGCGCGACAGTTTAAAATGTTCGGAAAAGGCCACACGCAAATATGCAGGCATAACTTCCTTGAAATAATCGCCTAAAAGTTTTCGTCCCATCACAGCACCGCTGCCTTCGTCGCCCAAAATAAAGCCGAGAGGCGAAACGCCACCGGTAATTTTTTCACCATCGTACAAGCAAACATTCGAACCGGTTCCCAGAATACAGGCGATTCCGTGTTGGATTCCGAACAGTGAACGGGCAGCTCCAAGTACATCGCTGTGTGCTTCAATGGTGGCATTTTTGTAAATGCGGCTCAAGGCTATCCGGATAATATCTCCTTTTTCAGGATTAATTATACCCGCTCCGTAAAAATAGATTTGGTCAACTTCGGAGCCGGTCTGTGGCAGAAGATGTGTATCCAATTCATGAAAAATGTCTTCTTCGGTCCTGAAAAATGGGTTGATACCATTGGTTTTTAGGTCTTTTTCCGATCCGGTTTCCGAAATAAGTTTCCAGGCTGTTTTGGTCGATCCACTGTCTGCAAGGAGTATCATGGTTTATTCGTGTTGATTTTGAGAGTGGTTGTAAAGATAAGTATTTTGAAATGGAAGCAAATCTTATAAATAACTATTACCGGCCATTGTTCGGGTTGTTTATTAAACTATTTTTATCCTGAGTTCAGGCAGAGCGATTAATTCAATCCTTCAGTCCTTCAAACCTTATTAATGAGCACTACTATTTTATTTGTTGTCCTGATAAGTTTTTTCGCCATGCTATTTGGCGTTTCCTATTTCACTTCAAAAAATGTGAACAGCGAGACATTTTTTACCGGAAATCGCCGGTCTCCCTGGTACATGGTTGCTTTTGCCATGATCGGAACCACCATTTCAGGAGTGACTTTTATATCGGTTCCGGGCGAAGTGGGGCATTCCGGTTGGACTTACCTGCAATTTTTACTTGGCAATTTTGTCGGTTACTGGGCAGTTGCGCTGGTTCTTATTCCGCTTTATTATAAACTGAATCTGGTATCTATTTATACCTATCTCGATCAGCGTTTTGGAGTAAGTTCGTACAAAACCGGATCGTTCTTTTTCCTGATTTCGCGAACTATTGGTGCATCTTTCCGCATGTATCTGGTGGCCGGTGTGCTGCAACTTGCATTTTTCGATGCGCTTGGAATCCCGTTTGTGGTGACAGTTGCCATTGCCATATTTATGATTTGGGCCTATACATTTCGCGCCGGAATTAAAACTGTAATCTGGACCGATTCGCTTCAGACTACTTTTCTGCTGGCTTCAGTGGTGTTAACCATCATCATCATTTCAAGGCAGTTGGATATGAATGTCGGTCAGATGATTAAAGCAATCGACGAACATCCTTTCAGCAAAATATTCGATTGGGACTGGCGTTCGAAAACCAATTTTTTCAAGCAATTTATGGCTGGATTGGGAATCGTGATTGTGATGAATGGTTTAGACCAGGACATGATGCAGAAGAGCCTGACCTGTAAAAACCAGAAAGACGCACAGAAAAATATTTTCTGGTTCAGCCTGGCGTTTATCTTCACTAACCTGCTGTTTCTGTGCCTGGGAGTTATGCTGTACATTTTTGCCCAGTTGAAGGGAATTCCAATTCCTGAAAAAACGGATGATTTCTTTCCTTTTCTGGCTTTAACCCAGTTTGGAACGGTTGCTGGAGTTTTGTTTTTATTAGGTATTGTATCTGCAACCTATTCGAGTTCAGACTCAGCATTAACTGCTTTAACCACTTCGTTTTGCATCGATTTTTTGAATTTGAATCCAAAGAGTCCAGATAGTAAATCAACCCGAATGAAAGTGCATATTGGTTTTTCGGTACTGATGTTTCTGGTGATTGTGCTGTTCCGGTTTATTAATGATGAAAGTGTGGTAACGGCGGTTTTTAAAGTCGCTGGTTACACTTATGGACCGCTGCTTGGGCTTTTTGCCTTCGGAATATTGACTAAAAAACAAGTGAAAGACCGTTTTGTACCTATACTTGGAGTACTTTCGCCAGTATTGACCTACATCATCAACATCAATTCCAAAGCCTGGCTCGGCGGCTATCAATTTGGATTTGAATTGCTGCTGCTTAATGGCTTAATCATGTTTGTGGGGTTGTTTTTGTTAAGGCGAAAGACGAATGAAATGGAAATAAATAACAATCAAATTGGAGATAGATAATAAACTAGGTGTCTGCGTGGTTTATATAATATAAAGTTGAAAACAATGCCATGGCTCAATTGCTAGATTTAATAAAAAATACAAATAAAACTGCCGCTCAGATTCTGGAAGAGTTGGTTGAAACACAAAAAAAGAACTGGCCACTGGTCGCTTCCAATTTTCGTGGATTAGAAAAAGTGGAGGTCAGGCATTTTCAGTTCGATGGATTTCAGATCAACGTTCAGTTTAATCCGGAGAGAATGCTTTCTACGGTATCAAAAACTGATCAGAAATCAATTGCGGCACGCCCATGTTTCCTATGCAGCGAAAACCGTCCAGTGGAACAGGATGAGATTGAATTCGGCGATCAGTTTCTGATTCTGGTTAATCCTTTCCCGATTTTCAATTTTCATTTTACCATTTCTTCAATTACCCATATTGCGCAGCGTTTTTTGCCAAGTGCGCGTATTTTTCTCGAACTGGCCGAAGCAATGGAAGGATTCGCAGTGATATACAATGGTCCTGAATGCGGTGCTTCTGCTCCCGATCATTTGCATTTTCAGGCTGGCGAAAGCACACTTTTGCCTATTGCTTTAGAATTTGACAGGTTGAAAAACTCCAGTCGGAAAATATATTCCGGAGGTAGTACAAATGTTTTTGCTTTTGATCATTATCTCCGAAAAATGATTTCCATCGAAACTACTTCAATGTTGGAAGGTCTTGAAGTGATCGGAGTTTTTTACAAGCATTTTCAAGCCATGCAGCCCGACAAAATTGAACCGATGATGAACGTCCTTTGTTTCAGGAAAGATGGGAAATGGGTGATTCATCTTTTCCCGCGGAAGGCGCACCGGCCAACACATTACTTTGAATCCGGAGCGAAACAAATTTTGATAAGTCCTGGTTCTGTTGATTTTGGAGGCTTGTTTATTACACCAAGGAGAGAGGATTTTGATAAGATAACAGCTGAAAATGTGGCAGACATTTTGGATCAGGTTTGCCTGGATCTGGATGATTTTCAGAGATTAACCGAAAAGATTCAAAATGATCTGAGTAAATTGATTTAAAAATTGGCTTATGCTAATAAAAAACAAAATTAACAGTTCATTTGGGCGGTTTGAAAGTTTTGCTGCCATGCTAGTTTTTATTTTCGGGTTTGCGGTAGTCTGGTTTTCATTCAAAGCAATTGTGCTCATATTAGGAGGAGCATTCTTCGGGTTCACCTATTTCTGCACAACAATCGACATTGAAAAACGCCGGGTTCGTAGTGGAGATGTTCTTTTCGGAATATTCACTACAGGACAATGGATAAACATAAAACCAGAAATGACTATTGGTATAATAAAATGGGAAAAAGTATCGCGAATCTTAAGTTGGTCGAACAGAAGTTTGTTGATTCCTGAAAATGAATTTTTGGTTGTCCTTTTTAATTCGAACGGGAAAAAATTGCTGACACTGAATAAAAAAAAGAGTCTGGAATTGGCAAACGATGAATTGTATCATCTTAGTGACTTGTTAAACCTAAGAACCATAAACCGATGAAACTGCAAATTGTATTTCTACTGTTATTTATTGGTTGCCGTTTGCTTGGTGCCGAAGGAATTAAAACCGGCGCGGAACAAACTGAAAAATACCTTCAATTATTGAGGGGAAAGCGGGTTGCGGTAGTTGCTAATCAAACTTCGGTAATTGGAAAAACTTCTTTGATTGACAGCCTGAAATCTTCGGGAATAAACATTGTGAAAATATTTGGACCTGAGCATGGATTTAGGGGAACTGCCAGCGCGGGTGCGCATGTTTCCGACAGCATCGATGCCAAAACCGGAATCCGGGAAATCTCGCTTTATGGCAAAAAGAGTAAACCTTCAAAAGCGGATTTAGCTGATGTGGATTTAGTGATTTTTGATATTCAGGATGTGGGTGCACGGTTTTACACCTATATTTATTTGCTCGCCAAAGTGATGGAAGCCTGTGCCGAAAACGGTAAGGAATTGATTATTCTCGATCGTCCAAATCCCAATGGATTCAGCATTGATGGCCCTGTTTTGGACATGCAACTAAAATCAGGAATTGGAATGTTTCCGATACCGATTACCCATGGAATGACCATCGGCGAACTGGCCGCAATGTATAATGGTGAAGGTTGGTTGGCTAATCGGATTAAATGCAAAATCCTCGTAATTCCAATCTCTAATTACTGGCACAATCTGGAATATATTTTGCCTGTTGCACCTTCGCCAAACCTAAATACTCAGCAATCTATTCTATTGTACCCGTCATTGTGCCTGTTCGAAGGAACGATCATCAGTCAGGGCAGGGGAACGCATTTCCCGTTCACTGTGTTTGGAAATCCCGATTTGAAAGGAAAGTTTGCCTTTTCATTCACTCCGGAAAGTATCAAAGGAATGAGTGAAACTCCGTTACATCAGAATAAAACTTGTTTTGGGCTCGATCTTCGGAAATACGATACCGTTGAATTTCTTAAAACCGGGCAGATCAATCTAAAGTGGCTAATCGAAATGTACAACGCCTATCCATACAAGGTGAAATTCTTCGATTCGAAACAAAGCAATCAGATTGGAAATTTCGATCAGCTGGCAGGAACAACACTTTTAAAGCAGCAGATCATTTCCGGAAAATCAGAAAAAGAAATCCGGGCATCCTGGGAGCCTGCTTTGTCAGCATTCAAAAAAATACGGATTCAATATTTGTTGTACCCATAAAATGAGCAATTATCTAACAAAGTTGTTTAGAGAGCGAATTTCTTTGTGTTTCTTTGTGACGGCGTAATTGATGGCAAAAAATGATGCCGCTACAGCAGGTTTCAACAACGCAACACTATTGAATAATCAGTTCGGATATGACTTTAAACTTCAAAATATTACTTTTTGCTCTTCTGATAATCTTTACCGGAACAGAAACGGAGGCTCAAAATCAAAGCTTCAAAGCATTAGCAAACGAAATTCAAACGATTCAGAAACAGTTGGTACCGGATAAACGTACGGCTATTCTGGAAATTTCGTTGAAGGATACCACAAATCAGGTAATTACGGTGATTGGAGAAACGAATCTTGCGGAAGCAAAGAGCCGAATTTTACAGCATCTTTCTGAATGGAAAATTCAATTTGCAGATTCAATCCGCGTTTTACCTGAGGCATCGCTTGGCGATAAAATCTGGGGACTGGCAACATTATCGGTTTCGAATATGCGTGCCAAGCCCGATGATGCTGCCGAATTGGTATCTCAGGCTTTGATGGGGACTCCGATGAAAATACTGGATTATTTCGAAGGTTGGTACAAAGTTCAGACGCCCGAAAACTACATCGGATGGATGGGCGAAAAAGAGCTCCAGCGTATTACTGAAACACAACTGGAACTTTGGAAAAAATCGAACCGCTACTTTTTTAACCGGATATACGGGAATGTTTTTAGTTCTCCGGATAAGAAAAAGAAGGTGATTTCTGATTTAGTTTTAGGCGATATCTTCGAAGTGGAGACCGCTGCCAAAGGCTTTTTAAAGATGCGATTTCCTGATGGAAGGTCTGGATTTGTGAAGAAAAGAGAGTGTATTTCGTGGAATAAATGGATCAGTCAGAAACCTGACATAAATGCCATTGTTCTGATAGCTAATCAAATGACTGGTATACCTTATCTTTGGGGAGGAGCATCAGCAAAGTCGATGGATTGTTCGGGATTAACGAAGATTGCCTATTTCTCGCAGGGAATTATTCTGTCACGCGATGCCTCGCAACAAGCCCGATATGGCGAACATATTGTATTCAATAACTACCAAAATCTACAACCCGGCGATTTACTGTTTTTTGGCCGGAATGCGCAGCGAGTTACTCACGTAGGAATCTATTTGGGCAATGAAGAATACCTGAATGCATCGGGATTTGTACGAATCAACAGTCTCGATCCCAAAGATCCAAGATATAAACTTACGGAAAAGAAAAATCTGGTTGCCGCCAGCCGAATCATGAATTCATTGAATTCTGAAGGAATTGTTTTGGTGAAAGATCATTCGTGGTATTGAAGCCCAAGCCCCACCTAAATCCTCCCCTTGGGGAGGACTTAAAAAGGAGCCTTGAATAAGATTTGATTTTAATGAAATGACCAGATGACAACAAATTTAAAGAATAATCTTCGCGACCTTTTTCCCACTCTCCTTTGGAGAAGGCCGGGGAAAGGTTACCATTTTTCTCCATCTCCTTTGGAGAGTGCTGGGGAGAGGCTTCCAGAGGCCATAAATTCCAGACGCAATTTTATACGAACCACCGGAATTACTGCATTGGCTGGACTTACAGGAATTGAATCTCTTTTTGCTGCTAGGAGAAATAAGCCAAAATATTCAGGAAAAGGACTTGTTCTCCGATTTCTGCCCTACGATTTGCAATTGCGCCATACATTCACATTGGCGAACAGTTCGCGGAAAAATACTCCGGATGTGCTTACCTGTCTGGAATTTGAAGGTATTACCGGGTATGGCGAAGCATCGATGCCGCCTTATCTGGGCGAAAGCGTGGAGAGTGCTACCAAATTTCTGTCTACATTGAATCTGGGACAGTTTAAAGATCCGTTTCAGATGGACGATATCCTTCGGTATGTGGATTCTGTGATGCCTGGAAATTGCGCTGCAAAAGCGTCTGTAGATATTGCTTTGCACGATCTGGTCGGAAAAATGATGAAACAACCCTGGTACAAAATCTGGGGATTCGATCCTGTTGATACTCCCAATACTTCATTTACCATCGGCATCGACACTCCGGAAGTAGTGCTGCAAAAAGTGGCTGAAGCTGCTCCGTACAAAATACTGAAAGTCAAACTTGGTCAGAAAACTGATCGTGAAATGATTGAAACCATCCGTTCGGTGACCAATGTGCCGTTATGTGTAGACGTGAATCAAGGCTGGACCGATAGGCAAATGGCTTTGGATATGATTCACTGGCTGACGGAAAACGGTGTGGTTTTCGTAGAACAACCAATGCCAAAATCTGCCATCGATGATATAGCCTGGCTGACAGAAAACAGTCCGTTGCCAATCATTGGCGACGAATCGGTACAGCGGCTTCCGGATGTGATCAAAGCAAAAGGAGTTTATTCCGGAATCAATATTAAACTGATGAAATGTACCGGAATGCGCGAAGCTCATGAAATGCTCGCTTTAGCCAAATCACTTGACATGAAAGTGATGATTGGCTGTATGACGGAAACTTCATGCGCTGTATCAGCTGCGGCGCAGCTTGCCCCAAAAGCTGATTGGGCCGATCTGGATGGAAATTTGCTGATTTCGAACGATCCATATTCCGGCGTTCAGGTAGTTGACGGGAAGATTACTTTGGTTGATCAGGCAGGAATTGGAATTCATTCCATTAAAAAAGTTTTTTAGAATCGATTTTGGAATTTCAAAATATTCATATCGATTTTAATTTATTCTATCAACTTGAATAACAATAGTTTGATAAATGAAAAAGATTTCAGTACTGCTAATTCTTCTGTTTGGTTTAATAAGCACTCAAGCTTCTGCCCAATGGTTTCATCAGAAAACCATATCCAGCAAAGCGTTGAAACAGGAAAAAATCTACTATGTTGGTTTACCGACAGGATACAATGAGGCAGACACACTTACCAAATACCCGGTCATTCTGTTTTTGCACGGAGCTTCAGTTACAGCTACTGAAATGGTGAATTCGCTGGAGCAATTTCTTGATTTCTTTTTAACCCGACTTCTTTTTGATAAGCTTTTCAAGGTCATTTTTGTCATTCCTGATGGCTCCTGTGAGCCATATAAAGGGAGTTTCTATACCAATTCGGCACTCTATGGAAACTATGAAGATTTCATAGCGAACGATATGATGAATGAGATCAGGAATAAATACCATACTTACGCGGGAAGGGAAAAATGGAGCATCATGGGGCATTCGATGGGAGGATATGGTGCCATGAAGCTCGCAATAAAAAATCCTGACAAATTTATCGGAGTTGCTTCATTAAGTGGACCTTTGAACATTACCTACTTCGATGAATTACTTCCAATTTTACTATCCGAAAACGGATCTTCCCTACCATACGAATTCTCTTATTCAGGGAACATGAGTAAATTAATGTTTACGATGGCAGGAGCGTTTTCTCCCGATACTTTAGCAGCTCCGCCCATTATTTTTCCTGTAGATTCTACCGGAAATATGATTCAATCGGTATCCGAACTTTGGGAAAAGCATAATCCAATCAACTATATAAAGGATTGGAAAGGAAATCCGGCCATGGCAATTTACACGTATTGTGGCGATAAGGATGAGTTTAAACTGGCGAAAGCAAATCAAATGTTTTCCGATACACTGGATAAATACAAACTTCCGCATACCTTCAAACGAGATCCAAACGGAGATCATGTGAATAGCTTGATTACCAGTCTTCCGCAGGGAATAAACTTTTTGTATCAGGTCATGGATACCGCAAAAATCCAAATTGGTACCCGGATCGATCAGTTGACTTCGATGAATACTTTATCAATTTATCCAAATCCTACCAAGGATCGATTCTTTGTATCAGGAGTTTCTGATGAACTTCAGCAAATCGAAATATTCAATCTTTCGGGACAAAAAGTTATGCAAATTGATAACCCAATTTCTGACGATGGTGTTGATATTCATAGATTACGTAAAGGAGTTTATCTGGTGACAATACATAGTAAAAGTGGAAATGAATCAACTGTGAAGCTGATCAGACAGTGAAAATATTCAATTGCTAAAGAGATTCCATCCTAAAAAAAAAGGGATGAAATCCTTATTTTGCCATGGTTGGTATTTTACGAAAAAGCTGTTACTTTGGATAACCAAAATGCTAAACCTAATGCAATGATAAAACAAATATTCCTATTTTCTTTTTCCCTTTTTCTTTTTGCTGTAGAATTCTGTCAGGCTCAATCAAGCAACATACTTTGGTATAAACAACCGTCTCAGTATTTCGAGGAAAGTCTGGTTCTTGGAAACGGCAAAGTAGGAGCTTCTATTTTTGGAGGCGTCAATTCCGATCAGATTTACCTGAATGATGCAACGCTTTGGTCGGGCGAACCGGTTAATCCAAATATGAATCCGGAAGCCTACGAAAATGTAGCAGCTGTGCGCGAAGCCCTTAAAAATGAAGATTATAAATTGGCCGACCAACTCAATAAAAAGCTGCAGGGGAAATTTTCAGAATCATATGCACCGCTCGGAACGCTATTCCTTGATTTTAAACACGAGGGTGAGCCGAAGAATTATTACCGTGAACTGAATATCTCAGAAGCAGTTTCAAAAGTTAATTATGAAGTCAATGGAGTGAAATTTACCCGCGAATATTTTATTTCTTATCCCGATCAGATTATGGTGATCAAATTAACCAGCAGTCAGAAAGGTGCTTTGAATTTTGGGGTAAAATTTACAAGTCAGCTGAAAAATACTGTTTCGATAAGCGATCATGTGCTGAATGCAAAGGGATATGCTCCAACACATTCAGAACCGAATTACAGGGGTGATTTAGCGAATGCGGTAACTTTTGATGAAAATAAAGGAATCCATTTTTCAACTTTGGTCAGGATTAAAAATACAGATGGAACCCTGAATGTCACCGATCTGTCGGTTGGCGTTTCCGGAGGAACTGAAGCTCTTATTTTTGTTTCAATTGCAACCAGTTTCAATGGTTTCGATAAAAATCCGGTAACTGAAGGTTTAAATTACGACCAAATTGCATCGAAGCAGCTTAAATCAGCATTTCCAAAATCATTCGATAAGCTGAAAAAATCGCATTTAACTGATTACCAGAAGTTTTTTAATCGGGTTAGCCTGAATCTGGGCAAAACAAATGCTCCAAATCTTCCGACTGATGAGCGTTTAAAGAGGTATGCCGAAGGGAAGGAAGATAAAAATCTGGAAGTTTTATATTTCCAGTTTGGCCGTTATTTACTGATCAGCAGTTCCAGGACTCCAGGCGTTCCGGCCAATTTGCAGGGAATATGGAACCCACACATTCGTCCGCCCTGGAGCAGCAATTACACCACCAACATCAATGCCGAAGAAAATTACTGGTTGGCCGAAAATACCAATCTTTCGGAAATGCACCAGCCCATGTTGAGTTTCATTAAGAATTTGTCTACCACAGGTAAAGTAACTGCTAAAACTTTTTATGGTATAAATGGATGGGCTGTTTGTCATAACTCTGACATTTGGGCGATGAGCAATCCAGTGGGTGATTTCGGAAACGGAGATCCGAATTGGGCTTGCTGGAACATGGGAGGCGCATGGCTTAGCACGCACCTTTGGGAGCATTATCAGTTTACTCAGGATGAAAAATTCCTGAAAAACACTGGATATGAACTGATGAAAGGCGCTGCTCAATTTTGTCTGGAATGGATGATTGAGGATAAAAACGGAAAACTGATTACATCGCCATCAACTTCTCCGGAAAACCTGTATAAAAATCCTGAAGGATATGTGGGAGCGACCATGTATGGTGGAACGGCGGATTTGGCGATTATTCGCGAGTGTTTTCTGCAAACAATTCAGGCATCAAAAGTGCTGAATGTGGATGCTGATTTCAGAAATAAACTTGAATCGGCACTTGAAAAATTATATCCATACCAGATCGGTAAAAAAGGCAATCTTCAGGAATGGTATTTCGATTGGGAAGATTCAGATCCTCAACACCGCCATCAATCGCATTTATTTGGACTTTTTCCGGGAAACCATATTACTCCGCTATTAACTCCTGAATTGGCCGATGCCTGTAGAAAAACTCTTGAAATTAAGGGTGACGAAACAACCGGTTGGTCGAAAGGATGGCGGATAAACCTGTGGGCACGCCTGCTTGACGGGAATCATGCGTATAAAATGTATCGCGAACTGCTTAAATATGTCGACCCTGATGGCGTAAAAACAAATTATGCCAGGGGAGGAGGGACCTATCCGAATTTGTTCGATGCGCATCCTCCCTTCCAGATTGATGGTAATTTTGGAGGCGCTGCTGCTGTAGCGGAAATGCTGGTACAATCAACCGAAAATGAAATTCACTTACTTCCTGCATTACCCGATGCGTGGGAATCGGGTTCAGTAAAAGGAATATGTGCACGGGGAGGTTTTGAAGTAGCAATGGAATGGAACAATAAAACCCTTAAAAAACTCGAGGTTTTTGCCAGAAAAACAGGAAAGACGACACTCTTATATGGAATTGAAAAAAGAGAAATTTCTCTAAAAAAAGGTCAGACGATTCAACTTGTTTGGTAAAATATAAGGATATTAGTTTGGAAGCTTGATTTTTTGAGTCAGGCTTTTTTCTAGATAGTACTGATCTGATCGTTTTTTTTATCCAAAATACGGCCTTTACCCGCGTCTTTATCTGCTGTGAATTAGCAAAAATATGCGCTCTGTTTTCATAATTTGCGGTCGTGTTCAGTTTTTAGGAAGCGAAAGTCATACTTCTGAGTTGTCCCGGAGATTTAATTTCTGGTTTGATTCGGCGGCGTGTGTACCAGTTTCAAGTTTTATTCGAAGGAATTACATGGGTTAAATAGGGGTTAATTGATCAGTATTCAAGAGAGAATAACTTTTATTCTTGGTTTTAGTTATCGTTAATCCGATTTAAATACAAAAAGAAAGGCCTGAATTTCGTTGAAATTCAGGCCTTTACATTCTGCGGAGAGAGAGGGATTCGAACCCCCGGACCGCTCACACGGTCAACGGTTTTCAAGACCGCCGCGTTCGACCACTCTGCCATCTCTCCAAACGCGGTTGCAAAAGTAAAACAATATTTCAGAATTCAAAAGCATTTTATAGAAATTATGGTAAAAATATTTTTTTTAAAAAGTTTTAATAAGAGTTGTTTTTTTGAATCATATTTTGGAATTTAGTATCAGAATAAAATTAACCATTTGAAAGTATTGATTTTATTAATGTTTCCATTTTTTTTGTGTTAATTTAGGATTGAATAAACAATAGATTTTATTTCAAATAGTTTTTAACCTTAAACAAGTTTTCTTATGAACAAAGCACAATTAATCGATGCAATTGCTGACAAAGCTAACTTAACTAAAGCCGATGCTAAAAAAGCGTTAGATGCTTTTGTAGATGCCACCTCTGATGCCCTGAAAAACGGCGATCGTGTTGCTCTTATTGGATTTGGCTCTTTCTCAGTTGCTTCGCGCAGCGCAAGAACAGGCAGAAACCCACAAACCGGTAAAACAATCGAAATTGCTGAAAAGAAAGTTGTTAAATTTAAACCAGGTGCTGAATTGGCTGATACCATTTAGTATTCTTCCTGAATAAATTTACAAAAGGGACGCATAGATTTTATGCCTCCCTTTTTTTTATCTTTGCACAGCCAAAATCATGACATGGAAGCCAAATTGATTCAGTTTCTTTCCGGATTTATAACAAATGAAAGACTTAGTTTGTTTAATAAAATACTTTCGCAACGCACAGATTATCTGACTGTTGTTCTTGAGGATATCTATCAGACACAGAATTCCAGCGCTGTAGTTAGAACTGCCGATTGCTTTGGAATTCAGAATGTTCACGTGATCGAAAACAAACATGCTTTTCAGGTTAATCCGGATGTTGTGCGGGGAGCGTCGAATTGGGTGACTGTAAACAGATACAATGATACCGAAATGAATACTTCGGATGCGTTGCAGAAATTGCGTCAGAAAGGCTACCGAATCGTTGTAGCAACTCCGCACGACCATGATGTTGATCTGGAAAATTTTGATTTGGAAAAAGGCAAGGCTGCAATTGTATTTGGTTGTGAACGCCCCGGCCTGACTGAATGGGCAAAAAAGGAAGCTGATGAATTCATGAAAATACCGATGGTTGGTTTTACTGAAAGTTTGAATGTATCTGTTTCTGCCGCTGTTACAATGCATTATCTGACCCATCAGCTCAGGAACCATACAAATATTGACTGGCATTTGACTGATCAGGAAAAGCAGAAAATTTTGCTCGAATGGCTTCGTACCTCAATTAAACGTGTTGATTTACTGGAAGATAAATTCTTAGAACTTAATAAATAGCCGAATGGATGTGTTTGTCGAAAAATTTGCTGACCTAAAGATTTTGCGTTATGCTGTTCCCGGGTTCGAGAGTCTTGATCTGAAGAAGAAACTTTACATTTATTATTTGTCGCAGGCAGCACTTTGTGGTCGTGACATTTTATGGGATCAGAATAACCGGCATAATCTGGCCATTCGGGCGGTTCTGGAAAACATCTGGAAAACATTTAAAGGAAATAGGGAAACTCCGGAATTTAAGCTGTTCGAAATTTATCTGAAAAGGCTTTGGTTTTCGAATGGAATCCACCATCATTATTCTACTGAAAAGATACCTGTAGGTTTTATAGAAACATATTTTGATGAATTGATTTCCCGTTCAAAATGGTGGAGTTTTAAAACACCTTCCGGAATCAAGTTCAAAACCTTGATTGCGGAAATAAAGGAGGTGCTTTTTAATCCTGAGAAAGATAAAAAACGCATTAGTCTCGATTCGGAGAAGGATTTGCTCCATTCTTCGAGTAACAATTATTATCAAAATGTTAGCCAGACTGAAGCTGAGGATTTTTATGCCGGATTAAAATCTTCCGGAGGAAAAGAATCGGTTTCATTTGGGTTGAATTCAACATTGGTAAAAGAAGCTGATCGGCTGGTTGAAAAGGTCTGGAAACTCAATGGCAAATATGGGAAAGCCATCGAACAAATCATTTTCTGGCTAAAAATGGCCATTGAATATGCTGAAAATGAGCCTCAAAAAAAATATATTGAAACTCTGATAGAGTATTATTCCACCGGAGATTTGGCTTTATTTGATCAATATAGTATTGACTGGGTGAAAGAGTTGGAAGGTGAAATTGATTTTGTGAACGGTTTTATTGAGGTTTATGGTGATCCGCTGGGAATTAAAGGCAGCTGGGAATCCATCGTGAATTATAAAGATACGGAAGCAACCAAACGGGCCACAATTTTGAGCGAAAATGCGCAATGGTTCGAAGACCATTCGCCGGTTGATCCCGAGTATAAAAAACCGGAAGTCAAGGGTGTAAGTGCAAAGGTAATTAATGTTGCCATTTTAGCAGGTGATTGTTATCCGGCAACACCGATTGGGATTAATCTTCCGAATTCAGAATGGATTCGTGAAAAGCATGGTTCAAAATCTGTTACCATCGAAAATATTACACAGGCCTATTTTCAGGATGCTTTAGGTAATGGAATGTTGGAAGAATTTGCTGGTTCGACCGAAGAAATTGAACGGGCTCGCCAATTTGGCTATTTGGCCGGAAACCTGCATACAGACCTTCATGAGTGCCTTGGACATGGTTCCGGAAAAGTTCGGGAAGGAGTGAATACTGAAGCACTGAAGAACTATTATTCGACCATCGAAGAAACCCGCGCCGACCTTTTTGCCTTGTATTTCATCATGGACGAACAAATGATTAAACTGGGACTTGTTCCGTCGATTGAAGCAGCAAAAGCAGAATTTGATGCGTATTTGCGCAACGGACTGCTCACTCAGTTGACGCGAATTGAGTCTGGAAAAGACATTGAAGAATCGCACATGCGCAACCGTCAACTGATTGCACGCTGGGTTTATGAAACTGGTAAAGCTGACAAGGTGGTGGAATTCATTCAGACAAAAGATCAGACCTTTGTTAGAATTAATGATTATCAAGCCTTACGGAGTTTATTCGGGCAATTGCTAAAAGAAATTCAGCGAATTAAATCAGAAGGTGATTTGGATGCAGCCCGCAATCTAGTCGAAAATTATGCGGTAAAAGTCGACCGTCAGCTTCATGAAGAAATCCTGCAACGATTTAAAAAGCTCAATTTGGCGCCATACTCCGGATTCCTGAATCCTGTTTACGAACTGAAAACCTGGCCCTGCGGAACGCCAAATGATGTGCTGATCAGATACGACGAAGATTATACATCTCAAATGTTGCGGTATAGCAAGGAATTTGGTTTTCTGCCAATGGATAATCAGAATTGACAAATTCAAAATTTATTCAATTCATAATCTATATTCATTGTGTTTCGTTTGCTCACTTCCGGCGGCAGACAGAAAATTCCTTTTTACTTTAACGAAACGATCATGTTTTGAAATGTCCCATTTGTTTTATTTGTTTTCACTTTCTGGAAGGAACATTTTTTGATTGATTTTCAAACATCAAACCAAACGTTTCCATTCTGTATGCGCCAATATCTGTTTGTAAAGTTCCATTGGATAAAGGAAGTGAATCAATTGGTGTTTCAACATGGGTAAGACGATGGGCAGATTGAAAAGGCAGTACGCCTGTGAATTGGGTTTTGCTTGTATTTCCTGCCAGATTCCAGACACGGGCAACTACGCCTTTTTCGATGCCATCTTCGTTTGGTTTAAACGCCCAAAGCAATAGGTCAGGGTTACTAATCTTAATCAGGGAAAACTGATTGGCAGGATACAAATTTGCGTTAGCTGAACCTTTCACAACACCTGTAACAGTTGGGTTTTGGTGCTCCATAGCAAATTTCATTGATTCAGTTGCATTGTAGCTTTTATGTGTGGTCAGGGCGAATCGTTGAAGAAAGTATTTTGCACCATTCTGAGCAATAATTCCCAAGCCTTTATCGACCTGGCCACCTGCCAAAACATGAAGTTGCGGAGTTTTGGTATCTAAATGGGCAGGCGTACTTTCGCCAAGTTTGACAAAAGAAAGATCGGAAGTGGAAAGTGTAACTCCCCGCTTGTTGTTGCCATCAGTAATATCGGCAAAGTGATTCATTGTGGCGTAATCATAACGGGCGTTGCGATCTGCATAATCGCCACCTTCGGTTTTGGTTTTCACCTTGATTACCGCTCCAACTTCTTCAGTATGAACAATCGGTGAGCCAAGATTAAAACTGTATGACCAATGCCGTACATCATTAAAATTTTCGGTTATTTCATTACAAATATCGATTCGATTGGAATTGATATATAAAGTAATGGATGTTCTATGAGTAGGCGTGCCTTTGCTTTGACAGGTAACAGTAGCAGACACCGGGCCGGAATTCGAAACCACAATTTTCTCACCTTCAGTATTATCGGACTGAAAATCATTTAGAGTTAAACCTCCAATATTTGCAGCAAAATCATTATCCGGACTGGCCTTGTCAATCAGACTGCGGATAGAACCGTCAGCCGCCACTGTCAAACGAATCCGGCTATTTTCAATACTTGTACCATCATTGCTCACGATTGCCGCCGGTTCAGAAAATACCTTTCCTTTTCCCTGAAGTACTTCGAAAACTTTGTATCCAACCGAGGGTAAATCGGTGGCAAGGATTCGAAGATATTTTTTGTCGCCAATTACAATAAACTGATGAGGCACATCGCTTTTAGAGGTAATGTCTCTGACATGTATATTCTCCGGGCCTTCCCACGCCAAATCAGCAACATCGCTGCGAACCCAGCCAAGCGGATTAAAAACAAAGAACCGCAGGTTTTTGCCTTTCCCGGCAATCAAATTACCAAGCGATTCAAGAGCGTCGCGATGCAATTTTTCAGTGTAGTTTATCACCTCAGCGGCTAGCCTTTCCTGCCATGCCGCGCGGGCATCACGCGAAACCGGTCCATCAGCAGTCCAGTCATGATCCCAATATAAACCAAGGTTTGTGAAGGCCAAATCACGATCGGTTTCACGGCCTTTTAAAAATTCAGGATTTTTAAGGCTTACCAATGTTGCAAGCGCTTCTGCTGTGCGAAGTTCTTCCACCGCTCGTTTAACTTTTGCCGATGTTTCCGACATTGAAGCGCTGTACAAATCCCATTCATTCCCATAAGTCAGGCTTTCCGAAGGCAATATTTTACCGTAATTCTGCTCGAAGTCCTGAAAAAAATCTTCCTGATTCGAGACAATCACCTGCCGCTCAGGGGTTGTTTGAGCCTTCGCGATTACATGAAAATGTTCGGTTTGAGGAAAGCCCAGAGTATCTTTTAAATAAGGTACTCCGGTCTTTCTATCGAGCGCATCCCAGCCAAATCCAAAAGCGCTTCGCACACTATACGGTTGGCTCATTCCCTGTGCGCGATAACGACTTAGAAATGTGGAATCGGAATCAAGGAATTTAATGGCAGAAATCGGGTCAAATGCTTCGGCATATCCTCCACTGTGCTGATTTGAATATTTTGCTCCGGTTTTGGCAAGCTCTCCGGAATAAAGCGAATGCCATTTCACCAGAAGATTTTGATTATCATGCCCACATGCCCAGTAAATTTCGTGGTCACGCTGCTGCCAGGAACCGTTTTCCATGCGGCTTGCACATCCACAGATTCCTCGCCAGGTGTATTTAGCCCCCGAACCTGCCCAAAGTGACGAAAGACCGAGCGGCATTCCCTGGTTTTCCATTGCTACAGCCTGTGTGAAACGAAGATTGTATTTTCTTTCAAGCCGCCCGGCATAATACATTCCCCGAAGAACTGCTTCCGCCGGTTGGGCACCATAACACGAAACGAGGGTTGTTAGCGGGGCATTTATTGTACCTTCTTTTATATGGTCGATTAGCAGATTAAATTCTTCCGGCGATTTCTTGTGTTCATAAGTCCACAGCCAGAAACTTCCATCGGCATTAAAACGGCTGCGGAAAGGCGATGGATTTCCATCTGTTTCATCGGCCAGCCGGAGATAATAATCCAACATATCGACAAATACCTTATCGTAAGTTTCAGCATCGGCAGTCCACATCAAATCGGTGTGTTCGTCGTTTGAAATGTAAATGCGGGTTGGAGTTTCAACAGCATTAGACGATGGTTTTGATTCGGCTTTTTCTTCAATAAATTGTGCCTGTATATTTCCGGAAATAATAAGCAAAAAGAAGCCTATTAAAATAAGTCTTAATTTGATATCTGATTTTACCATACCTGTTATTCTCTATTTTAAAGAGCTGATTTCAAATAATTCGCCACCATAAAGTTCCGAAATATTTACTTCAAATCCGGAGTGTTTCAGTTCCTCTCCGGTTCTTCCGGCAATCACCTTTCCGTCCATTGTTTTTACCGAATAGGTTTTGGCTGGATCGAGGTAATTCACGGTTACCCGTCTTTTATTTTCTAATGCTCCATGCCTGAAAATTCCAACAATTCCTCCCGATTTGGTTTCTGTATTGATGCGCTGAAAGCCGTCCCACATGCCTTCCTGTGGTTCTCCAAATCCGGGCAAATCCTGGCGATAGCTCATAATATCGTATTTTTTCTCCATTAGCTGAAGCCAGTCGGCATATACTCGATATTTTTTAAAGTCGGTTTCAGAAAGTTTTCGTGGGTCGCCAAGCATAATCGGCAAAGCACCAGCCAACGACTTAATATGCAATTCCCAACCTTTATCCTGCATTTCGGGGTTTCCTATTACCAGCGCAGTTGCCGGAATTGCAGGCGATCTCCACCATGCCATGTTACGAATCCGTAAATCGGTTTTTGTACCCGAAGTGCCATCGAAATTAGAGAGCCAGTTTCCTTCCGCATGTTTAAGCATGGCATAATCAATGAGCTGAACACCACCCATAGTTTCGAAAGTACAGTCAATAAAAAGGTTTGGTTTTGCTGCGTGAAGCTCGTCAAAAAGCTTCCACATGTTTTCGTAGTTGGCATAAAATGATTCATGCTGGTCTTTATGATTGGCATGGTCGGTAGCATAGCAGCCCGATTTTTCTTTGTCGAAAATATAAGCGCTCGTTACAACGGCAAAATCCAGTTTCATGTATTCTAATCCGTAATCTACTGCTAATTTCAGCAATACTCCTTTGATGTAATCTTTCCAACCCGTGCTAAAACATGCCGATTGAATTTGGTTAAATCCTTCTCCAGTAATTTGAAGGTTTGCAATTTTGCCGTTTTTATCGCGAACAAACCATTCCGGATGTTCCTTGTAAACTTTGCTTTCAGAAGATGCACTTCCTACGCTTATCCACAAACCTGGTTTCATTCCCAGCGATTTAATGTAATCAAAAACCGGTTTTAATCCATTTGGAAATTTCGTTTTATCAATTCCCCAATCGCCATAACTGTCTTGCCAGCCATCGTCAATAATAAATTCCTTCATTCCTGCATCGGCGGCCGATTTAGCCAATTCCATAATAAGCTTCTCATTAATATTATAGGTAAAAGGCACCCAGGTGTTATAAACAAAGGTTGGTTTTTCTTTTAGTTCCGAAAGGCGAATGCCCATGTGCTTGCGTATAAAATCTGGAAGCGATGTATTGAGAACAACTTCTGGCGTTTTCTGATTGTTATATACCATGGTAAATACCTGTGGAGTTTCGAACGATTCCTGTGGTTTTAACCATTTACGGAAAGGGTAACGCGCATCTTTATGTGTTAAGCCAGCGCAAATTTCGTCGGCATTCCAGAAAGCAGAGGTATGTTTTAAAATGCCAGTAGCTTCATTACCAATAACAATACCAGCCTCCCAGTCCATATTATGCACTACAATCAATGCATCTTGATTATTTCCTTCGTAAGGGCCAATTTTTTTTCGACGACCATAATCAGTGTAAATCCAACTAAAAGTGCTTGCCCAATATGCAGTGGTGCCGAATTTTTCCACATCAACCGATTCCAAAGCCACATCTGTTTCACTCAAATTTTTAACGGTCAGACTTTTGCGAATTACAGGTAAGTCAGGATACATCAAGTATTTAAGTGTAAGCTCAATCTTTTTATCGCTACTGAGAAGGTTTACAGCCGCTCCATCACCCTGAAGTTTATCAGAAATAGGTTTTACATCAACAAAACTCCAATTGGATTTTCCTGAATAAACGATAGAATTAACTTCAAACTGAAAATCTGTATTTTCAGCTAGAAAATACTTGAATTCGCCGGCAACCGGTTTATACGAAGTGGTGATGAGATTTCCGGTTTCTGCCGGTAGTTTAATGGTTCGTTGAACTACTCCATTATTCAGGAAAAGGTCGTTTTTAGACCATTTGGCAAATGGTTGGGCAGATAGAAATAGTGCGATTGTTACGAAGAAGGCACATAGGATTAAATGCTTAATATTCATATTTAAGATTTTAGGTTAATTGATTAATTTATTCACCAATATGCTTTTTAGTTATTTCGACTCCATTTACCCACTTTCTTCATGATCGCAATTTCCTCTTCTTCATTTTCTGTAGCGATCCACAAAAAAGTATTTTTTGGCGACATATTTTTCATGTATTCATTCAAATCTTCTTTGGCCAGATCGACAATAATACCACGATTTTTTGATTGGACATACCGGATAAAATCAAGGTGCTGCATAATCGGATAATCGTCGGCCATGCCTTGCACCCACTGGATACACCTGACTTCTGGAACGCTCAAAATCGTATCAATGTGATTGGCAACACCTTTGCCGTCAACATGAAAAATGTTGTGGGTCATCGTTTTAACTTCTTATTTCAGGATAGGCAATCCGTATTTTTCAAAATCTTCAGGAGAAACATTGAAGGAAAGTAGTTTAGTTGGTTTAGGCCTGTTGATGGGAACGTTCCCACAACAAAAATAGAAAATGAAAGGAATAATGCAAAACACACCTGCAATTTGAATTCATTCAAAATAAACTTCTGAACCTGATTGACTGTAAATTCAATATCTTTACCCCTTGCTTGTATTTTAAATCAGGTAATCAAAATTAACTGTCATTTATGGTCAAATCACTTTTCATTGTCGGATTTGGTGGATTCATCGGAACTGTTGCACGCTTTCTGATTTCACGTTATTTTCAGGAAAATGTGGCCTCTGTATTTCCATGGAGTACCTTCGCAGTCAATATTTTAGGCAGCTTAATTATTGGCGTTATTTACGGAATCTCAGAAAAAGGTGATTTTCTAAGTCCTGAGGTCCGACTATTTCTGACGGTCGGTATCTGCGGTGGTTTTACAACCTTTTCAACCTTTTCGAACGATGCGTTTTTGCTGATTCGTGAGCAGGAATGGATTCGTTTCGCTCTTTATACATCACTCAGTTTTTTTCTTGGTCTGCTGGCAGTTTATGCAGGCCGAATCATCATTAAACTTTTTTAAAATGAGTTCTCAATATATTTCAAATTAAAAATTAGACTATATGTTTACACATGAAGTTGAAGGCATGATCTGCGTTGCTCAGGGAGCGAATCATGGCCCGGCTCCAATTCCTGAAGAAGGACGTTGGGTAAAAGCCAAAGAAGTTAAAGACATTTCGGGCCTGACCCACGGAGTTGGTTGGTGTGCCCCACAGCAAGGCGCTTGCAAGTTGACCTTGAATGTGAAAGAAGGTATCATTCAGGAAGCATTGATCGAAACAATCGGTTGTACCGGCATGACTCACTCTGCTGCAATGGCTTCTGAGATCCTTCCGGGAAAAACAATCCTCGAAGCATTGAACACCGATCTGGTTTGCGATGCAATCAATGTAGCCATGCGCGAATTGTTTCTGCAAATCGTTTACGGTCGTACTCAAACAGCTTTCTCTGAAGGCGGATTGCCAATCGGTGCCGGTTTAGAAGATTTGGGTAAAGGTCTTCGTGGCGTTACCGGAACTTTGTACGGAACAGTGGCTAAAGGTCCTCGTTATCTTGAAATGGCCGAAGGTTACATCACCAAAATCGGTTTGAGCGAATCAAGTGAAATCATTGGTTACGAATTCGTAAGCTTGGGTCGTATGATGGACATGATCAAAACCGGCATGGATGCCAACGAAGCAATTATAAAAGCTTCGGGCAAATATGGCCGTATGGAAGATGCAGTGAAAGTAATTGACCCACGTAAAGAATAGGAGAAAACAGCTATGCCATTATTTGAAAGTTACGACAGAAGGATCAACAAGATCAATGAAGTGTTGAATTCTTACGGCATTTCTTCTATTGAAGAAGCCAAAAAAATATGCGATGACAAAGGCGTGGATGTTTACAAAATTGTAAGAGACATTCAACCTATTGCGTTCGAAAACGCCATGTGGTCATACATTGTAGGAGGTGCAATTGCCATTAAACAAGGTCAAACCAATGCAGCCGAAATTGCTGCTACATTGGGTATCGGTCTTCAGGCTTTCTGTATCCCCGGATCAGTTGCCGACGATCGTAAAGTTGGTATCGGTCACGGTAACCTGGCCGCTATGTTGCTGAAAGAAGAAACCAAATGTTTCGCTTTTCTGGCTGGTCACGAATCGTTTGCAGCTGCTGAAGGAGCCATTGGTATTGCCAAATCTGCAAACCGTGTGCGCACTGAACCATTGCGTGTTATCCTGAATGGTTTGGGTAAAGATGCCGCAAAAATCATCGCACGTATCAACGGATTTACCTACGTTCAAACGCAATTCGATTATTATACCAGCGAATTGAAAGAAGTTGAGCGCATTGCATATTCCAAAGGCGACAAAGCAAAAGTGAATTGCTACGGTTGCGACGATGTACGCGAAGGTGTTGCCATTATGCACAGTGAAGGAGTTGATGTTTCCATTACCGGAAACTCAACCAACCCTACCCGTTTCCAGCACCCGGTTGCAGGCACTTACAAAAAAGAGTGTATCGAACAAGGCAAGAAATATTTCTCGGTTGCATCCGGCGGTGGTACCGGCCGTACTTTGCATCCTGACAATATGGGCGCTGGTCCTGCTTCTTACGGAATGACTGACACCATGGGTCGTATGCACTCCGACGCACAGTTCGCAGGTTCTTCATCAGTTCCTGCTCACGTTGAAATGATGGGATTGATCGGAATGGGAAACAACCCAATGGTAGGCGCTTCAGTAGCTGTAGCCGTTGCTGTTTCGCAGGCTTAATTCTGAATAAGAATATTGTATAGACCTGTCAGGTTTTCGAAACCTGACAGGTCTTTTTGCATGAAGAAATCCGATGGCTTCGTGCTTTTTATTATTTGTAGATCATTTATATCAATTAATTGACACTTAGTTGTAAATTTGAAGAAATATTTTCGAAATGAAGAAATCGCTTGAAGTCAAAAAAGGAAAAAGTTTGGTTCACCCAACAAATAATCCTCTTACGGAGCAAGAACTTGTCAATGAAATTAAGAAGGCAGAAGAGGGTACTTTTATTACTGTTGAGGAAGGAATGAAAGACTTTGAACAATGGGTGCAAACGAGAGAAAGAAAGTAGTTATATCTACTGAATTTCAGAAAGATATTAAAGATGTTTTCGGATATGGAGAGGAAACATTTGGCTTTAATGCTGCGAAAACCTTTGTTTCAGAAATTTATATGCATGTCTGGAATTTAGATTATCAGTATTTAATGTTTCCGGAAGTTAGGTTCTTAACCACAAAAGATAAAAAGTACCGAAATATCATACTAGGTTCTTATCTGATCATCTATCGCATTGAAACGGATCGAGTTGAAGTGCTTAGGATTTTCCATTCAAGTCAGTGTATTCCTCAAAATATCGCGCCAGTAAAAAGAATAAGAATAATTTGAAATTTACACTTCACTCTTTTCAAATTACTCATTTAACCATTCCCGATGGAACGAATACACGGAGAAATCCGATGGCTTTGTGCCTTTGTATTTGCTGACATTCTACCACAAAACTTTCGCCGCGATGCGGCTTTGGTGGTACAGATTGAATTTTATGCTACCATACTTTCGCAGCTACGCTGCTTTTCGTTTATCCATCTCTTTCATAACTTGCTACCAGACTGACTGTCGCCGCGATGCGGCTTTGGATTTTTAACATGATATTTTGCTATCCAATTTTCACAGCCTAAATGCTTAAATAACCGCGTTAGCGGGGACATTATGGTAGAATAAAACAAAAACGCAATGATTTCACAAGCCGCATCGCGGCGAAAGTATGGTAGAAATGGATTTGATCATTCGTAAAATTCAAAAATATACCGTTCGTCGTATTCTATTTCAAACTTCTTCAACATCTCCAAATATTCGACCTTGAATGATTTTGAACCATGATGCTTTTCCTGATTCATAATATATTGAATCACATCATTTCGCTGACTTCTGGAATAAGTGAAGCCGCCATAACCACGTTGCCACTCGAATTTTCCCCGAACAAACCTATTTTCATTGATCCATTTCGAGGAATTCGCCTTAACCTTTTCCATAATATCAGAGAATGAAGATATTGGGCTCATTTCAAAGAAAACATGAACATGATCTTTGTGCCCATTCACTGCCAAAGGAAATTGACCAAGGCCTTTTAGAATTCCAGATATGTATTCAAATAAATCTTTTCTGAAATTTAATGAAAGAATGTTATCGCGTCCTTTTACTGCAAAAACTGCCTGAACATTTAATTGAGTATAGGTATTGGCCATAATGAGTTTTCTTTAAATTTATTAAAATTTGCTTATTCACCATTGCTACATCATCCAATCTAAATCACTGTATTTTTGTTCCATTTTATCCCAAAATCCGTTACTCCAATCCATCACAACTGCTGGTTTCCAATCTACAGGAAAATCTTTCAAAATTGCGTCAACCATTTTACTGCCATTTCCCTTAATTGGCGAATTAATGTCAAAAAAGTTAATATA
>JBBQMW010000049.1:0-24996 GCA_038329265.1 Bacteroidales bacterium | reverse complement strand
ATGCTGCATATACCGGTAAAAGAATTACAGGTTCGGCTCCATTGGCTTTACAAAGCGTCATAAACTTATCGAAATCGAGGGCAGGTGTATATTTCCAGCCGCTCATATTGGCAGCCATTTGGTTTGTCAGTTCACCATTTCGTTTATATGCCGAAGTTTGTACAGATGCTATTCCATTGGGTGGGTTGGCATCGTCAAAAACAATTGTGCCGCCCAAATAATACCGCATAAAATGAGGTTTAAACTTCTGAAACGAGGTAAAATTCAGGTTTGCATCACTGAAACTGCTGGTACTTAAGCCAATCAGTTTGCTGTCATGATCATGGTCAACTCTGATAGGGTTTTCAGTCTCATCAGGTTCATTATTGCACGATGAAAACATGATCGCCAAAATGAAGAACAGAAATCGGTAATTTTTTTGCATTTGTTGGTTTTATTAAAAAGGGGCAGTAAAATCACCGCCCCTTTAATCCTAATATGAAAAGAAACTATTACATCGCTTTTTTAATCTTCAGATCATCGATGGCAATACCTTCACCAAATGTGTTGCCGTCAGAGAACCATCCTTTACCAATTTTAATTACAATGTAGTATTTGCCTGCAATGTCGATTGTAAAATTACCATCTTTATCAGCCAAATTGGTATTCATCATTGAATGAGGAAGTAGACCGTTTATTGGAGGACAAGCTCCATTGGTAGAAGGTTCCAATAATTTCCATCCAGACCAAGCGCCATAATACCAGCCGGTTACCCTGTCAAAGTTATAACCATCGGCTTCAACAGGTTTATCGGTACGTACAAGGAATTCGAACCAGTAGTTAGCCATGGCAGAACTAGGGTTGTCTTTGTTTTCGCCCATTAATTTCACTAAAGAAGAAATTTTGTATTTACCGGCTGCCAATTGACCAATCTCTTTGTAGAAAACGGTTCCTTCTTCGTGTTTGGCAACAGCCGCATCATTATTTGGATAAATGTAAAGCGATCCTCCATTGCCAAGTGTTGGTTTGTATTTGGTATATCCAAATTCATACTTCACGTTAATAAAATTTCCGCTTTCGTCTTTCTGTCCCGAATGTAGAACAGTCCAGGCAGCTTCATCAGTTTTTTCGAAAGTACCATTAGCCAACAGGTTTGGACCGCCTGGTTCCAATACTTCGATGTTTTGTTTCTTTTCTGCAGAAGTAGATCCAACTTCACCAACTGCGGTTAAGGTAACATCATACTTTCCGGCAACAGCATAAGTGTGTTTCGGATTCATTTCGGTTGAAGCACCAGTTCCGTCTCCAAAGTTCCATGAATAACCAACAGCATTGGTCGAAGCATTGGTGAATTCAACATCCATCGTTGCAGCAACTGTTTTGAAAGTAAAATCAGCTACTGGATTTGGGACAGAATCATCCTTACATGAAAACACGGTAAATGCAAGTGCGCAGGCCAATAGGCCCGTTTTAAAAATCGATTTTTCCATAATACTTAAGATTTAGAATTGATTAAATACTGAGTTAATAATACTAGTTATATTCTAATTAGCTATTTGTCTATTCAAAATTCCCATTTGCCAATATCAGGCGCTTTCCCTTGATAATTAAACCCGGTTTCAACCCCGGCATCAACAACAATACTTTCAGTCGATGAAGCCTGGTAGTAAGTATCCCATTTTTTTCCGGAGAGTTTTAATCCAGGATCTGTAAAAAGATTACTTTCTTCGGAAGTTACTCCCACCGAGTTCCATTTTGTTTGTTTTCCGAAATATTTCAGGTTGTGGCTAAGCTGTGTTGCTTTTGCCGACGATTCCACATCGACTCCTGATATAGCCAGAAACAGGTTGTTTTTAATGTCCACATCTTCGATCATACTGCCTTTGATTCGAACTCCAATCGGATATCCGTCAAAAACATTGTTGTAAACCTTCATATTTTTGTAGCTCCACGTTCTGCTGTTATCGATGTACACGGCTGGTGCTCCGGCCCAGTTGCTTTTTTCAGTTGAACTGTAAAAAATATTATTCCTCACCGTGATATTTTCGCGACCCATGTCCCAAATAGCTATGCCAATTCCTTTATTTTCGAAATACGAATTGCTGATTTCGGTATTCGGCATGCCCACTTCAACCGCCTCTTTGTTGCTTTTCCCGTCGGCATCGATCATGGAGACATTCGAAATTTTCATGTTCAGAATATCAGATAAATTACCAAACATGTCAGGATGGTTCACTACCGAAATCCAGGTGTTACAATTGATGTTATTTATTTCGTTTCCAGGACCGTTGTTCCACAATTCAATGGCTATGTCTTCGCCCCATTTGCTGTCCGATTCATTGAGTTTTATCGTGCAATCATGGATTTTGGTATTGATGAAATATCCGTCATAAATGAATTTGATTCCATATCCTTCGGTGTCATCAATGTTGATGTCAGAAATTTCCGCTCCATCCAATTGCCCGATGTTCAGGTTTCCAAGCGTTTCATCCGAAAGGTCCTTGCCTGAATTGATGAAGGTGCAGTGATGAACCTTGATCCCTTTCATATAGAATTCAGGATAGGTATACCAGGCCTTGTTCCCCGGTGCGAATACAGCACCGCGCTGAGCCAGATTCTTAAATGTTACATGGTGAAGGATCACATTGTCACGATTTTCGACCCAAACCCCGGCTTTTAACTGTTTGCCATTCCCATCGATGCTGAAATTTGCCAAAGTCTGCCGACCATCAGCCGGAGGGATAGCCTTTGTATTCATTCTCCGAAACTGCTCCCTTTGAGGTGAAACCAACTGAATCAAAGTGCCATCGTACCACAATTTATAATCATTACTTTTCGGATCAATTCCTGAAGGTAATGTTACACCCGCGGATTTCAGAATGGTTTCCGATTCTCCTGAACCGATCAGATTTACCTTGGGTTGGACGATAACCGGTTCTGATTCGTCGAAAATTCCTGCTCCAATAAAAATGGTATCATTTTCGCCTGCCGGCACCATCGACGCAGCATAACTCAATGTGCGGAAAGGCTTTTCTTTGCTGCCGTTTACAGCTTTATCAACACCTGACAACGAGACAAAGTAGGCTGAAATGCCCGGTGATGGTTTTGCTGGTGCGATCATGGTACGAAAGAAAATTCCTGCATTCGATGCCTCAGTTTTCGACGATTTGTTTTCGGCTACTACCTTCCAGAAATATTTTGTATTCGACAGTAATTCAATTTCCGACTGATAATAAGTGGTCAATATTCCTGATTTTTCGATTACAGGACTTGAAAAATCACTGTTCTCTGAAACAAGGATCATATAGCTTTCGGCATTAGCCGCTTGTTCCCAATCGAACTCAGTTTTTAATGCCACACCAATTTCACCTGACACAGGTTTGCTCTGTACGAAATTTTCCGCTACCGGAGATTGCGTATCTTCCTTGCACGATATGAATAAGAATATCGCGACAGGCAGAACAAACTTTTGTATCAGTGAAATCACCTTCATTTATTATCCAAATCAAAATTTATAATCCTTCGTTATATAGCACTTCTCGGACTGGAATTGCCCAGACAAAATCTTCGCTGGTGTACGGATCAGTACCTGAACCGCGTTCACCTTTAGGAATGTCTTTCTTTAATCCACGCAGATAGTCAATCCGATCGCCTTCGTTAAAGAGCTCAATCATTCGTTCATCGCTAATCAATTGCTCAGTAATAGTTTCTGAAGTTATTGGAAGATATGGGCCACCAACTTTGGTGTCCCATGAACGTTGGCGTACCATGTTTAAGTCGGCAGCAGCACCTGTTTTATCACCAGCCATGAAGCGACAGACGGAGCGGGTCAGGTAAACTTCTGCCAACCGGATCAACGGAACATTGGTGTTCATTTGGCTGGTTCCCCGGTAGAATTTATTGCACCAGATGGTTGTTATTTCTTTGATCTGAGTCCTTTGATCTACATCCTGTCCCGGCTTTGCAAGCGATGCAGGATACCTCACAGCCATGATTTGTTGAAACCTTTTGTCTCTGCGCGCGGCAATGTTGATGGTAGTGTCACTCAATGGATTATTCATCCAGCCTAGCCGTTTGATTGCTCCTTCAGCCAAATGCGCTTCCGACCAGTTACATAAACTGTTTTCCCAGGTATTGTTTAAGGGACTCAAGTGCTGAGGCGATGGTAGCGAGGTATCGTAATAAGGAGCATAGAAGATAACTTCCTTCCCTTGAGAAATCGAACTTCTGTTGAAGGCTTCAATCGGGTCTTCTGTCAGGTCGAAATTACCCTTATTTTGATCGATGAGGTAATTACATTCTTCAATAACTTTCGGATAATCGCCCATTTGGAAATACGTGCGCATCAACATTCCTGAAACTGCAAACCGGGTGGCTCTTATCTGGTATGATGGATGATGGATACCTAATTCATATTTCTCCGGAAGATTCGCTTTTGCAAATTGCAAATCAGAAACAATCAGGTCGAAGACTTCTTTCGTTGTTCCAATCTTTGGATTTTTGGCATCTTCAATTGATTTGGCAAATTGCGTCGGCATTGGTATATCCGGAGTTGAATTGGCACCACCGGGCACATAGGCATGCCCAAAAGTAGTCTGAAGCAGATAGTATGAATAGGCACGGATAAAATGGATTTCGCCGATGATCCGATTTACATTTTGCTCAATGTTTTGAGGCGTTTCTGCCGGATATGGATTCCCATTGTTCTTATCTACAAATTCAAGGGCGTTATTGGCCGTAGCAATTGGACGATAAAGCAGCAGAATGTTTTTATCGGTATAGGTATTAAATTCTTTGGTTTTACGCCAGAATCCATAGGTGTCGTCGCTTACCCAATTCACATCATCACCCATGTGGCTTTTCACCAAAGTCCAATTCACCCAGGGTATGTTCCATTTGTCGCCGCCCCAAAGTCCGGCATAAAGAGCAATCGGTACACGTTCAAATTCGTCAACAGTGCCCCATGGGTTTTGCGGTGGCCGTTCAAGTTCGAAATAATCCTGACAACCAGTATTGAAAATTAAGATCGAAAGAAGTATGATTGTGCTTATTCGTTTCATTTTGAGTTGCTTTTAAAATTTAACATCGATGCCAAACATGATTGATTTTAATTGAGGGATGGCCGAGGAATAAAACACCAGTCCAGCTCCTTCAGGATCGAATCCAGGATATTTGGATGCGGTAAACAGGTTTGATGCAGAAGTGTAAATTCGTAACGACTGAATTTGCCATTTTTTTACTTGTGCAGCAGGCAACGAATATCCAATCTGGATATTACGGAGTTTGATGTAGTCGCCTTTGTATAGTTCGCGGTTATGAAAAACATCTGAATCTCCAAAATCAGAATTAGGAACACCATTTACCATGAAGGTACCACGGGCAACTATTTGTGGATATTTGACCACATCACCTGGTTTCTTCCATGAATTGTCGTAAAGTTCTGACAAAGCTATTCTGGTTTCACTGGGAACGGCGGCCAGTTGCCGGTCGTAATCAAGTATGTAATTTCCTCCTGAAAACGAGACTAGAAAGCCGAAGTCAAATCCTTTGTAATAGAAGGTATTGGTTAATCCGCCGTAATATTTCGGATCAGCTGATTTGCTATTTTGATAAAAGCGGTTCCCGTTGATGTTGGTTCGCGTTGCCAGAATCAGGCTGTCTTTACCCGTCAGGTCTTTCATCCGGGTTGTTTCTCCGCTTTTTTCATAGTTTTCCTTATCGAGTGCAAAAATCATAGGTATTCCCGAGATCCGGTCAACACCGGCATAATCGGCAATAAACCATTCATTGCGACGTTGTCCGGTTCGCGAAACGGTGGTTGTGCTAACAATCCCTTTACCACTTTGATCGGCTTCCTCGGTCAGGCTTTTAATAATGTTCCGGTTGAAAGAAATATTGAAATCTGTTGTCCAGCGAAAACCCTTCTGGTCGATGTTCACTGAATGCAGCTCAAGTTCCAGACCGGTATTCACCATATTCCCAACATTGCTCCAGATACGGTTAGTTGTTAAATCATAAACACTCCGGTCGTAATTCAAATCCTGCGAGCCAACACCAGCAGAAACAGGCACTGGTGCAGGAAGGAGCATTCCGTATACCAAGCGGTGGTAATAGGCAAGCGAGCCATTCAGTTTATTCTTCATGAATCCAAAATCGATACCAAAATCAGCACTTTTTGTGCTTTCCCAGGTGAGATCGGCTACCATCAGATTGACAGGAACTGTTCCGTTTACACCAAGTATTTCTTTGCTTCCGTATGGTGAGATTCCCGAATAGTTAATTACATCGAGTCCTGAAGGAACATTCTGATTCCCGGTTTCACCATAACTACCTCTGATTTTTACAAAATTGTCTTCCCCAAGGAAACTGGCAAAATCCTCTTCAGTAATAATCCAACCTGCCGATGCAGCCAGAAATGTTCCCCAGCGGTTATCGGCTGTAAAGGCAGAAGTTCCATCCTGACGGGCGCTCAGTCCGAAAATGTATTTGTCTTTAAATTTATAATCCGCACGGCCAAAATAACCCATCAGGTAACGCTCCCCATTGAGCCCGCCATACATCTGAGACATAACATTCGGAGTGCCTAACTCCTGATATTTACCAATGAGGCCTTCTCCTCTAAGTATGCGGCTGTATTGGCTCGAACGAGTGAATTCGGTTCCTGCAACAGCAGTATAGCTATGATCACCGGTTGTTTTCGTATAAGTTCCGTAGATATTGAAGTTGTATCCTTTATAGGTAACAGCCTCCTCATTGGCTCGTGCAGTTGGTTTCTGTGCTCCGTTTAGCCAGATGTCGCGACTTTCCCAGTCGACCAGGTTACTTTGGATAATATCTGCACTGAGCTCTGTCCTGAACGAAAGACCTTTCACCTGCTCGACTGTGTAATTTGCCGAAAGCACACCCATTCCCCGAAGTTGTTCCACATTGTTCTTACGGTTATCCGGGTCGGTTAGAGCTTTAGGATTTGAGCCGGTGTAAGCATTGAAATACTGTTTGTCGTTTTCAGGATTCATTACAGGAAACCAAGGTAGGGCATAGGTAACAATACTGGTTACTCCACTGTTGCGCTTTTCAACATTTGAGCCTGAAAAGTTTATTTTAGCACTGAAAGTGAGATTTTTATTGGGATTGAAAGTTACATTTGAACGTACCGAGAATCGCTCCATATTGTTGTTTACCTGTACTCCTTTGTCTTTCCGGTAATTTCCTGAAAGGAAGAATGATCCTTTCTCATACCCATTGGTACTCGATAGGTTGTACTCCGAGAAAGTTGCATTCTGGAAAAGTTCATCGTACCAGTTTGTGTTATTTAGTTCAGCCTGATCGCGTGTTAATTTGGTATAAGCCTGCGGTGAAAAACGGTAATAATCGTTCATGCTAAAAAGCCTGCCAAATGAATTGGTATAGGCCGCATCCATCACTTTAAACCAGTCGTTGGTATTCACATATCCAACATCCTTAGGTGTGCGCGACAAGGAACTTATTCCTGAAGAAAAGTTGAAAGAAGTTGAACCAACTCCTTTCTTACCACTTTTGGTGGTCACAAGAATGATCCCGTTCGAAGCTCTTGACCCATAAATCGAGGTAGCAGCCGCATCTTTCAAGATCTGAATACTCTCGATGTCATTGGGATTGACGGTAGCCATTGGGTTAACATTCGAAGCACCCAAACCCCAGGAATTGCTGTATACCGGGATTCCATCGATGATCCAGAGCGGATCGGTACTTGAGTTGATGGAGTTAGTACCCCTGATTTTAATGATGCTTGGAGCACCGGGAGCACCACTTTGCGACTGAACCGATACTCCGGCTGCCAATCCTTGTAGACCCGCATCGAAGGAAGTTGCTGATTTTGTCTTTAATTCGTTCACATTAATAGTCGAAACAGAACCGATTACATCTCTTTTCTTTTGTAACCCATATCCAATAACAATTACTTCGTTCAGATTTTCGGTACTGGGAACAAGCGAAATATTTAGAATCGTGGCTCCATTAACCGCAATCAATTTCTTTTGATAGCCAATTGAAGTGATCTCAAGCATAGATGACTCAGGTTCTTCGAGCACCATCAAGAAATTTCCATCGTAGTCGGTTATTGTGCGTTCATTAGTTCCTTTTAACAATACAGTTGCGCCAATCAGCGTGGTATTATTCTCCGAATCTGTAATTTTCCCTTTAACGGTATCCTTACCTTTTTTTTCTGATTTTTTGGTGATGACAATATTCTCTTCAATAATTTTGTAGGTCAGCTCGCTGTTTTTCAAAATAACAATCAGCAATTCATCGATGGTCACACTTTTTTCGTCGAATGAAAACTTCTGGGCTGAATTACTTATTTCATCATTAAAAAAGAACAAAAATTTGGTTTTCTTTTCAATGGCTTTGAACACATCGGCATACGAAGCATTTTCAATTTTAAAGGAAATCTTTTCGGTATTCTGGGCTTTGGCATCAAGCCCTCCTGAAATCAACAAAATAGAAATCAGTAATCCAGTGAAAAGATTCATTGCCGGGATTAACGGGATTTTAGTTAGGGATTTTGTATTCATTCTGTGCTTGTTGAATTATTATTCCATTTGTATTAATTTTTAGATACAATAGTCACTTGGTCCTCTTTGTCCGAAATTCGGTTGACTGTAACTTTTATCGGTGCAGTCAATTCAATTATCCGGAGAATTTGTTCCAGTGGTTTATTCTTCATAATTGTTCCGGTAAAACTATATCCTTTGACTTTTGCCTCAGGAATAGTAATCTTTACCGCGTATATTCGTTCCAACTTAGCGGCTATACTTTCGAGCTTTTCCTGATCAAAAGCAAAATAGCCATCTTTCCATGATGTATAGTAGTTGGTACTGACCTGGCTAACCTGATACCTTTGGTCGTTGTTGTTGAATGAGAAAAGCTGTCCGGGAACCAATGTTTTTATTTCCTTATCCTCTGCGTTCAGTAATACAATTTTACCTTCAACCAAAGTTGTTTTACTGTATGCATCATTCTGATATGCTGTGACATTAAAGCTTGTCCCAAGTACTTTCACACTATAATTATTCGTGCGAACAACAAAGGGCGAATTTTCATCATGTTTAACCTTGAAGAATGCTTCTCCGGTAATCTTAACTTCACGATTACTTGCAGAAAAATTTGATGGATATTGTATGTTGGTGAGCGCATTTAACCAAACTTTGGTGCCATCAGGCAAAAGCATTTCGGCCGTTTGACCAGATTGAGTGCTAATCTCCAGCCATTTTTGATCTCCGTCTTTTCGATATGTATCAGTGAAAACAATTCTCGCAATAAAAAATGTGATCATTATTACTGCAGCATATTTCGAAACCTGGTAGACCAATTGACGCATTTTTGTCTTTTTTGATTTCGAAATTTTCTGCATCAAATCGGTTAATTGCTGATCCGATACTTTAATAGTACCGGCTGTACTTCCGGTAAGTGCTAAGAGGTTTTTTATCCTGTAGTATTCTTCACGGTTTTCATCTGAAGAATTGGCCCATTCAATCAATTTGGCTTTATTTTCAGCATCTGAATTGTCATTTAGTAAGCTGATAATGTCTTCTTCTTTCATCATTTTATTTCGAATATATTAGTGTAACAACCAAGCTCACCTGAACCCTACATGGACAAGTGAACTATTTTTATCTTTTGGTGGCAATTTATTCTAAAATACTATAAATAAGGGAGGCTAAAGAAGAAAAGCAATGACAAATAATCTTTAAGTTCTTTCCGAAAGATCTTTAATGCACGAGTTATATTGGCTTCAACCGCTTTTTCCGAAATTTCAAGTTTAGCTGCAATCTCAGCATTGCTCAAATTGTCAAAACGGCTCAATAGAAATACTTGTTTGCATTGTGGGCTGAGCAGTTCAATTGTTTTGTCGATGATTGTCTGTACTTCCTCGAAATCGTACAAATCGTATTCGAGTCGTTTTAAAGCACCCAGATTCAATTCCAACTCCTGACTGTTTTTCAATATCTTTTGATGGTATTTTGCTTCAACTTTAATGTGCTTCAGGTAATTCAGGCATGAGTTTCGGGTAAGCGTATATAAATATGCACCTATCGAGGTTGTATTCTTCAGTTGTTTAGTATTTTCCCAAAGTTTTAGAAATGAGTCCTGAACAATATTCTGGGCGATATCCTGATCTAAAACGTAGGATTTTGCAAAATATGTTAACCGTGAATTGAAGAGCTGAAAAATCCTGGTGAAGGCTCTTTTATCACCATTCTTAAGATTGATCAGCAAATTTTCAGAATCCGTTTCGGCTATCATTTTAAAAAAAATCAATTGAATATAGGTCAAATATAAAAAAACAATTTGTTGATATTACAATTTAATTACTGTTTGGAATTGGAATCAGAAATCCTTTTCCAAGACCGGGAAAATAGTTGAATCTTCAAATTGGTAATTTTTTTTCCATTCATGTTTAGATATCCAACATTATTCCAGCCATAGAGTTGATCGCTATGCTTTTCTTTCTAAATTTACCATCCTAAATCTGAACTATCAATAATGAAAAAATTTCTACTCTTCGTTTTTGCACTTTCCTTTTTCGTTTCATCGTATTCGCAAAAATATGTACAGGTTTGGGGCGACGAATTTAATACGCCCGGACTTCCCGATAGCAAAAAATGGGATTACGAAATTGGCTTGCTTCGCAACAATGAACTTCAATATTACACGAAACGTTCTGAAAATGCACGAATTCAGGATACCACACTGATTATTGAATTACGAAAAGAAGCCTACATGGGAGCTGCATACACTTCCGCGAGTTTAATTTCGAAATATCAAGGAGATTGGTTGTATGGCAAGTTTGAGTTCAGCGCGAAAGTTCCGGGAGGAAAAGGAACCTGGCCCGCTATCTGGATGATGCCATCGGAGGCAAGCTATGGCGGCTGGCCCAAGAGTGGTGAAATCGACATCATGGAATATGTGGGCATGAATCCGGATAATCTGTATTTTACTGTCCATTATGAAGGTGCCAACGGAACCGGGCATCAAAGTTCCGGGTTTAACACCACTTCAATTAAACAACCGTATAATCAATTCATCAAATTCACAATGATTTGGACTCCTACCAAAATCGAATGGTATGCCAACGATAAGAAATACTACACCTACAATAAAACAGCAATTGGATCAAAGACCTGGCCGTTTGATAAAATGTTCTATCTGATCCTAAACCTGGCATATGGAGGTGAATGGGGCGATCAGCAGGGACACGATGATACAAAACTTCCGCACAAATTCTACATCGACTATGTTCGGGTTTACCAGCTACAGGAAACAGCAGGACCATTTTCATTGGAAGTGAAACCAGCCACTGGAGGAACTGCAGAAGAATCACCTGTTCAAGCTGATTATGCAGCAGAAACAATGGTGACACTAACTGCGAAAGCTACCGATGGCTACGAATTCGAAAAGTGGGAAAATCTGGGTTTTTCGAACCCAATGACGATGAAAATCATTAACAAAACCATTGTAACTCCGGTTTTCAAAAAAAAAAATGAGCAATTAACGAATGGCGATTTTAGTAATGGCTTAAGCGCCTGGGGCAATTGGTCGGAAACCTCGGTCAGCCCGGTATTTACAACCAATACTATCGACAGTGTTTTTGTAGCCAGCATTACCAAACCGGGAACCAGCGATTGGCACATTGTTGCTCAACAATTGGGCTTGGCGCTAACTCTTGGGCAGGAATACCTGGTTAGCTTTGATTCATGGTCGGAGAATCCAAACACCATGAGCGTTTTTCTGGCAAAAAATTCCGGAGACTATGGAACGTATTATTCCACCACGAAGAGTATTACCAAAACCAAAACAACTTACACCTGGAAATTTAAAATGCTCAAGCCGAGTGATTCCAATTGTCGTTTTAGTTTCGGCTTAGGAATGTTTAAGGGCAAAGTATTTGTCGACAATGTGAGCATCACGAAAGTAGCCCCAACAGGAACAGCCACTTTGGAGCAAACCGATGGCATCGATGTTTTTCCAAATCCGACTTCCGGAGAGATTGTAATTACATCTCAGGCTTTTGAAGCATTTCCGGCTACAATCAATCTTTACAATCTGCAAGGGCAATTGATGTCGAACCTGTGTAAAAACCAATCAATTGGATACAGTCAACCTCACCGCTTTAACCTGAAAGAATATCAGGTTAATAAAGGCATTTATCTGTTAACCATTTCAACTCCTGAACGAAAGATTACCCGAAAAGTGCTCTTTAACTAAGTCCTTTAAGTTATTCCACATTACAAACCAATAAAAAAAACCATGAACCTTAAAATCAGATTTTTAATTAGTATGCTTATTTGCTTAACTACATTTTCAACTGTTTCTGCTCAAGCTCCTTATCAGGCAACCTGGGAATCGCTCGACAAGCACCAAATGCCGCAGTGGTACGATGATGCTAAAATCGGACTAAGTATGCACTGGGGCGTTTATGCTGTTCCGGCATGGGCCCCGCGCGAAAAAGAAATCTCTTATGCCGAATGGTATGGCAAAAACATGACTGATCCAAAAAATCCGACCTACACTTACCATCAGACAAAATACGGAAAAGCGACTTACGACGATTTTATTCCTCAGTGGAAAGCCGAAAACTATAACCCGGAAGAATGGGCGAAGTTTGCTAAAAAGATGGGTGCCAAATACATGTTTATCACCTCGAAGCACCACGATGGCTTTTGCCTTTGGCCAAGCAAATACACCGACCGGAATGCCATGAAAATGGGTCCAAAAAAAGATATTTTGGGTGAATATTTTGCTGCAGCCCGCAAGGAAGGACTTAAAGTTGGCTTGTATTATTCGTTATACGAATGGTTTAATCCACTTTATACCGGAAAAGATATTCCTTATGCCGGCCTGAAAAAAGTAAACAATTATGTGGATGATTTTATGATCCCACAAATCAAGGAACTGATCGATCTTTATCATCCCGATTTTTTCTTTTTCGATGGCGAATGGGATCATCCGGAGTCGTTCTGGAAAATGAAAGAAACAGTAGCTTATTTTTATAACGAAGCGGCCAAACGTAATCAGGAAGTATTTGTAAACGACCGTTTTGGCGCTGAAGAACGCGGAAAACATGGCGATTTATACAATGTGGAATACAGCTATGAAAAGGGAAACGAAGGTATCTTGACTCACAAATGGTCGTTCTGGCAAGGTATTGCCAAAACCTTTGGGTACAATCAGGATACCGATCAGGAAGATTGTTTATCGCCAAAATCGTTCATCGACAAAACGATTGATGGTGTTGCGCGCAATGGAAATTTCGATATTAATGTGGGACCAACTCCTGCTGGCATTATTCCCGATTACGAACAATACCCACTCCTGAAACTGGGTGAATGGTTGGCAACCAATGGCGAGGCTATTTATGGAACACGCCCATGGACCACTCAGGTTGAAGGCGATGCCCGGTTTACCTCAAAAGGCGAATACGTTTTTGCAACATTCCTGAAATGGCAGGGTGAAGATTTCAAACTAAAAGCGGTTAAACCTGTAACCGGATCAAAGATTACGATGCTTGGAGTTCCCGGAAATCTGGAATGGACCTGGGATGCAGCCAATGGATTAATCATTAAATATCCTCGCGACAAAGCCCGGCCAACAGCATGTAGTTATGCGTGGTCGTTTAAAATTCAGGTGAAATAATCCGAAGAAGAAAAGAGAAAAGAGGAAAAAGGAAAGAGTCATTGGTCATTAGAAAAGTTGATTTGGTGCGGTGGATGTGTATATTTCCCTATTTCCCTTTTCCTTTTTTCTAATGACTATCGACTTTTTCTTATTTCATAAGAATCACTTTTCTATATGCAGATGTTGTTGTACTTTTTGCAATAATCAAATAAGTGCCACCTTGCAATCCCTTTCCAAAGTTATACTGATGATTTCCGGGATCAATAGAACCATCCGCGATTGTTCCAATTAATTTTCCATCCATCGAATAAGCCGAAACATTGACCTTTTGTTTTTCAGAAACAGAAAAGGAAATTTTAACTTCTGATTGTGCTGGATTTGGGAAAATTTCCAATTCGAGCTTTCCTTTTTGGAGAACTTTGGAAGAAGTGCTTTTGCCGGAAACGACCACAAATTGAGGGGTTTCGGTCAAATTAAGTTCGAGTGATTGCGCCGGATTGGCATATTGGATTGTATCTCCGTCCATATCCTGATCAGCAGGAATGATCGAATAGGCATAATCAGGCTGGTATCCGGGTTTGAATGAATAGGTAATTTTTGTTCCGTCGTCAGTTTTTGAATTCGACTTTCTAGTCCAGATGGCAAATGTTTTTTCGGCTTTTGCCGGATTGACAAATTCCATGCAATACACTTCGTTCATTCCTGATAGTTCCTTGAACGAAACTATTTTTGCGAACTCAGCTTTTCCCAACACATTTTGCATCGTGGCCAAATAATACCAGGAAATCTTTCGGGTATATTTGGAAGTTCTATCAGCAAGCAATCCGCTCGATGAGTACTGCAAGATATTTTTGCTATCGGTATCAGTATCCATAAACAGAAATGCCTTTTCGAATCCCATTTTGAGTAAAACAAGGAAAGAACGCATCAGATAATTAGCCTGCTGAAGCGCAGGAGCATAGGTATACGAATGCTGGTTATTGCTTGCCAGATAGGTATCCCAGCCAAATTCGGTCATCCAAACGGGGACATCAGGCGCCACTCTGTTCTTCCATTTAAAGAATTTACGAAACGAAATTTCATACCCGTATTTTTCATTTTCCGGAGAATAGGCGTTGGTCATATCGCTGCAATACCAATGCATGTTGAGCACATCGAAGGGTATCCGGCCTCCTGAAGCAAGTACAACTTTATTGAGGTAGGTGGTATCAGAAGATGCCAGACCGGCCATGACATGTTTGGCATCCGGATCAACCGACTTGATTCCGAGCAACGGATGATCGGCATCAGTCGAAACCCCAAATCCATCGTGTACCGCATTGCAGTATTTGGAGTAATTTTCAGCAGTCCAGCGCGGAGTCTTCCAGGTGTAATCGGGTTCATTGTCGTCTTCGTAATACTTGATGTAATTGAGTCCGGTTGCTTTATCCGCAGTTTCGAGCAGCGAAGTAGCAATCTTTTTAGAGCCGTACCGGGCCACCAACTGACCCATAAACTCAAGGCGCTCCAGATAATCTGATGCGTTAGCTCCGTTACCTGAATGTATTGGAATGGGCGAAGTCCCGGCCCAGGCAGGTTTTCCAAGCACATCAATCAGAACATTCATGTTCAGTCGACGGCATTCTTTCATGAAATCGGTATGCTCGGGCCATGTATAACCTTGAGGCTCAGTTGTTATATTGTCCCACTTGTAAAAATTGTTGGCTGCTTCGTAATGTGACCAATCGTGGTACTCGCGAATCCATTTCACGCATTTCGAAAGATCAGTCAAAAATTTATTATCGTAAGCGGCTACATTGGTGTTAATTCCCATATAATCAGACATTTTGTTTTGGGAAGGATTTTGCGCTACGAGGAAAAAAGAAAAAAGAAAAAAGGAAAGAATCGAAAATGTGGTTTTCATCATCAGTTAATTGTTTAAGCAAATCAAAGATAGGATTTTAGAAGGTTCATCGGTAAATTGCCTGCACAATTCCGATCGAAATGCCAGAGCTGTTGTGCATTATCGGGACTAAAAACTGGTAATTTCGTCATTACGTTGACTATATTACTAGTAAATTCGTCAATTCACTTACATATGATCAGCAGAGACGTGAATTCAGATTAATTTTCGATTTGCAACCGAAGAACAAATCTTTATCTTTAAAGCAAACTAATCACCAAAAAATCATGCCACTACTCATTGTCGGAATCGGAATACTTATTCTTTTGATACTGATCAGCAAGTTTAAGTTAAACGCATTTTTAGCTTTATTAATTACATCTTTTGCTGTTGGACTATTGAGTAGTATGAATCCATTGGATATTCTGGATTCTGTGCTCAAGGGAGTTGGTGATACGATGGGGAAAATTGTGCTAATTCTGGCTTTTGGCGCCATGCTCGGAAAAATACTCGAAGAGAGTGGCGCTGCGCAAACTATTACCATCCGAATGATTGACTTTATGGGGTTAAAAAACATTCAGTATGCCTTGTTGATTACCGGTTTCCTGGTTGGTTTACCCATGATGTACAATGCAAGCTTTTTGGTGCTGATACCATTAATTTTCACTTTTGCCACAACAACCAAAATGCCCATGATTTGGCTTGCGCTTCCGCTTTGTTCTGCGTTATCAGTGGCTCATTGTTTTTTACCACCCCACCCCGCTCCTACCTATGTTTCATTTATATACGAAGCCGACGTCAATAAAGTATTGCTTTACGGACTCATACCTATGGTTCCTGCCTGTTTGATCGGCGGAGTCTGGCTATCGCGTTTCTTTAAAAAAATGGATGTTATGCCTCCAAAAGAACTTTTTCAGGAACGACATTTTGAAAAAAGCGAACTTCCAGGCTTGGGAATCAGCATTTTTTGTGCTGTGACCCCAATCATTCTGATGTTGATTGGTGCATTAATCGATTTGTCGTTTGGACCTCCACCTGCCAAAACCGAGCTCACGAAACTCGGAATTGAAAACATTTCAGGCTTTTATAATCAGATTTTTGCAGGAAAAGGATTCAGCGAACAAAGCATCAGCATCACAACATCTGTTCTAACTTTTTTTAAGTTTCTGAGCGATGCGAACATAGCACTTTTTGCAGCAGTGATTGTTGCGATTTTAACACTCGGTTTGCGAAACGGAAATAAGATGGACGATGTAATGAACAGTTCGGCCAAGTCCATTGGTGCAATTTCGATGATCATGCTGATTATTGCCGGTGGAGGTGCATTCTCACAGGTTTTGAAAGACAGCCATGTGATTGAATACATCCGTTCAATTTCCGATTCGTTGCAAATGAACCCGCTTTTGATGTCTTTTCTGATTGCTTCAGTTTTCAGGTTGGCTGTTGGCTCGGCTACCGTTGCAACACTCACTACAGCCCCCATCATGTTGCCCATTGCACAGCAAGCAGGTACTTCTCCGGAATTGATGGTTTTAGCTACAGGTGCAGGAAGTGTGATGTGGTCGCATTTCAACGATTCCGGATTTTGGATGTTCAAGGAATACTTCGGACTGAGCGTGAAACAAACCTTCCAAACCTGGACTGTTATGGAGTCGACAGTTGGGGTTGTTGGCATTGTTGTGGTTATAATTATGGGCGTATTTATCTAACTAAAGCTAAACTGTTAAAGAAATCTTAAAACTTCATCAGGCATTAAACCTTATCGATTCAGAACCATCCAAAGTGAAAGTTTCAGAAAAACTTCAGAAAACAATTTAAAATTAATGGTTATGAAAACAAAAGTTTTAATGATTGCAGTGTTGTTGGGTTTTACAACCCTCGTGATGGCTCAGCCAAACGAAAATGGTACAAAAAAATCAGCTCGCGGACCAGAGCATGAAATGCGAATGAATGAACAATGGGGACCCGGAGAGAGACTTGATTTGACCGACGTGCAAAAGGACGTTTTTAAACAAAGTATGCTGGCTATGCAAAAGCAACTGCAGCCAATCCGTAACGAAATCGGTGAAGCCGAGGCCCGCCAGAAAACTCTGACTACGGTTGATAAGCCTGATATGGCTGCCGTCAATAAAAACATCGAAAAAATTGGTGCGCTGAAAGTTGAGATGGCAAAGATTCAGGCCAAACACCGGATAGAAATGCGTGCACAACTCACCGATGAACAACGCATCAAGTTCGATCTTCATCAAGGAAAAATGAAACATGGCAAAGGGCCGGAAGGAATGAAACATGGAGAAAGAATGAAAAAGTAATGCGATTCGGTAAATACCGATAATTGAAGGCTGCTTTGAAGATTTTACTTCAGAGCAGCCTTAATTAAACTCCGGATGGGAATTTATCAAATATCCTTCCAGTGATTTTTCCCAATATACTTCGAATTTATTCGTGGAAGTCGTTGCTCAAAATCCTGAATTCAGTCCGGCGATTCAGTCCTTTGGCTATTTCCTGCTGTTCGGGCGTTAGTTTCAATATAAATTCTTCAGTAAGTTCATCATTACGTTTCAGGAAATCATATTTTTTGGCCAGGTCGCGGTTCACTTTTTTAGGCCATGTTTCGCCATAACCTTTGGCTACCATTCGGGCGGTATTGATGCCTTTCGAAATCAGGTAATCGACCACAGACTGAGCACGTTTTTGAGAAAGATCGGAGTTGAATTTGTCGCTTCCTACAAAATCGGTGTGAGCCATGAGCTCAATGGTAATGGTCGGATTTGCAGTTAGCAGATAAACAACTGAATCCAGTGCGACTTTCGATTCTTCGGTGATTTCGAAGCTTCCGGTAGCATAATTAATGTTGTTTACCTTGATTGGCTCGTCGGTTGGAGCTAGTTTAAACTCAAATCTAAATTCTTTGCTATCCTCCAGTCCGTAGGTGGAAATTCTCCCCTTATCGTTCAAATATCCGTCTTTAAATGCGGCAAAAACATATTCGGTTTCAGGTTTTAATTTAAGCTGAAAATGTCCCCCATCAGCACGGACTTTCAGGTTGGTTCCATCGGTTCCAATAATCCGGATATTGGCTCCATCAATTTTCTGATTAGTTTCCTTGTTAAAAACATCTCCTGAAGCGTTAAATATTTTGGGAGGAAGGTAAAATGAATAAATATCATCACTCCTTGATCCTTTCCGGGTTGAGGAAAATAAGCCTTTCTCAACTTCGCCTTTGATGAATGCCATTCCAAAATCATCTCCCGGCGAGTTGATAGGTGCCTTCATATTCACAACATCCCATTTGCCCTTGTCGTCTTTTACAGCCTTGAAAATATCTAATCCGCCAATTCCGGGCTTGTAGCTGGATGAAAAATACAATTCACCATTTTCGCGGATAAACGGGAACATTTCATCTCCGGGAGTATTTATTTCAGGACCTAAATTTTCAGGCCGCTCATACTTTCCACCTTTTGCAACTGAAACCCAAATATCTTTCCCGCCATAGCCACCAATTTTGTCGGAAACAAAATAAAGTTCTGTTCCATCTGCGCTTAAAGAAGGATGTGCCGCAATCATGCTATCTCCAACTAGTTCAAGAGGTGCAGGTTCCGACCATGAGCCCCTCGATTGGTTGACTGAGAAAAGTTCTGCGCCCTTGTCTTTTGTCTTGTCATAAAGGCATCGGGTAAAAATCATCTGGTCACCCTGATCCGAAAGTGTTGCAGCACCTTCGTCGCTGGCAGTATTAATTATCTCGCTTTCGTCGAGCAATTTTGGTATTTCCCATTTCTGTTTCTGAACCAGAAATTTAGTAGTAAATAAATCAGCAAATCGGGTTCCTGTAATGTTACTTTTCCGTTTGCCGATCACCACATCGCGGGTTGAGGTGAAAATAATCTCATTATCGCGGCCACCAACAAAAACTGGACAATAGTCGTTGTAATTCGAGTTGAGCTCTTTCACAATACTAACCATGTACCGATTGGGTTTATCTAACCATTCTTTTACTATTTTACTCGATTCCAATCCATTTTTGGCAAGTTCATCATCAGGTTTTACACTCAAATATGTCTGATACCAGAGAATAGCTTCGTCGTACTTTTGAGTTGCACGCAAACAATCGGCATAATGGAGCATGCATAATGGTTCGGAAGACTTGCGTTTGATAGCATTTTTATACCAGATTGATGCTTTTGCAAAATCGCTCAATTTGTAATAACATTCACCGATTCGGAATGCCAGGTCTGTTTTCTCCTCACCAAGTTTTGGGCTGCGGTAAGCTTTTCTGTATTTTTCTATAGCCAGCGAATACTCTCCGATTTCGTACGATTTGCTACCCGTTTCCAGTGCTTTTTGCGCAGAACAAGAGCTGAGTATAATGATCAGTAGGAGAATCAGTATGTTTGGAAATGACAAGATCTTCATTTGATATAAAACGTTTGGCGGTAAAAGTAACCATTTTAAATCCATTCTAAAAAAACGCAAAAGGTTTATTTAAAGTATGCTCAAATGCAAGAAATCTATGAATATAATAGCGTAAAAAAAAGCTCCCGGTTTACGCCGGAAGCCTTTTCAGTATTGTATAAGTTAAAAACCACTATTTGACGAACAACAATTCCCTGTATTTTGGCAATGGCCACAATTCGTTGTCAACAATTAATTCGAGTTTATCGATGTGGTAACGAATATCATCCAAATATGGTTTTACTGAACCTTCGTAAGCAAAAGCTTTTTCTTTTTCTGATTCGATCACATTGGCAACTTTACGGGCTTCGATCATCTCTTTCACTTTGGCTTTGATGGAAGAAATGTGTCCACCAATTTCGCGGATCAGCTCTAAACGGCCTTCAGCAAGCGACAAGTAATCTTTTTCGCTGAATACGAGTTTCAGGTTCTTTACATTTTCGAGCAACATGCTTTGGTATTCAATGGCGGTAGGAACGATGTGGTTACTTGCCAAATCACCTAAAACGCGTGCTTCGATCTGAATTTTCTTGGTATACTTTTCATACTCAACTTCAACACGACCTTCAATTTCGCGTTCGCTCAATACACCAGCTTTTCCGAACATTTCAACAACACGTTTATCGTGATATGCCTCCAATGATGTTGGAACACTTGAGACGTTTGTTAAACCGCGACGTGCAGCTTCGGCTTTCCATTCTTCGCTGTAACCATTACCGTTAAAACGGATATCTTTTGACTCGATGATCAGTTTTTTCAGTATCTGGAAAATAGCTTCGTCTTTTTTAACACCTGCTTCGACCAAAACATCAACTTCAACTTTGAATTTAGCAAGCTGATCGGCTATTGCAGTATTTAAAGCAATCATAGCGCCAGCACAGTTTGCAGAAGAACCTACGGCGCGGAATTCAAAACGGTTGCCGGTAAATGCAAACGGAGAAGTACGGTTGCGGTCGGTGGTGTCCAAAATAATTTCAGGAATACGGCCAATATTTAATTTCAATGCAGTTTTTTCTTCAGGAGTCATTTTGCGGTCAACAACCGATTCTTCCATGATATCTAACATTTTCGAAATTTCAGTTCCAAGAAAGGCAGAGATGATAGCTGGAGGTGCTTCGTTTGCGCCCAAACGGTGTGCGTTGGGAGCATTCATGATGCTGGCAAGCAACAAATCCTGATTCACGTGCAATGCTTTCAAGGTATTGATTACAAAAGTGAGGAATTGCAAGTTCGATTTTGGGTTTTTCCCTGGTGAAAACAAGTTAACTCCAGTATCAGTAGAAAGTGACCAGTTGTTGTGTTTTCCTGATCCGTTGATTCCGGCGAAAGGTTTTTCGTGGAAAAGAACAGCAAAATTATGGCGACGGGCGATTTTTTTCATCAAGTCCATGATCATCTGGTTGTGATCATTGGCCAGGTTCAATTCTTCGTAAATCGGAGCCAACTCGAATTGGTTTGGAGCAACCTCGTTGTGCCGGGTTTTTACCGGGATACCCAATTTGAATGCTTCATTTTCCAAGTCTTCCATGAAACGGAAAACGCGTGTTGGAATTGAACTGAAATAGTGGTCGTCTAACTGCTGATCTTTCGAAGCGGAATGTCCCATTAAAGTACGTCCGGTCAACATCAAGTCAGGGCGTGCCATGAATAAAGCTTCATCAACCAGAAAATATTCCTGTTCCCATCCTAAGTTTGCATTTACTTTGGTTACATTTTTATCGAATAATTGGCAAACATCGGTTGCCGCTTTGTCAACAGCAGCGATAGCTCGTAATAATGGGGTTTTATAGTCGAGCGCTTCGCCTGTATATGAAATGAAGATGGTTGGAATCGTTAATGTGTTGTCAACGATGAAGGCAGGAGACGAAGGATCCCATGCAGTATAACCGCGGGCTTCGAAAGTCTGACGGATACCTCCACTTGGGAAAGAAGAAGCATCAGGTTCTTGCTGAGATAACATTGATCCAGATAAAGTTTCTACCACAGATCCATTTTCACCATGCACAATAAATGCATCATGTTTTTCAGCAGTACCATCGGTTAATGGGTGAAACCAGTGAGTAATGTGGGTTGCACCATTCTCAAGCGCCCACGATTTCATTCCCTGAGCAACTTGGTCGGCCATTTTTCTGTCTACCGGAGTACCGTGGTCAATCGCGTCAATTACTGATTTGTAAGCTTCTTTCGAAAGATATTTCTTCATTTTTGGACGATCAAAAACGTTCATCCCGTAAAAATCGGAAACCAGGTTTTCTTCTCGTTTTACTTCGATTGGTTTTCTGCTAAGAACTTCTTCGAGAGCTCTAAATCTAAACTGTGCCATAATTCTAAAATTTTAATAGTTTATATTTTATCTGTCTTCTTTCAATTTCGGAAATAATTTCATAACAAAAATATACAAATATTGAATTTAGCATACAAAAAAGTGGGCTGAAGCGTAAATATTTACAATTAATTCAGAAAAACATCTAAATAAACGACAGATACTTCTATTTTTTTAGTTTTTTCTGATTTTTCCTAAAATTAGAAAAATCAAATCGCAGAAGAACAAGGATATTTCTGTCATTTCCAGACATTTCTCAAATCCCCGTATGAAATATTAGGTTTTTGTTAAGAAATTGATTGTTTTTTTCGCTGACACCTATAATTAAGGGTACTTTTTTGCAGGATTTGTTGCACAACTTTTGTACAAAGTCCATACCTCTCAAAAATAAAATCCTTTTACCGAATAATTTCAGCAAAAGGACTTCAGGCATAAAATGAGATTACAAGATAATTCTATTTCTTCTTCTTTTTTTTCTTCTTGATTTGTTCTTCGGATATTCCTTCTTCATGCATCAAAGCTCTCCAATCGTGTGGATTATCTGCAGAAAAGTCAAGAGTCGCTGAATAATCTTCTTTATCGATGGTAACAACCTTAATTTTTTGATCCAAAAACGTTTCAATTTCGTCCAATACAGTTTTCTCTTCCGGACTGCAAAACGAAACGGCCAATCCCTTTTTATCACCTCGTCCGGTTCGGCCAACTCTGTGAACGTAATTTTCAGCCACATCAGGCAAATCGTAATTAATTACATATTCAACACCCTGAATATCAATTCCACGAGCGCTTACGTCGGTTGCAATTAGAATCTTTACCTCTCCGGTCCGAAATTGGTTCATCACATCAAGACGGTCTTTCTGTTCTTTATCTCCATGAATTGTTATCGTTTTTATATCAATTCGTTCCATCGCTTTGAAAACCCGCTCAGCCCGAACCTTTGTCCTTACAAAAACAAGTATCTTGGAATCAGGATTTTCTTTAATTATCCGTTCAAGAAAAAATCGTTTGTCATCCATCGGGATGAAAGCGACCGAGTGAGTAACATTTTTTGCCACTGGATCTTTTGGAGAGATTTCAATCCGAATTGGATTTACAACCAGGGAATAGGCTAAGTCTTTAATCTCTGGATTGATGGTTGCCGAAAAGAATAAGGTTTGGCGATATTTTGGCAAGCGATGAATCAATTGCCTGATATCTTTTATAAATCCAAGGGCAAGCATGTGGTCGGCCTCATCTAAAACAAGAATCTTAACCTGATCTAAAACAATATGACCCTGACTAACCAAATCAAACATTCGTCCCGGTGTTGCAACTAATATATCGACACCACTTTTCAACTTAGAGATCTGAGGATCCTGATCGACTCCACCAAAGACACACGCCGTTTTTACCCGGGTATGTTGGCAAAGTGTTAGAAATACCTCTGTAATCTGCAATGCAAGTTCGCGCGTTGGTACCATAACCAGGCAGCTGATAAAATCACTACGGCTACTGTTTTTTTGCTGATTGATCAAATCGATCACCGGAATGGCGAAAGCAGCAGTTTTGCCTGTTCCAGTTTGCGCAATTGCCAAAACATCATCGCCTTTTAAAATTGGAGAGATGGCCTTGTATTGAATATCTGTTGGGCGGCGAAATCCTAACTCTGTAAGATTTCTTTTAATTTCAGGTGAAATGCGGTAGTCGTCAAACTTCATTGAACAAATTATAATGATAATTAATCGGATCGCAAAATTGATCCGGTGCAAAGAAACGCAATTTTTGAATGAATCTATTGAGATCTGCCATAAACGTCGGATAACCGGAATCAACAAAAAAGGGTTGCCAAACGACAACCCTTCTATGCTATTGCAATAAAAAAACTTTTTCTATTGAAGTTGAAAATTAATTGGTATTGTGAATTGCTGCTTCACTCTTGTTCCCCGCTGTTTTGCCGGTTCCCACAATGGTGAAGACATAATTACTCGAACCGCCTCTTTATCAAGCGAGGGGTCGACTCCACGAACCACTTTAACATCACAAACTTCACCTTTTGAGTTTACTGCATATTGCACGTAAACTTTACCTTTAATGCCATTCTCCTGAGCAACAGCAGGGTATTTGATGTTTTTTATAACCCATTCACGAAATGCGCCCACATCACCACCCTGGAATGTTGCCTGTTCCTCTACAATCAGAAATACTTCTTCTTCTTTTACAATGGCAGTTTCTTCTTCCTTTACAACCTCAATTTTTTCAGGAACTGGCTCATTGCTAACAGTTTCAGTTACTTCACTAACAGTAGCAAACTCAACCTCAACGGTAACACTATCAACAACAACCGGGGCAACATATTTAACTTGCGCTTCAGCAGCAGCCGGTGGTGGTGGTGGTGGTGGTGGTGGTGGTGGAATATCATCCTCGGCTTTGAGGTTTTCCATACTAACCACCGTATTTTTAACTAAAACAACGCTTTTCCCCTTGTTATTTAATGCCTGAATGTAAGGTACTAATACTGCGCCTCCTATACTAAATAAAGAAATCAAAAAGGCAATAAGTAGAAATTTTCTAAATTTTTTGCGCAATACGTAAGCACCGTATTCCTTATTCCTCTTTTCGAATACTATTTCTTCAAGGGTTACGGTTTGGTTTTTAAGCAATTCATTATCCATGATTCAAATCCATTTATTATGGTTTATTTAATGGCAGTAACTGATGATTT
>JBBQMW010000048.1:0-25023 GCA_038329265.1 Bacteroidales bacterium | reverse complement strand
GTAAGTTCCGGCCGGAGCAACGTTTACTTCCTCTTTTAAAGGAAGAGATTTGAAAGTTACATCGTCAACGATACCAATGGTAAACTGATTTTTAGGTTCGTTCAGTTCAAGATTTTCATAAACCGATAGAATCTGCGCAGGAGTTGTGTCTTTTGAACCCAATCCGAAACGTCCGCCAACAACTAAAGGAGCGTTTTCAGTACCATAAAGTACTTCACAAACATCCAGATACAAAGGTTCTCCGTTTGCTCCCGGTTCTTTGCTTCTGTCAAGAACAGCAATACGTTTTACCGATTTTGGCAATACATTCAGGAAATATTTAACCGAGAATGGACGATACAAATGAACTACCAATAAACCAACTTTTTTTCCCTGAGCACCCAAATAGTCAATGGTTTCGCGAATGGTTTCGGTAACCGAACCCATAGCAATAATGATGTTTTCAGCATCTTCAGCACCATAATAAGTGAAAGGATGATATTAGCGACCGGTAATTTTTTTGATGTCCTGCATATAGGCTTCAACGATATCTGGAACTGCATCGTAAAAACGATTCGAAGCTTCTTTAGCCTGAAAGAAAATGTCAGGATTCTGAGCAGTTCCGCGCGTTACGGGGTGTTCAGGATTAATTGCTTTATCTCTGAATTCCTGAATCAGACTCATATCGACCAACGGAAGCATATCTTCCTTGCTGATCACTTCGATTTTCTGAATTTCGTGTGAAGTACGGAATCCGTCGAAGAAAGCCATAAATGGAACACGAGATTTTAAAGTTGCAAGGTGAGAAACACCTGCAAGATCCATTTCTTCCTGAACCGAACCGGCTGCCAACATGGCGAAACCTGTTTGACGTGCTGAATAAACGTCGCTGTGGTCGCCAAAAATTGATAAGGCGTGACCAGCCAAAGCACGTGCACTGATATGGAATACGCAAGGCAATAATTCACCTGCAATTTTGTACATATTTGGAATCATCAGCAACAAACCCTGCGAAGCAGTGTAGGTTGTTGTCAATGCTCCTGATTGCAATGCTCCGTGAACTGCACCGGCAGCTCCACCTTCACTCTGCATTTCGGCCAAACGCACCGGACGACCAAACAGGTTGGTTTTTCCATTTGCGGCCCATTCGTCGACATATTCGGCCATGGTTGATGATGGCGTAATTGGGTAGATACAAGCTACCTCACTGAACATGTAACTGATATGCGCCGCAGCATAGTTTCCGTCACATGTAATGAACTTCTTTTTGTTTGCCATTTTTGTAATGTTTAAATTATTCTAGATTTTAAATTTCAATTTTTATCAATATTTCATTCACCTGTTATTCCTTTCGAAAGGGTTTTTGTTCCTCCCCTTTGGGGAGGTTAGGAGGGGCTTTCAGTAAAGAAATCCAAACAGCCACAGTGGTATCACATTTCCGTTTCCAACCTCAATCATGTCAGCAGCAGCAAAGTAGCCATCACTTTCAGGCAATGTATATTTTCCGCCAATACTGAAATGAAACTGGTCATTCACCTTAAAATCAGCTTTTTCCGAACTTTTTATTTGATGCTGGTACCCTACCTGATTGTAGAAAAATGTTTGCCTTAAAATTTTATTGCTTACATTTTCAGGATCAATGGCATACATCAGGTTGGTATTGTGCAAATATACTAAATCAGGTTTTTTAATCTCATCTTCATTGCCATTTGTAAAAAGCATATTGATGATCCGGGCATTTTTCATGTACCTCAGGTAATTCATGATGGTCGCTCTTGAGGTCTGAACATCGGCGCTGATTTTACTAACATTTGGCGAAAACGGAACCTGACTGGCAATGATTTGAAGCAATTTTCTAAGCTTTGGAAGGTATTGCAAATCAATCTGATTGAGATAAGTTACATCGATTTCAAGAGCCAGATTGATATGCTTCAAAAGAGTTTCGTTGTAAAAACCTTTATTCTCCAAAAAATACGGATAATAGCCATCTTTCAGGTAATCGTTAAAATAGGCAAGTGGTTTTATTTCCTGAATAATCTGCTGGGCAATGTTGATGTGGTCTTTCTGTATTTCCAGAAGTGAATATCTCCTGAAGTTCAATCCTGACTGATGATTCAGAAATTCACGAAATGAAAGTCCTTCGAGGTGATAGATTTTTGCAATATCCTTCAGTTCGCTATTTCCTTCCAAAACACGAAGTACGGGAGACGCTGAAAAGATGACTTTTAATTCAGGAAAATTGTCGCAGCAACTTTTCAATTCGGAAGCCCATTCAGGATATTTATGAATCTGATCCAGAATCAGTGTTTTTCCTCCTGTTTTGTAAAACTCATCGGCAAATGAAACAATTTTCCGTTTGGTGAAATAAAAATTATTGAGATTTACGTAAAGGCAGGTTTTGTCATTCAAATACTTTTCTTTCACAAGATCAATCAGGAATGTAGTCTTCCCCACCCCACGAAATCCTTTGATTCCAATGAGCTGGTGATTCCAGTCAATCTCATCCAGAAGCTCTCTCCTGATGGTTTTATGGCTTTGTTCCTGTAAAGTATTGTGAATATTGACTAAACTTTGCATTTGCAGTACTTTATCCGGCAAAATTAACTTTATTAATCACAAATTGCAATCTTCAGATATCAAATAAATCTAAATATTGCAATTTAGATTTATTAAAAATAAGGATTCATTGTAATTTTCACCTCGAAAAGATGTGTCTGATTTTCCCATCTGAATAATTAAATTGTCCAATGATCTAATTTTCTAAATTTGCAGAATGATTAAAAGAAAGCCTGAACTTCTGGCCCCAGTCGGAAATATTGAATCCTTTTATGCCGCTTTAAATGCCGGTGCCGATGCGGTTTATCTTGGACTTCAGGAATTTAATGCCCGTGGACGAGCCAGTAATTTTACTAAACCGCTGCTTCAGCTTGCAGTGCTGAAAGCGCGCGAAAAAAAGGTTAAAGTTTACATCACCCTGAATATTCTGATTAAGAACAAGGAAATTGAACCCTTGCTCGATGTACTTTCGTTTCTGGATTCATTGAAAGTAAATGCAATCATCATTCAGGATTGGGGAGTATATTACATTGCCCGAAAATACTTTCCCAGATTAAATTTACACGCAAGCACCCAAATGGGCAATCACAATTCAGTGGGTGTAAATTTCGGCGAATCAAAAGGAATTGCACGAACAGTTTTGGCACGGGAATTAACAATGCCCGAAATGGAACTGATTTCGCAGCATAGCAAAGCCGAATTGGAGGTTTTTGTACATGGAGCCCTGTGCTATTCGTTTTCAGGAATGTGTTTATACAGCAGCTATTCAGGAGGACAAGGCGCCAATCGCGGAATTTGTAAGCAGAGTTGTCGTCGGATTTATCAGGATGGTATTGAACAACATGCATTATTTAGCTTGAAAGATAATCAGCAAATTCAAAACCTTCAAAAGTTAATGGAATTGGGCATACATTCCATTAAAATTGAAGGACGGATGAAATCAGCTGACTATGTTTTTCAGGTTTGCCAAGCCTACCGAATGGCCATTGATCAGCATCAAAATCTGGAAAAAGCTGCCCAACTGCTAGAAATGGATATGGGACGCGAAAAAACAAGCTATTTTCTTGGAGGAAATGTTTCGGATGGAATTACTTCCGATCCAACCATAGGAATACTTGTCGGACAAATTCTGGAGGTCGGAAAAAAGACAATTACTTTTCAAAGTTCGGTGCAGTTGGATAAAGGTTACCGGATTCGGATACGAAAAGAAAATGACGATCTGCAACTGTATGTAAAAATCGAAAATTTTACTCAGAAAGGAATTAGCTATCAGGTTCCGGCAGAAATCAGCCAACAGGTTTCGAAAGGCGATGATGTGATTCTGGTGCGTGTAAAAACACAGTCGTTCTCCTCACGTCTTGGAAATATGAATGCACTTCCGGAGCTAAAAAAACAGCAGATAAAAAAGCAGGAAATCAGAAAAAGCCTTCAAATTGATGAAATTAAAACCCAAAAACCAATGTTGCTGGTTCGAATTGGAAGTCCGGAATGGCTCGCAAAACTTCGGTTCGACGATTATGATGCTGTAATTCTATCTTATAAACGGTCGGATTGGGAAAAATCTGATATGAATTCGACGATTCACCATCAAAATAGGCAAAAAATCAGGATTGAATTTCCAAAGTTCATTTCCGAAAATCAACTGGAATTTTACCGGAATCTGGCGTCAAAACTCTTTGCCTCCGGATTCAATCACTTTTTTATCAGTCACTTATCACAAAAGCTTCTTCTGCCTTCAGGAACCAAGATAAGTTGTAATGAAAATGTTTACATCTTAAACGATGCTGCTGCACGATTCATGCACGAGGAAAAAATCAGCGAATTCACTTATCCACTCGAAAATGATTTGGATAATTTGCTGTCGATGAACAATAAACAAGGAATAGTACCGCTTTATTTCTATCCGGAATTATTCTATTCCCGAATGCCAGTTCGTGTTGGACAAGAAAACAACTTATTTGCCGATGAAGCCAACAAAAAATTCAGGCTGGCTGTAAAAGATGGAATTACAATTGTTTACCCGACAATTCCAGTTGCCTTGTTTCATTACCGCAATCAATTGGAGAAGTTTGGATTTAACCGTTTCCTGATTGATTATTCAGGCGAGACAATTTCTGCCAATGTCGTCAAACGAATCCTCAAAAAATTCATTGATGGGGAATCCATAAATCCTTCATCGAATTTCAATTTTAAGTTGGGACTAAAATAAAGAATGGAAAAAAAAACAGGAAAAAATTCGCTTACGAAGATTTTCCTGTTTTCAATGTTCTATTTCCTTTATTCTTTATTGATCATTCATCGAAACGAGGAATTCTTCTACCGAATCAGTTCTCATAATACGGCTCTTAATAAATTCCATGGCCTCAATCGAGTTCATATCGCTCAGGAAGTTGCGCAGAATATAGGTCTTATCAAGCATATTCTTGTTCATCAACAAATCTTCGCGGCGTGTGCTTGAAGAAGTAATATCGACAGCAGGGAAAATACGTTTGTTCGATAATTTCCGGTCGAGCTGAAGCTCCATGTTACCCGTTCCTTTGAATTCCTCGAAAATCACTTCGTCCATTTTTGAGCCGGTATCAATCAATGCAGTTGCAATAATCGTAAGCGAACCGCCTTCTTCAATGTTACGGGCAGCTCCGAAGAAACGTTTTGGTTTGTGTAAGGCATTGGCATCTACCCCACCCGATAATACTTTTCCTGAAGCGGGAGCAACAGTATTGTAGGCACGAGCCAAACGGGTAATCGAATCAAGCAAAATAACCACATCGTGACCACATTCAACTAGTCGTTTGGCTTTCTCAAGAACCATACCGGCAACACGCACATGGCGTTCTGCAGGTTCATCAAAAGTAGATGAAATTACTTCGGCATTTACGTGGCGGGCCATGTCAGTTACTTCTTCCGGACGTTCGTCGATGAGTAAAACCATCATATAAACTTCAGGGTTGTTAGCGGCAATGGCATTGGCAATATCTTTTAGCAACACGGTTTTACCTGTTTTTGGCTGGGCAACAATCAATCCACGCTGTCCTTTACCAATTGGGGCAAAAAGGTCAACAATACGGGTTGAAAGATTATCATGTCCATTACCGGTCAGATTGAATTTTTCGTTTGGGAACAGCGGTGTCAAATGTTCAAAAGGAACTCGATCACGAATATAATCAGGTGTTCTTCCGTTGATCTCAATGACTTTAATTAAAGGGAAATATTTTTCACCCTCTTTTGGCGGACGAATTGTGCCCGTAACGGTATCACCAGTTTTTAAACCAAAGAGCTTAATCTGCGATTGAGAAACATAAATATCGTCGGGCGAAGTCAGGTAATTAAAATCTGAGGAACGTAAAAATCCGTAGCCATCAACCATAATTTCCAAAACACCGGTATTGCTGATTATACCATCAAACTCATACGGTTTTTCCTGATTTTGCTGAGGTTTAGGTTGTTTTGGACCTTGATTTTCCCAGCGTGGATTGTTCTTTTTATTCGGCAGGTCATTCTTTTTTTCAATGACTTCATCCGATTTAATTTCTTCCTGAATTTGAGAATCCGAATTCAAGTCCTGACTGGCAATAACAACTGGTTCATGAAAAACAACCGGTTCAGAAACGATAATTTCTGACTCATTTTCAATTGGTTCTTCTGGCAGAAAGATTTCCTGTCTTACCTTTTGGTTTTGATTTTGATTCGGATTTGTTTTTTGAACCGGTCTCTGATCCTGTTTCGGATTTTGATTGGGATTAGGATTCTGTTTTGGATTTTGATTGGGATTTATCGCAGGTTTTGGATTCTGATTCGGGTTATGATTCGATGATCCGGCCTTAATATGTTCCGTTCTTGGACGTTTTTTAATCTGGAATTCACGTTTACCTTCTTTTCGAGGTTCAGGCACAATGGTTGAAGTTGGTTTTTCTTCTTCTGGTTTTTCTTCCGAATTTTCCACCGGTTTTTCTTCTTTTCGGCGGCTAAAGAATTTTAAAACCGCATTTTCTTCACGTTTAGGACTCACATCTCTGGGAGATCTGAGTTTTTTATCTTCAGGTTTCTTTTCAGAAGCTAAAATTGCCTGAGTATCCAGAATCTTATAGATCAAATCTTGTTTTTTGAAAGATTCTATCTTTTTAATGTCAAGTTCTTTTGCAATTTCTTTTAAGTCAGGAAGTAGCTTTCCGCTTAATTCAATAATATCATACATAATTTTTGATTGATTTGTTTATATCCAAAAGGTCAAATTGGAAAAAAAGAAAAGTGGAATTGATAATTTGGACGACGGTATTTGTTCGAAATATTTTGCAAATATAACGAAATCATAATTACAAGCAAAGCAAATGGATGAAAAATGAAATATGAATCTCAAGAATAAAGAAAATCCTTTGCTAAATCTATGAAATTTCAACTATTTTCATTTTCAAAATTTGTTGTTCATACAGCTAGATGAACAATTCATGTAAAAAATCGTACAGTTCGCATAAATAAAGTTAGAATTTACTTTTAAAAATTCTGGATTAATTACTTTCGTCATAGAAAATTCGAAAATTCTGATATTTAGTTGTTATAAAATAGTGAACTTTCAAATGAGATAGACGATGAGACAACTTAAAATTGCGAAACAGGTAACGGTCAGGGAAACATTGTCGCTTGACAAATACTTACTTGAGATTAGTAAGGTTGATCTAATTTCAGCTAACGAAGAAGTTGAATTGGCAAAAAAAATCCGAAAAGGAGATAATGTAGCATTAGAAACATTAATTAAAGCCAATTTAAGATTTGTAGTTTCAGTAGCAAAACAATACCAAAATCAAGGACTTAGCCTTCCAGATCTAATCAACGAAGGCAATCTTGGTTTGATAAAAGCAGCTCAACGCTATGATGAAACCCGCGGATTTAAATTCATTTCATATGGAGTTTGGTGGATTAGGCAATCCATCTTACAGGCATTGGCTGAGCAAGCCCGAATAATTCGTTTACCTCTGAATAAAATTGGGTCTATAACTCGGATAAATAAAACATTCAATCGGCTGGAGCAGGAGTTTCAAAGAGAGCCAACTCCTGAAGAAGTCGCAACTCTGCTTAATACTTCTCCCGAAATAGTGGAAGATGCTTTAAGAGTATCGTCGCATCACATTTCTATGGATGCTCCAATTTACGATGACGAGGTAAATAATTTATATGACGTTTTACTAAACGAAGATTCCCTCAGCCCTGATAAAGCTTTGATGAAGGTTTCATTATGTAAGGAAATAGAACGCACATTATCGACTCTTACTGAACGTGAAGCTGATGTAATTCGTTATTATTTCGGATTGAACGGCAAAAGTCAGCATACTTTGGACGAAATAGGCGATGAATTTGGATTGACTCGTGAACGTGTCAGACAAATAAAGGAAAAGACTATAAAAAAAATGCGCAATCATTACCGCAACAGATTATTAAAAGCCTACCTGTAATTCATATTAAAGCTGCTTTGCGCAGCTTTTTTTTTGCACCGATGATTTCATTGCGATAAAACCTTACTTTTGGAGAAAATGTAATTGTATGAAACTAGTTGCACCCTCAATATTGGCTGCCAATTTTAACAACTTGGGCAATGATATCGAAATGATTAATCAAAGTGAAGCTGATTATATTCACTGTGATGTAATGGATGGAGTATTTGTGCCTAATATTTCTTTCGGTATTCCTATCATTCAATCAATAAGCAAAATAGCTAAAAAACCATTGGATGTACATTTAATGATTGTCAATCCGGAAAAATATATCGAAGATTTTTATCATGCCGGAGCATCAATTATTACTGTTCATTCTGAAGTGTGTACTCATCTCCACCGTACAATTCATCATATCAAAGACTTGGGTTTAAAGGCAAGTGTCTGTCTGAATCCTCATTCCCCTGTTTTTTTGCTGGAAGATGTTCTTGCAGAATTAGATATGGTGTTGATTATGTCGGTAAATCCGGGATTTGGTGGTCAGAAATTTATTGAGAATACCTATACGAAATCATCTTTACTTAAAGAGATGATCCTTCGAAAAAATTCAAAGGCATTAATAGAAGTTGACGGGGGTATTAATTTGGAAATCGGAAAAAAACTCTACGATTCGGGAGTTGATGTTCTTGTAGCCGGAAGTTTTGTTTTTGGTTCTGAAAATCCGCGACAAACAATTACTTTGCTTAAAAATTTATAAGTAGAGTTTATATTGGTCATTCTTGGCAAATCTGGGCTTATTCATGAGATGTAATTCCTTCATCTCACAGCCAGTAGAACATCCTGCACAATTACCTGATTTTTCAGACTTATGTCCTACCAGATTAAAGAAGAGTAGGATTTTGTGAATAAATATCCCAAAAGCTATTAGTATAATCAGATATGCGATGTAATCCTGAATCATTTTCTTGTTATTAATAGTTAAGTCGTAAAATAAGTTGCAACCCTGAAAACTACAAATGAAATCATCCAGGCTACTGCCGTTGTATAAACCACAGTAAATATGGCCCACTTCAGTTTCCCCGATTCATTCTTGATAGTAGCTATAACACCTATACAAGGAAAATAGATTAAAACAAAAGCAAGAAAAGATAAAGCCACCGGAATTGAAAATACATTTTTACCAGTCTTCTCTCCTGAAATAAATTTCTCTTGTTTCAATTTATCGCTCAAACCTCTGTTTGGATTATTGTCATCAACCTGATAAAGCACTCCCATCGTACTTACAATGATCTCTTTAGCGGGAAGTCCGGCTAGTAAGCTGATACTCATTTTCCAATCGAAACCCAATGGCGCCATGGCAGGTTCGACAAACCGCCCCAATTGACCTAAATAACTATTTTGAAGCCTAAGGCTTTGCTTGTAAACCGATTGCAAATGAAGCGAGTCTGTGGTATATTCATGATTAATAACCCTACTTTTCAGCACGATTGGCTGCGCCAATTCAGGTGTACTTTCTCTTGGGAAATAGCCTAAAGCCCATATAATTATTACTCCAATCAGAATTACACCACCAATTTTCCGGAGATATTGCTGGGCTTTATCCCACATGTGAATCACAATGTTTTTCAATGTTGGAAGACGATATGGCGGCAATTCCAGAACAAATGGAGTTTCTTTATTTCTGAAGAAAGTACGGTTTAACAATTGAGCTGTTAAAAAAGCGATTAAAATTCCTGAAAAATATAGACCCGCAAGGACGAGTGCAGGATTTTCAGGAAAAAATGCGGTAATAAACAGGACATAAACCGGTAGTCGGGCACTACACGACATAAACGGAATGATCAACATGGTCAAAAGCCTGTCGCCGGGGCTTCGCAGCGTGCGGGTTGCCATAATTGCCGGCACATTACAGCCAAATCCCATTACCATCGGAATAAATGACCGGCCATGTAGCCCAAAGCGGTGCATGATCTTATCCATAATGAAAGCTGCTCTGGCCATATAACCCGAATCTTCCATGAATGAGATGAAGAAGAATAAGATCAGAATGTTGGGTAGGAAAACCAAAACGCTGCCAGTACCGTCAATTATACCATTAATTAATAAGTCATTAAGCATACCTTCCGGAAGGATATTCGAAACCAGCTGACTCACCATCGCAACCAGGTTTTCGATCCACGTCATTGGATATGAACCAAGTTTGAAGGTTGCATAGAATGCCAATGAAATGGATATCATAAAAATCGGAAATCCCAGATATTTATTTGTCAGTATGAAATCAATTCGTTCGGAAACACTTTTTGAACTTTTAACTCTTTGCTTGTATGTTTCCTGAAGAGCTCCCGAGATAAAGCCGTATTTTGCATCTGTTATTACAGTCTCACTATCTTCATTATAAATCCGCTCAATCCTTTTTACTTCATTTTGAGACGCGTGGTCAATTTCAGCAAAGTTTGGGTATGATGCCAGCGTTTCACTCGTCTGCTTATCGCGTTCGAGAAGTTTGATGGCTAGAAAACGGGATGAAATTTTATCGGTAATGGGTTTTTCGAGTTTAATCTTGGCTCGAAGGATTTGAATTGAATCTTCGAGTTCCTGCCCGTAATTGATGTGGATATGCCTGACAATTGGGTCGAGGTCTTCGTAAACTTCGATTGTTTTTTTTATTAGTTCCTGAATCCCCTTCCCTTTCGAGCTCACTGTCGGAATAATGGGTATTCCCATCATTTTGCCCAAACTTTTATAATCAAATTTGACTTCGTTTCTGAGCAATTCGTCATACATATTCAAGGCTATGACCACCTTGATATCCATGTCAATTAATTGTGTTGTCAGAAAAAGGTTTCGTTCCAGGTTTGACGAATCAATGACATTTATTACAATGTCGGGAGTTTCCTCCATGATAAATCGTCTGACATAAATCTCTTCAGGAGAATAAGCAGTTAATGAATAGGTTCCGGGTAAATCAAAGATATTAAAGTTGTATCCGCCACTTGAAAATGTAGCTTTCTTTGCATCTATGGTTACTCCGCTATAGTTTCCAACATGCTCCTTTGAACCCGAAATAAAATTGAATAGTGTTGTTTTTCCACAATTCGGATTACCAACCAGCGCGATATTGATAGTCCGCTCTTTTTCTTTGGCGGACACTTTTAAAATTTCATTATCAATTACGCCTTCAAAATTAATGGATGAATGCTCGGATACTTCATCCTGGCTCACCACCTCGATTAAATTTGCTTCGGTCTTGCGTAAAGTAATATTGTAATCAAGAATCTTATATTCGATGGGACCATTAAACGGAGCATTCTTAATGACGGTAACTTCTTTCCCCTTCACAAACCCCATTTCGGTTATCCTTTTCCGAAATGAACCATGCCCTAAAACCTTGGTGATTATTACCGTTTCTTTATTTTTTACTTCAGAGAGTCTCACAATAAAAGGATCAGATGCAATGCTAATTTAAACTAAATAAGAATAACGCATCAAAGATATTCAAGTTTTGACAAAACACTTAAAAAATATCGATTTCAAACAATTACTTTTGTAGGTAGTATGGAAGAAGAAAACATTTACAAGAGAATTCAGGAAGCAATCTCATCGCTACCAGAAAACTTCAGTATTCTGGAGGAGCAAATTGATGTTGAACTTCAGATGGAATACTTTAATTACAGCAGGGATATTAAATCAGGTTTTTCTGAAGAAGTGATTACAGAACATAAAAATGATCTGTTTAGTCAGGATATCTCGATTCAAGAAAAGAAAAATTTATTGGTTCTGCTGGCATCGCAGGATAAGGTTGAAGCTTTTCGGTCCATTGAAAAATATGCCAAAAATCCTGATCCGGAGTTAAGAGATTGGAGCATTCTGGCATTACAAGAAAGCCGGATGGTTATACAAAGTTCGCTAATGGATGAACAACAAGTGTATATTTCAACCGGATTAGGCGGTAAAAATCAGAAATTGAGGTATTTTACTGTTTTTGTTGGTAGCGAAAATGTATTTGAATATTCTCCGGTACAGAAAAGACTGATTCAAACAGAACTTGAATACACTTTAAAGAACCATCAAGGAGATTTGGAAGAAATCAGTTTTCATGAAGATATTGCCATCGCTATTTTACTGTTACCCGTGAAGTCGGATATTCAGTCTGTTTTCATCGGATTGATCAACGAATGCAACCAATATGGAGACTTTATTCGTCAGGATATTATTATCACTAATGTAAAACGCATGAGTGTTGCCGAAATCAGGCAGTTTATCAACCGCGACAAATTGAAAAAAGAATAATAGTTTGAATTCATTTTTATAAACACAAATTATTCACAATAAGGATTTTAACTAACAGTTCGAATTAAACAAGCAATGATAATCAAAAATTATACTTTGGGGGGTTTGGTTTTGTTCCGGCAAGTATTATCTTTGCATCGCTTTTAGCAAATGGCCCCGTAGCTTAATGGATAGAGCATCTGACTACGGATCAGAAGGTTGTAGGTTCGAGTCTTACCGGGGTCACTGAAATAAGACAATCGTAATTGATTACAAGTCAGTTACGATTTTTTTTTATCGTTAGCACAACATTTGCACAACTTGGAAAAACTCATAGGCTTAGTTTTTCGGGTGATTTCCTTTATTTTGAATTTTAACGTTTCCCACCGTTTCTGTTCCACGACCAGTTGGTATTTGCCCTTCTCCTCTTATCGATACATGGAAACGCATGGTTGCCCTGCATTTTATCTTGCTATAAAGTATTTGCAGCAAACAATGGTCAAATTCTCGAAAATACAAGAACATCCGGCCAATTAAAGTTTATTCCACAACCTTAAAATTCCTGCTGGTGCTATTTCCCTGTTCATCAACAATCAGGAGTTTATGACTGCCTGGCGTTGGAGATGCTGTCATTTGATGAATGTCGCTTGTGCTTCCCAGAAAAACGTCGTCCAAATGCCAGAATAGTGTCGCTCCGGCTCTCCGGTGAGCTGCCTGAAAAATGACCTGCCCTTTGTGTCCGTCATTATTCCGGGGCAGAAAAACCATTAAACGGTCATCGGGATAAATGAATTCGAGCATCTGAATTTCATTCCCAGCTTGCTTTCCGGGCAACCAGGAAGGCAATTGCCGGTAAGCCGGATGTGATTTTCGGTAATAATATTCCATGGCCGGAGGCAGAACAAACCAGTTCTCGTTCACCATCTGAGCCGGTGGATAACATTCAGAATTAACCAGAAACTGACGGTTTGCATCCAGATGAACTTTCAGATGATACGGACAAGGGGCTGTGTTCATGCATGTTTCAGGAACCATCACCGTATCGGTTTCATTGCATTTGACCGAAGCCCGGTAACCGCTTTCGCGGCAGACTTCAACCGGCATCATTCCTGAAAATGGTTTTTCAAACCAATGACCCGAACTTAGCAATGAACTGATTTCGAACAGTAATGGAGCAGCTGCCAAACCACCAGTCAGACCCGGACGACCTTCGCCGCTGGCATTTCCAACCCAAACGCCAATCATATAATCACGATTTACCCCGATAGCCCAGGCATCGCGAAAACCGAAGCTGGTACCGGTCTTCCAGGCCAGTCGACCCGATGATGAAAGTTGCTGCCAGCCAGCTTCATCTTCCGGACGATTTAGTTCAGTTAAAGTATTGAATGTTTGCCAGATGGATGCCGCCCGAAAAACAAATTTTCCATCCGAAACTTCAGTTTTAGGTATTGAAGGTAAGAAATCAACCAAATGGTAATCACCTGAATGGTAATCCCCATTTTTATTAAAACGATTCAAAGCTCTGGCCATTGAACCATAAGCTGATACGAGTTCTTTCAGCGTTGCTTCTCCCCCACCCAAAATCAACGACAGTCCGTAATGTCCGGCATCTTTGGTGAAAGTGCTCAATCCAACCCGTTTAAGTACATCCAAAAACCGGAGCGGAGTATAATTTTTGAGCATAAATACCGCCGGAACATTCAACGACCGGATTAAAGCCTGTGATGCCGGAACAGCCCCGCGAAACTGAAGATCGTAATTCTGCGGTGCATATCCCGAAAAATAAAGCGGTAAATCGGGCATCAATGCATCTGGCATCATTTTGCCGCCATCGAGCATGGCTGTATATAAAAATGGTTTCAGAATACTTCCTGTGCTTCGGCGGGCTTCAATCATATCAACAGCACCACCATGCCGATCGTTCCAATCAGCATTACCGATGTAAGCCAGGATTTTACCTGTTTTTACTTCAGCCACCAAACAAGCTGCATTGTAAATGTGATTGCCCTGAAGTTGTGGCATTTGCTGATCAACAATCCGCTGAACCGCAAGCTGCAAACTTCGGTTAATAGTCGTTTTTACAACCGTTAAATTTGACACAGAAACGCTCCTGTTCAATAAGTGATGAGCCAGATCTGGCAGTTTTTCCGGTTTCCCGGGTAATGGTTCCGAAATCGCCAATTCGTAAGTCATTTGGTCGATGGTATGATCCAGCAGAAGATTCCGGAGTAAACGATCGCGTTTATTTTTGAGCTTAGCACTGTTTTTTCCGGGAAAAACCTGCGATGGTGAATTCGGCAAAACAGCAAGACCTGCAGATTCTCCCCACGACAACTGATCGGCAGGGCATCCGAAATATCGCCAGGAAGCAGCTTCCAAACCAACCACATTTCCGCCAAAAGGCGCATGGGCTGCATAAAGCGAAAGAATTTCCTGTTTTGATTTTGCCGATTCCATACGTAGCGTCAACCCCATTTCGAGTAATTTTCCCAAAAATGTGCGTCGCGCTCCTTTTCGGGAAAGCCTCACAACCTGCATCGACAGCGTACTTGCGCCACTAACAATTCGCCGGGTTCGGATATTTTGCCCAATTGCCCGGGCCATCGAAAATGGATTGATTCCCGGATGAAAATAGAATCGTCGATCTTCGAAACGAATGATGCACTTTTTGAATTTTTCGGGGATTGTATCTTGTTGAGGAAATCGCCATTGTCCGTCAGATGCCAGTTTTGCACCCAAAAGCGTACCATCGCTGGCTTCAATTACAGTGCTGTAAGGTACTTTGAAACGAACTACCGGAACCAATAGAAATAGTATAACCAAAAGCACAAAACCGGTAATTATTTTGTGCTTTTGGATAAATTGGATAAAATCCCATGTCGTTCTATGTTTCATTTACAACATTAAAAAATAAGAAATGAGGAATAAGGAATAAGGAAATTCGGCTTAATCCGATAGATGCTGTTTCATCTGAAATAAGGTGACAAAAATAAGAATACCCGGTCAGCCACTGAGGGCTGCGCCTATGGTTTCCCTTTTCCTTTTTCCTTTTTTCTATTAACTTTTTCCTATTTCACAACCACCTTCATTCCTGAATTATTGGCCGAAATAGCGTTGTTGTACATTGCCTCGCATTGAACAGGCGGTAAAAAGTAGTTTCCAGAATAACTTGCATTCAGCTTCACCCTGAATTCTTTCTGTTCATTGATTTTCAGGCTGAAATAAGTGAGCACCCGATCATCGCGGATATCGCGGTAATTGTACGATGTTCCGGTGCCGCCGCCAAAGAGGCGTTCGTTCAGAATTTCCCATCCTGAAGGGAAAACCTGTGTCAATGCCAGGTTATCGACCATAACAAACCCTGTATTTTTAACCCTGACCAGCGCCGTAAAATCAACACCTTTTGGAATGTTTGCAATGTCAACCGGCTTTCCTTCAGCAGAGATATAAGCAACTTCAAGCTTTAATCCGTTTTGCTTCACCGGCACCTCTACTTTAAGCGGAATCCCTTTCTGGATAATCGTCACATACAAATCGGATTCCGACAAATTCGCCACTTTGATGGGGAGTTTTCCATCAAAATCAGGAAGCTCACGGGTAAAAGCAGCTTTATCAATTGCCAGTTCTTCCGATTTTCCATTGATCGTTAAATTGAATTTTGGCTGCTCAGCGGGGTTTACATTTTTACCTGCAAACCTCGACATGGCCAATAAACAGGTTGCAGTAGTTTGTGTACTCATCCATTCTCCGCTGCACAAATCGGCTGAAATCGCTTTTGCCACCGGAAATGCGATAGTCTTTTTCTTCATCAAAGTCAAGGTTTCGAGCAGAATGGCACGGTCGCGCAGTGATGAGCCAAAAGTTACTCCCTCATTCTGGTATTCCGATGGCTCCAGTCTGATCATATCTACCAATTGTTCAGCAACTTCAGGCCGGGACGCCAAAATATAAGCCGATGCCAGCTTCCAGCGAGCCTCCACAGGCAGATCAGGTGTTTCGCGAAGCCGGTTCATAGCTCCCACCGAAGGACTTCCAGCCAATGCCAGCGTGTACAAGCGATAAGCCTGATCGAGCACCATTCCGCGGTCGCTGATTTCTTTGCGCCATGCATTTGCTGCACCTTTTTGATAAATCAGCCACCGTTTTTTCAGTTCTCCCGGAATCACGTAACCCAGATTCTCCGCTTCGAGCATGAAATTTCCGGCCCAGGAAGTTCCCCAGAAAGATGGATATTTTTCGCCAGGCCAGTAGCTGAAACTACCATCGGCCAGTTGAAATTTACGAAGCTGATCAATTCCTGAACGGATATGCGTTTCGATTTCCGCTTTTTTCTTCACATCCAGCGAAACAAATTGACTCAGGAAAAGCTGTGAAAATGCGGCAGACACGGTTTGTTCAATGCATCCATGCGGATAAGTAACCAGGTAATCGAGCCGTGATCCCAAATTCATGGGTGGCGTTGACGAAACTTCAATAATTGTTGACCCAGTCCCCGGAACACCCAGTGGCTGCAACGAGAATTCTTTATTTCCTGAAGCTTTGATCGCACTGGTTTGGCTGGTCACAATCATCGGATTTGGATTGCGGACATCCACTTCAACAGAGTATACGGCATTTTCATTTCCGGAGGTAGCTGTTACCTGAATGGTCGCTTTTCCGGTTGCTGTTCCCGATTTCAGGCTAAACCGGACATCTTTTTCGCCGACTTCAGCAAACGAAACACCCAGCTTCTCATTGCCATTCACCGAAAGCAGCGAATTTGCACTCACCGAAACGACAACGTTCTTAATTTTAGAATCCTGAGCAAAGATACTCACAGGCAATTCAAAGGTTTCGTTGATGCCAATCACCCGCGGAACGGTAGCCAAAATCATCAGAGGATCACGCACTGGCACGGCCTTTTCGGCTGAACCATAAGCAATATCGGATGCGCCAACTACCATAAAACGAACCGAACCAATGTATTGAGGAAGTGTAATCTGATGCTTTTGTTTTTCATCCCGACCGAGCGAGAATGGTCCCAAAAAGCGAACAACAGGTTTAAACCGCTGAGCCTTTTGTTTCGACGGATCGGGTAACTGGTCGCTACCACCAACCGCAAAAAGCTGTTCCAGTTTTCCTCCATAAGCACCCAAAACAAAATCGTAAAGATCCCATGTTTTTACACCCAAAGCTTCGCGGGCAAAAAAAGTTATCCACGGATCAGGTGTTTTATAGCTGGTCAGGTCGAGCAAGCCTTCGTCTACGATGGCAAGTGTATAATTCATAGGCGCTCCGCGATTTTCACTTACCTCAACCGTAAACGGCTGCTGCGAACGAAGGACTTCAGGAACTTTAAGGACTGGAACAAGGTGCGTTTCAGGATTCTCCACATTGATCGAAATCACTCCGTAAAGCCGGATTGGCCGGTCGTTCACGGTTTGATTGTGTGGCTGGAGGTAGGTAATGTACAGGTAAATATTCGGCGCCATTTCAGGTTTTGCCTCAAAAGTTACTTTGGTTTGTCCGGACTTCGTATCCACCCAGAACTTATCCAAAATAGTTGAACCATTTTCGACCGTTACCAGTGCTTTACCATCCGGTGAACTTGGAAAACTAACAGAGATTTCCTCGCCAACCTTGTATTTTTCCTTCTCTGCTGAAAAACTCAGCATCGTGGCTCCGCCATCCATTCCAGCTGAACTTCCGTAGGGCCAGTCGAGATAAACTGTCTGCGAAACACTATGTCCGTCAGGAAGTTTGGCGATAAACAAATACCTGCCCCATTCTTCATTTTTAACAGTAAATTTCAGAATTGCCTTACCTGATGAGGTTGTCAGTTTCTGCGTCAGCATGGGTTTGTATTGTTCCTGAGTCACATAATTGCCCAGGTAATCGTCGGATGCTTCCCACCACCAACGCCAGTCGATTTTATACGCTTTAACTTCGACGACCGATTCAGTCAGAACGCCATCAGGATTTACGACAACCAGTTCCAAATCGTTGACTTTTCCTGACGTGAGCATTGATCGGGCAGGATCTTCATCGGGGAAACGCATACCCACATATTTCGGGAAAGGCGACACCGATTTGTTGTATTGCGAAATGCTGAAATCGCCGCCCGGCTCAAATACACGCGTGGTAAATACCGCATCCAATTTCCCGGGAGCATTCGTCAGTATGCCCAAATTGACGGGGAATTTCACCTCGCCGCTTTCGTTTAACTGACCGTCGAAAATGGTTTGTTCAGCCGATTCAAACTTCACCACCTGGCTATCGAACGAATAATTGGCGAACATGGGAAAAACAGTCTTTCCGCTTTTCAGAACCAGTTCAACCTTGGCTTTCATACTTCCTGCCGGCGCACCATGCAGCCATTTGGCATTGAGTGTGGCTACCTGATTTGTCGTTCCTGCCTGAAGTTGCTTGGAAGGAGTAGTAAACTGCAGTTTTAAACGGTTAGGTTTAACCATTTCGATGCGGATACGTTTGGTGAACTCAGCACCACCGACTTTGGCCACCAAGTGCCAGTTTCCGGTTGGAGCATCGACTTTTGTGGCTGTTTTTAAGGAGGTAATATTTCCTTTCAGCGGCAATACAATTTTTTGATAAAGCTGCTCTGTAGCCGTGTACAACTCAAAAATAACAGGATGATCGGGAGCCATTTTATTGATTTTATCTTCAATAATGAGCGAAACAAATATGGAGTCTCCGGGCCGCCAAACACCGCGTTCGCCATACAAAAATCCCTTTAATCCTTTCTGAACCTCACTTCCGCCCACATCAAACCGGCTGAGCTGAAGCGAGGCATCATCGCTGATTTTCAAATATCCGATATCAGTTCCATTTTTTGCAACAAGCAGAAATGGAGTCCGGTCAAGTTTGAGACTAACCATTCCGTCAGCGCCGGTTTGTCCCTTCACAATAAGTTGCGACTGAACATCAAACACCGAAATTTCGGTTCCGGATTCCGGCTGTGCAGTCAGCAAATTGGTGGCTACAACAAGTAACTGATTATCTATTCCGCGCTTGGCAAGCAATCCGATGTTCGATGCAATCACATTTTTTGCCGTGTTTCTGTGCTCGATAAAATAAGCCAGATAACATGGATTTTCGCGGTTTCGCCAATCGTACTGATTGCCTTCGTATTCGTTCCAGCTTTCGTACTCGTCAATATATGAGGCTGATAACCAGTCCTGATCTTTGTTCTCCTTTTCTTTCCGCTTCACACTTTTAATTTGAGCATCATCGGGGCAAGGATAAAGTGAGAATTCGGGCCTCATCGAAAGCTGAACCTGATAAATCGCACCCGGTTCAACTTTAATTAAATCATTAATTTTCAAGCTGTAGGCACTCCATTTATTCAAAACAACGGGATGAATTCCGTTTAAAGGCAACACTCCCCGATATACCGGACGACCCACATTTTTCAGCGAATTGTATTCATCCAGATTATTATTCTGGTAAAATTGATGGTAATTATTCGCAAAAATCTTCACAATCCGAATTCCTACCGAACTCAGGTTTACCGCTTCAAACGGAATGACCAGTCCATCGGAAGTCGGGACAATGTTTCCTTTGCCGATGAACCGGATGGCTGGTTTTTCCGATTCGAGCGAAACTTTAATTCGTTCAGTAATTCCCAATTTTACGCCGGAATAGTTTCGGATTCCGTCAAACACTTCAAGTTCACGTTCGCCAAGAACCTCCTGATGTGGTATTAGCTTGACAATATTATCTTCGATTGAAACCTCAAAATCGATACCCTGCATCATAAAAAGTCCTTCCGTTTCCTGATCCTGATCGAGTGGATCAGAAAAAGTGAGTTCGATGTAAGGGCTGATTCCTGAAATGGCTTTGGTATTGAGCAGGCTAAAATTTTCGATGGCCGGAATTTCCATTTCCTGCTCACCTTTCCGGTCGGCATTAATCGGGCTTCCATTCCAGCTGATTTTAACCTTTCCCGCGTCTTTTGTTCGTTTAATTTCATTGAAAACAAACTGTTGTGCATTTCTGGACGTGCGATCCCAACGAACCGGAAGTACGACTCCATCCTGTTCTGCCTGAACTAATTGCTCCACTTTTTCTGCCGGAAACAAATCACTTGTTGTTAACGAACCTGAAATCTCAGTTTTTAATTCCCCGTTTGTCCTGAAACTTCGGATTCCGAAATTTTCAACCGAAAAATCGGCAACGATCGTATTCACCTCAAAAGAAAACTGCCTGAGCTTTTCAGGAACAGTTTTGATCAGTCCCACATTGAGTGTAAAATGGTAATTCTTCCCCGATTGCAAGGGTTTTTCAGGATGAAACAGGATCGATCGACCATCGACAAGTGTGGTTTTTCCGGCGACAGAAGGGTCAATCTGAATTAAATCAGCCGGGAGTTCTTCCGGAATTGCTTCCTTAGGATTCGAGACCAGATCGATTCGAATATCATCCGAAATACCAATCACTCCGGAAGTATAGGCAGCAATGAATTCGGAATATGCAACCGAATCGGAAACCGGCTTTTTATTTTTACAGGAGAATAGCAAAAAACAAGCAACAATTGTCAGGTAAAGGAGTTTGGAGTGATTCATGGTATAAATATTTTAAATATTAGACTCTTGGATTACCGGGTAAAATAATAAAGGACTATTCCGGTAAGAATGGAAATCATGAAACTTAGAAATGTGCCAATGATGATGTATTCAGTTTTTTGGTGGTCTTTACTATCTTTTAAATCGCCAAACCGAAATATCGATTTTGCTGCCAGCATAAACCCAATGGCCGCAAATTGCTGAATTAAAATAAATGTGACAATCAAAATTCTCTCGATGATGCCAATCCATTTACCGGCATTTTCAAGCCCGGATTTTTTCTTTTTAGTGGACTCTGAAGTCTGTATGATAAGTTCGTTGCTCCACCATTCGGTTAATTTACCAATGATAACAGCAACTGGAATTGAAATCCAAATATAGCTTAGTAGATAAAGCCAGAATTTTTGATTGTCGAGCAGATTTACCAATTCGGAATAGAACTTATCAGACTGGCCGGATGTCACAATCCAAATTACCATAATGGTCAAAAGATGAATGATTTGGTCGGTGATAAAAAGTGAAACGGAAGATGATTTCCGGAGGAAACGTTTATTGATTTCGCCTTTGATGCCATCGGTAAGTCCGTGAAAAAATGTTAGCAAGCCAACTGCCAATAACAAACTGAAATCCCACACTAAAAGTTGGGCTATTATGCCGGTAACCAAAATGTGCAGATAGAGGTAGCCAGAGCTAAATCCGTTTTTATCTTTCTCTTTAGCCCATTGGGTTGGTTGAAAAACAAAATCGGAGAGCAAATGTGCCAAAATCAGTTTTATGAGCAGACTATATTCCATTTGGGATGTCGGTTGTGTAGGATTCAATGATATTTTCAAAGCGTTTTAAAAAGGCTTCCATTGCTTTCATATTGCCCTGATTAAAAAGTCTTTTGCTTATGGCAGGCTGAGAAACGTTAAAAAATTGAGCTTGCTGCTCCTGAGTTTCACCATACAAAAGATATCTAAAAACGCTTTCGGCAGTTTTGGCGCTCCAGCCTGAGAGAATACTATCGGCAAACAGGCAATTTACCCTGAATTCATCGTTAACCCCTTCCCATGGCGTTTTTATACTTAAACTTACCGATTCTTTGATTATTTTATCAAGTTCGGAACCTGAAAATTCAAAAGCTTCTCCCTGAGATTCAATGACTTTACTGTTCTGCATGCGTAAGGTACCAAGTCCGATAGCAATTCTAGCATCACTTTTTATTTCTGAAGTATTCAAAAGGCTAAGCAAACGTGATTTTAGGATGAGGGTTACTTTTAGTGCTAATTCAGGCTCGTGAATTAAAATCTGGAAACTGTCGCCTCTGTAAATTTCTAAGTGACCATCTTTTTTTAATATCTTTTCCTGAATTTCTTTAAATGTACTGTGAAGTGCATTTAGAACTTTTTCCAAGCCTTCATTATCTAATTTTCGCGATTGAATCAGATCTCCGGTAAGTACAGCTTTAATTTCATCCATAGCTCAAATCTTATTGGTGATAGTACTGATTAGATATAACTTCAAGGAGTTATAAAGCACCAATATAACCTATATATGTTATAATTCCTAGTATTAGTTCATTTTTATTCACCCTCATTATATCCCTTTTCAGGTTAAAATGATTGCCTCCTGCTGAAATACGAGACAATATATAGCCTCATAAGGTTATAATGCATTCATATAACCTTATAAGGTTATAATGCATTATGCCTACTCTGGCTGAAACTAAAAATCTTTATGAGGATAAATTAGAAGAGCTTTGAACTATCCGGAAATTCCAAACAGCTCAAGATGAATGAAAAACGTACGGAATTCTCCACCTTATCCGATGAGCTCCAGTCATCTGATCAGGTGTTTGGTTATCATGAGATTCAAATTTGGTAAGATTTTAAATTATTCAGGGCTTCACTTCAAGTGAAACCCTGAATCCCGATGACTATATTTTTGATTCTACTAATTTCAGGATTTCGGCTTCTTTAAGCAGCGTTTGCTGAAGGATTTGAGAAGCTTTCGAAAGAATCGCTTCTGTAAACGTTTTATCAGCCAACCCTCCGGCATTGATGCGCACATTGAGATAGGCACCATAAACAGCCGTTCTTGCGCACAAAGCTCCCACTCCGGCGTCGGATAATGAATTCGGATTCCCAATTTCGGCCATGGTCTGAATCATTACTAACGAACCAAAGGCGGTTTGCATCACCTCAAACGGGACTTCGATGGCATGTTTGGTTGCCGCCTGAATGGCTGCAGTGCGCAACTTTTTCTCTTGATCAGTATTTTTAGGCATTGAAAACGAATCCATAATGGCATTGAAAGCTGCGGTATCTTCATCGACCAGTTTCAATAAACGGTCGTGTGCCTGTTTGCCTTTTTCAGCCCAGTTGGAGAATTCGTTCCAACGTTCGTCCCATCCACGTTTATGAGCTGAAAGATTGGCCACCATCGATCCCAATGCAGCTCCCAACGAACCTACATAAGCCGCTACCGAACCTCCACCGGGAGCCGGTGATTCTGACAAAGTTTCATTCGAGAAACCAGATAAACTTAGGTCAATCAATTTGTTTGGTTGATCGTCAATCAAATATTCAATGATGCGTTTCTTTGGATCGAAAGGTGCGAGCTCATCCAAACCGAGTGATTTGACAGCTATTTTAATGATTTCGGTATCAGGAATTCCAACTGAGCGTTCCTGTTTCCGGAGGAAATATTTACCGGCATCGAGCATGGCCTGCAACGGAATAACTCCGATCAGCTCGGAGCCAGTTACCCGGATTCCGCGATCACGGGCGCGTTCCGAAACCTCATCGAAAGCCTGATGCATCGAAGTTACTGTAATGTCGGTCAGGTTCATGGAGATTTGCGCCACACCATATTCCTGGATAAACCAGCCAATGGCCCGAACTTTTTTCAAGGTTCCCTGAATGCGCAAAGGTTCACCATTTGCATCGTTCACAATCTTTCCGGTTACCGGATCGCCTTCACGAACCACCCGACCAGCTTCACGAACATCGAAAGCAATGGAATTGGCACGTCGAAGTGAAGTTGTATTCAGATTGACATTGTAAGCAATGAGAAAATTTCTGGCACCAACTGCTGTTGCACCAGACTTTTCATTCAATTTATCGGGACCAAAATCAGGTTTCCATTCCGATTTTTGAAGCTTCTCTTTCAATCCTTCGTATTCGCCAGAACGGCAATTTGCCAGACTCTGACGTTCTTCACTAAAAGCAGCAAATTCGTAACAATACACCGAAATGCCCAGTTCATCACCCAGTCGTTTGGCCAGTTTCCGGGCATAAACCACCGTTTCTTCCATTGTGATGTTGGCAATTGGTATCAGCGGACACACATCGGTTGCCCCAAAACGTGGATGCTCGCCTTTGTGCCTGCTCATGTCAATCAATTGAGCGGCCATTTTAGCACCCTGAAAAGCAGCTTCAATCACCTGCTCCGGTTCGCCTACAAAAGTAACAACCGTGCGATTGGTGGCTTTCCCCGGATCAACATTCAGTAATTTAATGCCATCAATACTTTCAATGGCATCGGTGATCTGCTTAATAATTTTCTCATCTCTTCCTTCCGAAAAATTCGGAACACATTCAATCAGTTGTTTCATTCGTTTTGACTAAAGAAATTTAGACAATAGTTTTCACCGGAAACTTTTAACTTTCTTGCAGCTTCCCGCTTTCAATCCGGAAAATCCGATCCATTTTTTTCGCTACATCCATTGAGTGGGTAACCATAATCAACGTAACTCCTTCTTCCTGATTTAGTTCAACCAGCAAATCGGTCAGATTAAAAGCTGATTTCTGATCGAGTGCGCCGGTTGGTTCGTCGGCCAAAATCAGTCCGGGACGGTTGATCAGCGCACGTGCTACTGCAGTTCGCTGGCATTCGCCACCAGACAATTCGGAAGGTTTTTGATGTGCGACTTCGGACAAACCCATTCTGGAAATCAGTTTTTGAGCACGTTCGAGCGTTTCTTTTCCCTGTAGTCTTTTGTCGGTCAGGGTTGGCAGCAGGATGTTTTCGAGCAAAGTGAGTTGCGGTAACAAATGGTGCAACTGGAATACAAATCCGATTTTCTCATTCCGGAACGCGGCCAGTTGCTGATCTGAGAATACCGATAAATCCTGATTTTCGAAGTACATTTTGCCTGAATCCGGTCGATCCAACGTTCCGATCAGATTCAGCAAAGTGGTTTTGCCCGAGCCCGACGGCCCAACAATCGCAATCCGTTCTCCGGCATT